>JBPCVQ010000476.1:0-12833 GCA_051010395.1 Geminicoccaceae bacterium | reverse complement strand
CCGAGCAGACCACCAGGCTGATCGCGAATATGTGGCAGCATCCCTATTCGACCGTGACCCAGCGCGACATGCGTTTCCATGACAACGAACGGCTGCAGTCGGTCGATCCCGCTGAAACACTCAACCTCCGCCCGGCTACCATCACCGGTAGCGTCGTGACCTGCTCGCTGGTGACCGGCCTTGCGATCCGGAATGACGATCTCGTCTATTTCTCACTGCGCGACGAGCAGGCCAACCCGCAGACCCTGCCTCCGGAGGTCCAGACCGCTACACCCTATTTCGCGGTGAATGCCGACCCGAGCGGCAAGACCTTTCAGCTCGCTTTGAGCCCCGGCGGTCCGGCGATCACCATTTCCGATGCCAGCGCAGCGCTCGGTGTGTTCGCCGCCGATTTCGTCGATGTTACCCCGATCGGCACCGGTGGCGCCTTTCTTCCGGCACCCGACAGCTTTGGCCAGATAACCTATGCCGCCATCGAGCATGCCTTTGGTGCTCGAAGCGCCAATGTCTCGTCCGACCTGATCGAGACCGCCCGCACCTTCTACGCGCCCAGGGCTGATCAGTGGCAAGGCGAGGACTACGCCGCCTGGAATTACGATGGCAATCTCATTCGCTGATTTTTTCTACTTTTGATTTTTTATTTCTCAATAAATACGCGCTTGAATTGACAATTTTAAGGCCGAGTGCAATAGCGGCGGGGGGTGCGACGTTGCCCGCACCATTAGACTGGTCACCAAGGATTCGAGAATAGAATTGCTGACACCACATGCTCTCGGCCACGTGTCGGCATGAGCCTGAAGCGGCAGATTGCGACAGGTGCTGCCTGGCTGATCTTCGGCCGCTTTCTCGTCAGGCTGATTGGCCTCACAAGTACGATCATTCTCGCCCGGCTGCTGGCGCCGGAAGACTTTGGCCTGATCGCTTTGGCCATGAGTGTTGTTGCGCTCCTCGATTTCATGAGCGCATTCAGTTTCGACCTCGCACTCATCGCAGACCAGGATTCCGGCCGTGCCGATTACGACACGGCCTGGTCGTTGAGCATTCTCAAAGGAGGTATTTGCGCCGGTGGTCTGCTGCTCGCAGCTGAACCTGCCGCCGCCTATTTCGATGATCGGAGACTGGCCCCGATCTTCGACGTGCTGGCGCTCTTCATCCTCCTTCGCGGTTTCGAGAACATCGGAATCGTCGATTTCAGGAAACAGCTGGCGTTCGATAAAGACTTCCGCTTCAACGTCTATTTGAAGCTTGCCGGCTTCGTCGTCACGATCAGCGCAGCCTTCATCCTCCGCGACTACCGGGCACTTCTTTTAGGCATCGTCATACAGGCGCTGGTCAGGGTGATGCTCAGCTACGGCATGTCGCCCTACCGGCCGCGATGGGATTTGAGCCGTTGGCGGCCGATCATGGGGTTCTCGAAATGGCTGCTGGTCAACAATCTCCTGATCTTCCTCAATCAGCGCAGCACGACATTTATCCTCGGCAAGGTTGTCGGCATGCGCGCGACCGGCTTGTTCAGCATGGCCGAGGAAATCGGCAATCTGATAACGACGGAACTCGTCTGGCCGGTGCAGCGCGCCGTCTTTCCCGGCTATGCGAAGGTCTCGGATGACCCCGTTCGACTGCGCAGCGGCTATCTCGACGTGCTGACTGTTGTGATGACGCTCGGGCTGCCGGTCGCCGTCGGCCTCGCCTGTTCCGCAGAGCAGTTCGTCAAGCTGTTTCTTGGCGAGAACTGGCTCGAAATCGTTCCTCTGATATCACTGATGGCCATGGCTGGCGCCATCTCGCTCTGCTGTGCTAATGCCGGCGCCATCTTCATCGCGATGGGGCGAACAAGCCTTATCGCCATTATCGCTGCCCTCATGGCCCTGGTCCGTCTGCCGGCCTTGGTCTATGCGATCATCAATTACCAGGCGATCGGTGCCGCTTATGTCCTCATTTCGAGCGCGCTCTTTGCCTTGCTTCTTAATTGGCTGGCGGTGGCCAAGATTTTGAATTTCTCACCCATGACCTTGGTCAAGCATGTATGGCGTGCCCCGCTTGCGGCCGCGATTATGGGGCTGACGCTGCTTGGACTAGAGTCGAGAATGGAGGATAAGCTGGGCATCTTCGACAATGTACTTCAGCTCATGACACTCATTCTGTCCGGCGGATTGGTCTATACGGCCCTCATTCTCGTCATGTGGCAGGTCTGTCGTAAACCCGATGGCGCAGAAGCTTATATCAGCCTCTTCCTTGCCAATGGTTTTAGCCAGTTTCAGAATGTCGTGGCCAGGCGATGAGGCTCTATTTCCACAAAGACCCGCTTGGGAATTTCGGCGACGACCTCAATCCCTGGCTTTTCGAAAAACTTCTTCCCGAAGCCTTCGATAGCCATTGTTACCATGATCCGGCACTACGTCAGAGTACTGACGACACGGAGCCCCTGTTCGTCGGTATCGGTACGCTGCTCAATGACAAAATTCCGAAAGAGCCCTTGAAAGCCATCTTCGGGTCGGGTGCAGGCTATGGTCCGGCTTCGACGATAGATGAGCGCTGGAACGTCTATTGTGTCCGTGGGCCGCGGACCGCGGCGTCTCTTGGTCTGCCGCCCGAAAAAGCGGTCACTGATGCCGCCGCTCTTTGCAGGCGGATCGATTTGCCGAAGGTGGAGAAGACAAATAGCTATGCCTTCATGCCGCACTGTTCTACGGCCAGATTGGCTTACTGGGATCGGGTCTGCGCGGATCTGGGCGTTGCGTATCTCGATCCGCAAGGGGCCGTCGACGAGATCTTTGCCGCCCTTCAATCGACGGAGGTACTGGTCACCGAGGCAATGCACGGCGCCATCCTCGCGGATACGCTGCGTATTCCCTGGGTGCCGGTCACGACGACGGCAGGCGTCCTGAAGATGAAGTGGGAGGACTGGTGCTCCAGCCTGGACTTGACCTACAACCCCTGGCGCCTGCCCGCGCTCTGGAGGTTGAAAGGCCCGGCGGGCTTGGTGAAGCAGGCTACGGGTTTCGCCAAATTCCAGCTGGCAAAGCGGGCGCTGAAGTCGGTTTTGGACAAGGCAAGACCCGCGCTAAGCGACGAGCGTCTATTGGAGTCGCGCGTCGATCAACTGGAATCCCTGCTTGAGCTCTTCAAGGCGGATGTCGCCCAAGGACAATATGCCGGGTGTAAGGCAGGTATCTGAGCCCGTCACCGACCGCCAATGAATGCAGATGGTATTTCCAGGCAGCCAGCATGTTCCGATGCCCGAGGGCCTTCGTCGATGCCTGGTGCAGTGCGGCGGCCCGCCGCTGCTTCAAGCGGGATTGTAGATCCTTCCGCGTGGTCTGGGACTGCATCCGTTGCAGGACCATTGGCATTTCTTTCAGATATGCCCAGCTTTCACTCGCCTGTTCTGCGGCTCCGGCGTGAATGATGAATGTCGGCCGATTAAGCCTGAAGACGACATGTCGCTGTGTCAGCAGGAAGGCGATGAACGTCATTTCCAGAAAGTCCGGCAGGCCATCCAGAATCTGCTCGCCGACAATGTCCGTCCGAAAGAGGCCGCCTGCTGACGCCAGCCAATTTTCTTCGAGCAGAGCACGGGCAGGGTCATCTGGATGTCGATCGAACTTTGAAAAGATGAGCCGCCGCTCTCCATTTTCTTCCCGGTAGCCGTTGGTCACCACCACATCAGCATTAGTTCTCTGAAGTGTATCGAGGCGAAGGCGAAGAGCGTCTGCAAGCAGTTCGTCATCATCGTCGAGAAAGGCGAAGTGACTCGTTTCCACCAGCCGTCGACCTTCCAGCCGCGCATTGGAGACGCCGGCGCGCTCGATCCTGTGGCAGCAAAGGCCAGGGGTTCTTTCCAGCCGTGTAACCAGATCGGCTTCATAGCGGCATCCGTTTACGATCACCAAGGGAATGGCTTTGACACCGAGTTGTGACGTGACGCTGTCGATCGCGCGCTCGAGTTCCTGCGGTCTTGTTCCCAGGGTTGGAATGATCACGGTGACGCCGTCGTTCATCGAGTCTTTCCTGTAAGGACGGAAAATGGTTGAAAAAATTAGTACTTTAAGTTGAAAAACTGACTGACACAATCTCGACAAAAAAAGGCGGCCCTACCTTAGGGTCGCCTTTTTTCTCATGGGATGAAGCTCTGGCTCAGGAGCGCCGGTTTCTCCGGCGTTTCAAGATGAGGCCGGCAAGCACGAGGCCGGTGCCGAGCATGCCGAGTGCGCCGGGTTCGGGAACGACGGACAGTGTCGATGTGAAGTTGGCTGAATTGTCGATATTGGTCAGGGTGTTGATCAGGGTGAGCGAGTAGAGGGGGGTGACCGGTGTCGCCAGCTGCGTCAGGATTGCCTTCGTAACTGGCCCGTTGATCGGTCCGCCGGCGCCGGCTGCTATTGCCGTGCCAAAAGCTACATTGCCCGGATCGATGAAGGACTCGACTGCGATGTCGGCAGCACCGATCGGCACCATATCGGCATAGCCGGTCAACAGACGCTCGACGCTGGTTGGGCTGTCGAGATCGGTTGCCGTCGCACGGATGATCAGTTCATTGACCGTCGCGTTATTGAGGGTATTGAGCTGGAAAATTGGGTAGTCCTTGGAGACATCCAGCGTGACGCTGAAGGTGCCGCCGAGGTTCGGCAGGACCCCGGCCAGCGACACCAGGGTATCGGTCGGCGATGACGCGAGGGTTTCGAAGGCGCCACCATTGATCGAGGCTTCGACGATGACAATGGCTTTGGCCGGCGTGGCGAACCACGTTGTCAGCGCCATGAACATGCCAGCGGCAATAGCACAGACGTTGCGTTGAGGACGAAGCATCGTTTGCTCCATAAGTTAAAGATAGAAACTTTGAAAACCATTGCAGGTTTTGTGCCAAATGCGTTGGCCTTGAGAAAAAGCTTTCGGAACAATGGGTTGTCTGGGGTTTTGGGCGAGACGAAAAATTTCGAACAAACTAGAATGTAAAATCTAGAAAACAGCTGTAAATTTTAACGACAATCGAGACATCATCAGCGTAAACACACCCCGTCGATCGCCTGTTTTAGCCGCCTCAACGGTCGCTCGGCTGCGAGCATCCAGTTCGGCCGCTGCACCGCGAGGCAGATGATATCCGGGCCGGGCTGACCAAGCTCCTGTTTGTAGCGCTGATCGCCGCCCATGAAATCGTAGACGTCCATCCCACGCTTGCGGTGATGCTCGATGCAAAGCGCGTGGCTGACGAGCCCTGGTTTCAGGCGATTGTCGGGCTCGAAGCGAAAGCCGCTGAAATAGTAACGAACGCTGCCCCGGTCGAGGAAGTTGTAGAGATACCCGATCGGTTCGCCTGCCGCCGAAATCTGCATCAGCTCGACCGTACCGAGCGGCAGGGCCGTGGTGATGAGCCTTCGATGAAAGGCCGTGTAGAACGGGGTAGGCGAAGGCGCCCGGCCGACCGCGAGCTGTCCAGCGGGCCTGATGCAGCTCACCGCATCGCTCGAAGAAGTCGATTGCCTCGACGACATCCCCGGCAACCTTCAGCTCAAGGCTGCCGCGTTCTTGATAAAGGGCGATCGAGCGCCGAATTCTTCGGGCGGTCGAGGCCTTCAACATGTCCAGGAATGCCTTCTTGGATCCCCTGAGCGCTCTCAAATCAACGTAAGCCGAGCCTGCGAGCGCACGTTCATGCACCGGACGCCCAAGTGCTTCGATATCAGCCCGACGAGCTCCCTCAAGTCCGCCAAGGAGCACTTCGCCGATCTTGCGGCTACCGATTTCGCCATGATCGATCAGAAAACGGAGGCAAGCCTCGCGGACGCGCTTTCGATGGCGCCGATCCGTCAGAAAATCGTTGTACTCAATGGTGATCACGTCCTGTTCGTCATCGCCGGTCTGATGCAGGAGAAGAGTCCAGACCGGCAGAACCCGATGGCGGATCTTCATCCTGGCATGCACCAGTCCCAGACCCACCACTTCACCGTCGAGGCGAGCGATCACCAGATGCGGTACGCAGTCGATCGTCGCCAGCCATGTGCTGATCCAGGCCCAGGAAAGAAAAAACGAGCCGTCCGCACGCGCTTCGAGGTTCTGCCACATGGCCGCCAGCGATTCCCGCGCGGGCAGGCGCGTAAGTTCGACCTGGACCGCGACATCCACGAAGCAGACGGCTTGGGCTTGCAGGGTTGGCGGCATGGTTCTAGAAAACATCCAAAAACGTTTCTACACATCTCGAAAAAGTAACTTATAGTTGCGTGATGGGAAATTGACATCATTCAGATTGAGGTCTGTCTTTTGAAGATACTGTCGATCACCACGCTTTACCCCAACGCTGAGCACCCGACATTCGGTGTCTTCGTCGAGAACCGGCTGCGGAAGCTCGCCGAGCGCCCTGACGTTCAGCTAAGGGTCGTGGCGCCCGTTCCTTGGTTTCCCTTTCAGCAAGCCCTCTTTGGCCAGTACGGGGAGTACGCGCGCATCCCGCCCGCGGAGTGTCGCCATGGCATCGACATCAGCCATCCCCGCTACGTCCAGCTGCCGAAGGTCGGCACACATCTCTCACCATTCTTCCTCTATCTCTCCTTGATCAGCCATGTGCGCGAGATCGTCAGGTGTGAGGGCGATTTCGATCTGATCGACGCCCACGTCTATTATCCCGACGGTGTGGCTGCGGCACTCCTGGCGCGGACGCTGGGAAAGCCGATCGCCGTAACCGCAAGAGGGACCGATCTCAATCTTTATCCGAAGCGCTATCCTCTGGTCGGTCGCATGATTGCGAAGACAGCCAGAAAGGTCGATGCTTCGATCACCGTCTGTGCCGCGCTCAAGGATGCATTGATCGAACTCGGTGCAGATCCCGCTGATGTCCATGTGATGCGCAACGGCGTCGATCTCGACCTCTTCCGCCCGATCGATCGTGAAACCGCGCGCAGTCATTGGCAGTGCCGCCGACGCACATTGCTTTCGGTTGGCCATCTGATCGAGCGGAAGGGCCATGACCTGGTGATTCGAGCGTTGGAACACCTACCTGATGTCGACCTCGTCGTCGCAGGTGATGGGCCGAAGAGAGGCCAGCTGCAGCAGCTGGCGACGAAGCTTGGCGTCGCCGAACGGGTCCGTTTCACCGGTGTCGTTGCACATCAGGACCTCCCTGGCCTCTATAGTGCCGCCGATGTGCTGGTGCTGGCGTCCTCAAGAGAGGGCTGGCCAAATGTTCTCCTGGAGGCGCTCGCTTCCGGCACACCTGTGATCGCCTCGCGCAATTGGGGAACGCCGGAGATTGTGTCAGCCCCCGAGGCCGGCCTTCTCCTGGATGAGCGAACACCGGAAACGATCGCACTCGCCGTTCAACACCTGCTTCAGACACCACCGGATCGAGCCAAAACCAGGCGTTTTGCCGAGGCTTTCTCCTGGGACGCCACCACCAACGCTCAGCTCAGGCTATTTTCGTCCCTTCCTTCCGGGGGCGATGTTCGCCTTGCGGCCTAATAGAGCACTTCCGGATTGAGCAAGAGTTCGCGATCCGGCTTTTTTCCGTCCTTGATGGCGAGAATGCTGTCGATGCAGCGATTGAGCATGAGGGTGACCGCCATATCGCTGACACCAGCGCAATGGGGCGTCAGGACAACATTGTCGAGACTACGAAGCGGCGATCCATCGGGTAACGGTTCGACTGCCATCACATCCAGGCCGGCACCTGCTATTTGCCTGGTGCTAAGTGCATCGATCAGTGCAAGTTCATCGACAAGGCCGCCGCGCGCGGTATTCACGAGGTAGGCTTCAGGCTTCATCAAGGCCAGCCGCTCAGCATTGATCAGTTTGTCGGTCAGCGGTGTGTGTGGTGCATTTACCGAGACAAAATCGGACTGTTTCAAGAGGGTTTCGAGGTCGACCAATTCGATGCTATTCGCTGTCGCATAGTCGGTGTCTGGTACTATGTCATTGGCGAGGATTCGCATATCGAAACCGGCACAGCGTCTCGCGAGAGCTCGGCCGATGCGACCGAGACCGATGATCCCGATCGTACCCTTCCAGAGCGAGCGATGAAACTGAGCACGCCATCGTCCCTCGACGATCTGCTGATGATAAGTCGGGAGCTGATTGCAGACGGCGGCGAGCAGGGCGAAGGCGTGGTCGGCGACCGCTTCATGGTTGGTGCCGAACGCCATGGCGACAGGCACCTCCTGGCGCGTGGCTGCTGCGACATCGATCATATCGTAGCCGACACCAACCCTGGCGATCACCTTCAGGGACTTGGCGACCGCAAGCGTCCTGTCGTTGTAGGGCTCGGAGCCGGCGATCGTTGCATTGATCTCCGGTAGGACTTCGAGCAATTCGGCCTCGTTATAGGCACGTTCCTTCTCATTGATCTGGATTTCGCATCCATGTTCGCGAAGGCGTTCGAACTCGGGGGCTGACCGGGTCTTGAACCACGGGATGGTTGCTAAGACTTTGAAGGTCATGGCCTCATTTCCAAGGTGTCCGAGCAAAACGACAGGCGCAAATTTCGACGAGTGGCATGAAAAACTCCAATCTGATCTTGATCACGGCGTCTTGCACCTCCAATGGGAACTTCGGTTGAGCCCACATCAATCGACCTACCAGCACACATCGGGCATCACAAGCCAATCCCAAAGAGATCAAAACCGAAACAGGCGCTCCAGGCGTCAATTTTTTGCCGATGGCGGCAGGTAACGAACTGTTTTGCATTGTGCCATGCTAATAATCGCGTTTAGCTCTAATGCTCGTATGATAATGCTTCGTTGAGAGCAAAGTCAGGTAGGCGAGGGCGCACGGCGCGCTGGAGACAGGATGCGGGTTGGTTTTTGGGCGGTTGCGGCGATGGTTGTGGCGGCCTGTGATCAAGTGACGATTGCCGAGCCGGAAGCAACATGGGCCGGCTCGATAGGTCGCCTCGCGGTGGATGGCACTGATCCAGGAACTATTGAGTTCGTGTATCTGGACGGGGCTGGCCCGAAGCACGGCAAGATGACTGAGATTTCTGTTCAGGACGCGGGCATAGAACGGGCGGTTCGCCTGGAAACTCTTGGTCAGCCGGCGCGCGTCGAAAGCCTGCAGGCCCGCCTTGCCTCCACTGGTGATATCCACGCTGGTGCTGCCTGCTGGCTGCGATTTGAAGCGCGCGCTGTCCAGCCGCAGGTTGAGCTTGGCCTTGGTCGACTGTCGATCAAGGTGCTTCGCAACGAACCTGATCAGAGCCCTTTGCTGGATCGATCGATTTATCTTGAACCGGTCTGGACGTCGTTCGATCTCAAATTTGCAGCACAATCGGACATCGATTCAGGAGAGGTCGAGGTCGCTTTCGGGGTGGGTACACAGGTTCAGGTGGTGGACATCGGCGGGGTATCGATGCGTTGTTTCGACGATGACCGCGCACTTCGACGCTTGCCCGCGACGTCGTTTAGCTACGCTGGAAGAGAGCCAGAAGCGCCCTGGCGCGCGACCGCCGAGAGCCAGATCGAACGCTATCGTAAGGGCGATCTTACTATTGAGGTTACCGACGCCGACGGACAGCCCGTGTCCGATGTCGAGATCCATATTCAGATGTCCCAGCATGCGTTCGAGTTCGGTGCGGCGATAGACGCGGAGGCATTGGCAGGAACTAGTGAAGAAGAAGGAGGAAACACAGCATCTTATCGGAAGAATTTGAAAGAAATGTTTAATACGGTGACTTTCGATCGTCCCTTGCATTGGACTGCTTGGTCGGACGAAGCTAACCGTCAGGCCATCGAAGACGCACTGGCTTGGGTAAGATCGCTCGGCCTCGATCTCCGCGGTCGAGGCCTAGTGTCGACCGAAGTAAGAGACCTGCCGTTTGAACTCCAGGAAAAACGAGACGACCCGGATGCAATCCGCGAGGCGATTCATGCTGGCATAACGGCGATCGCAGGTGAGCTCGATGGGAGTATCAGCGCCTGGGACGTCGTCGATCGGCCTCGAGAGCACCATGATCTTCTGGATCTGCTCGGTTGGGATGAAATGGCGACGTGGTTCCGGCTTGCCCGGTCCGCCGCCCCTAATGTTGGGCTGGCGTTGAACGAAAGTGACATTCTCGCCGGTGATCGGATGGCGGAGCTTGCGACGCTCCTTGGCAATCTCCTCGGCGAAGATGTTCCGATCGACCGGATCGGTGTGCAAGGGCGGTTCGGTGCCCAGCCGCCGCCGATCCAGGTGCTGAGCGATCGCCTCGACCAACTCGCCAGCTTTAACCTGCCTTTGATCATCACCGCTTTCGACATGGTCACAACCGATGAACAGCTGCAGCATGATTTTGTAAGGGATTTTCTAACACTGGCATTCAGCCATCCATCCGTCGACGGCTTCGTCTTTGGGCGGTTCTGGGAAGAAGAGGGGGCTCCTGCCAGGGTCGCCATGTACCGCCTGAACGGCACGATCACCCCGATCGGCAAAGTCTATCGTGAGCTCGTGTTAAGCAATTGGTGGACCGACATCGTGGCCCTCAGCAATGCCGATGGCGTACTAGCCAGCCGGGTGTTTCAGGGCGACTATAGGATCTCTGCTCGAAAAGACGGCCTGAGTGCTTCGGCGACACTCAGCCTCGGTCCTGATGGTACTGATATTTCGCTCACATTGGCTGCGAATGAAGAGAGTGACCGTGCGCTCTAATATCATTCTCAGGCGGGATGGCCCATCAATAGGCGAACTCGGCAAACACAGGATCGATTGAGCCCTGCCAGCGTCCTTCGAAGGCGGCGAGCTTGTCTTCGGCGGGTGTCCGGCCGCGCTCGACCACGCCTTTCAGAAATGTGAGAAACTGGCGTTCATCTTGTGCGGCCCAGTCTTCTTCGGCACGTGCTCTCAAACCGTCGCCGGCTATATCGAGCATTGTTCGAGCAAGATCGAGGACAGTGCCGTTTCGAAACGGCGTCGCTAGGCCGGTTTTTGGTACCTGATCGCGGAGCGCCTGATGTTCTTCGATCGTCCAGTCTTTCACCAGATCGAAGGCGGCATCAAGGCTGGATTGATGGTAGAGTACGCCGACCCAGATTGCAGGTAATGCGCAAAGGGACCGCCAGGGCCCGCCGTCAGCGCCGCGCATCTCCAAAAACCGCTTCATCCGCACCTCGGGAAAGAGCGTGGTCAGGTGGTCGTCCCAGTCGGTGATGGTTGGAGCCTCACCCGGCAGCGCCGGCAGGCGCCCCTTCAAGAAATCGCGAAAGCTCTGGCCGCTGGCGTCGACATAGGCGCCATCCCGGTAGACGAAGTACATCGGCACGTCGAGAGCATGTTCGACATAGCGTTCGAAACTCATGCCGTCTTCGAACACGAACGGCAGGACGCCAGTTCTATCGGGGTCTGTATCGGTCCAGATGTGGCTTCGGTAGCTGACGAAGCCGTTGGGCTCGCCATTGGTGAAGGGGCTGTTGGCAAAGAGAGCGGTGACAATGGGTTGGAGTGCCAGACTGACACGAAACTTCATCACCATATCCACCTCCGACCCAAAATCCAGATTGGTTTGGATCGTGCAGGTGCGGAGCATCATGTCCAGGCCGAGATTGCCCATTTTCTGCATGTGCTTTTTCATGATCTTGTAGCGACCCTTGGGCATCCAGGGAATGTCCTCGCGCTGCCACTTCGGTTGAAAGCCCATGCCGAGCATACCCACGCCCAAAGGCTCTGCGACGGTGCGCACCTGATCGAGATGTTCGTGCACTTCCGAGCAGGTTTCGTGCAGAGTCGTGACCGGCGCACCGGAAAGCTCGAACTGGCCACCCGGTTCGAGGCTGATATTCGCCCCCCCCTTGTTGAGTGCGATCGGCACACCGTTCTCGTTGAGCCGTTCCCAGCCGAACTGATCGGCGAGACCGTCGAGAAGTGTGCGGATGCCGACCTCACCATCATAGGTAAGGGGTTTGAGGTCGGCGTGGCAGTAAGCGAACTTTTCGTGTTCCGTGCCTATTCGCCAGGCTGCTTTCGGTTTGCAGCCGCTTTCCAGGTGCTCGATCAGCTGCCGGTAATCGGTGATCGGTGCACCTTTCTCTCCTGGTGGTGCTGACATGCGTCTCTCCCTTATGCCGGCCACCCCCAACAGGCCGCGTTGGCAACGGTCGGTAGCTGAGCGGGATTGGGCGTAGACGTCAAGCCGAAGAGTTGGACGAAATCTTCAAAGATTGACTTCGGGTGCGCGCGTGTCGAGAACACGGCTCAGATAGTTTGCAAAGTCGATGGGCTTCGCCTGGCAAATCGTCGTTCGGCCCATAATATCGACATCGGGCAGGAGCCTTGGCAGATCGGGTAGACAGGCATACACGAAGCCATCGAAAGATGTCGTCTCCCGCGCAAAATCTGCTGACACGTCAACACGATAGTCTGCTGCTTGCAGGCATTTCATCACCTCGTGGTGCAGCTCCTGCGAATGGGTTGAGACGAAAATCCGCTTGATCCGGCGATCTCTGAGAGCCTTCCCGGCTCCTCTCAGCATCTGCAGCTCGTAACCCTGAATGTCGGCGTGAAGGATGTCGATCTCATCGGTCGGCTTTTGGGTCAGAAAAGCATCGACTTGAAACTGCTCATTCGAGACGAAGGCCCGGATGAATTCGCCTGACATTCCATTCAGGGCAAAGTTCTTACGGCCGGCTTCCAGGTTCTCTCGTTCAGGCTCGACGCAGGTCGTGCGGGCGTGGGGAAACCGGCTGTTCAGCCACATGGAGTAATGCGCCCAATAGGACCCGAGCTCGATCATCTCGATTGGTTTTGTGACATCGAGCTGACGCAGCATTTCCTGGAACACATATTCTTCAAGCGGCTCGTGAACGCCACGATTGATCGCCAGGATGGAGGAAAATTCGCCGTAATAGTTGTTGACGGGCACATGCAGGCCATTGTGC
>JBPCVQ010000475.1:0-2584 GCA_051010395.1 Geminicoccaceae bacterium | reverse complement strand
TGTCATGCCGCGTCTTGCGAACCTTCCCGCCAGATCGGCGATGTAGGTCTTGCGGTCATGTTGTTTGAAGCTCATGGAAACCTCCCTGTTTGAGCTCGGGTTTATCTCGAACACGAGCGCGCCGGTTCACGACATCACTCTTTGAGTGAGCCGAGGGTCAGCCCGCGGACCAGATGGCGTTGAACGAGCATGATAAAGATGAAGCTCGGCAAAAGGGCAGCGCTGCCGAGAGCGGTAATCATCCCCCACTCCGTGCCCGTCGACGTAACAAAGGTGGTGATCTTTACCGGGATCGTGCGGATGGATGTTGTCATCTGCAATGAGATCAGAAACTCGGTCCATGAAAAGATGAAGCAGAGCACGGCGGTTGCCGCAATCCCGCCCCTGACCAGGGGTAGGACGACCATTCTGAACACATCGAGCCTGGAGGCACCGTCCAGCATGGCGCTCTCATCAAGCTCCTTCGGCACATCATCGAAGAAGCTCTTGAGGAGCAATGTCGCCAAAGGGAGATTGATCAGTGTATGGGCGAGGATCAGGCCGAGATGGGTGTCGCGAAGACCGATATCACGGAAGATAAAAAAGAGTGGGATCGCGACGGCGATCGGCGGCATCATGCGCTGGGCGAGCACGAAGAAAACGAAATGGTTCTTCGCCTTGAAGGTGAAGCGTGACAGCCCATAGGCGGCAAGTGTTGCGAGGAAAATGGCAAGCACCGTGGAGCCGACGGCGACAATCATGCTGTCGACGATCGAGGGGATCGAGTAATAACTGGAGGCGCCCCCAGTCTGTCCACCGATTCCGCCTTCGAGGTTGATGCGGGACTGGCCGAGAATGGTGATGGCGTAGTTGTCGGTCGTCGGCGTGAAGTCGGTGTAGACGGGCGTCTGGTTGAAGATGGCGGTGTAGGGTTTGAAGGATGCGAGGACCCACCAGAACAGCGGAAAGACAAACAGCAACACGACGAACCAGGCGCACATATCCCGGATCAGCCCTGCACTCCGACTTTCCGGCATCAGAACTTCACCCTGGCGATTTTGATGAACAGGAAGCAGATCAAGTTAAGCGCGATCAACGTGATCAGGCTGAGCGTCGCAGCATAGGAGAAGTCGGCGACGCCAAAGGCGCGGCCGGCGTAAAAGCTCAGTGTTTCAGTGACGGTACCGGGTCCGCCGCCAGTCATGGCGTAGATGTAGTCGTAGATCCGGAAGAGATCGATCGTGCGGATCAGGACCGCGACGGCGAGGACGCGGCCGAGCATCGGGAGTGTGAGGTGGAAGAAGGATTGGACGGCGTTTGCACCGTCGATCGCAGCGGCCTCGAACGGCTCCTTGGGCAAAGCTCTGAGGCCTGCGAGCATGATGAGCACCATGAATGGTGTCCATTGCCAGATGTCGGCGAGCATCACCCCTGGAAGCGCTGTCCATCGATTGGCCAAGATCGGATCGCTGGGATCGGCGAGGCCGATGAGGCCTAAATAATAAGCGAGAACACCGAATTGCGCGTCTTCCATGAGAAGAAACATCAAGCCGGTAACCGCTGGCGGCACTACGAGCGGCAAGGTCATGAGCGCGCGCAGAACACCGTAGCCACGGCGCTCGCTGTCGAGCAGGAGGGCGATGCCCATTCCGAGCGCCACCTGGATGATAAGGCAGGCCAAGGTGTAGGTGACGGTGACGCTCAAGGAGCCCCAGAGGCGCTCGTCACCGAGGGCTTTCAGCCAATTATCAGCACCGACGAACTCGATCTTGCGGGTGAAGCGGTTCTGCTGGTTCATGGTCAGCCAGACCGCGTAGATCAGCGGGTAGATCCCAAAAGCCAGGACCATGGCGATCAGCGGAGCGAGCCAGGGCAAGGGGTGATCGCCGGTCAGCCAAGCGGGCAAGGTTGTCCGCAGCCGTCCGTCTTCCCGCTTCGAAGCTAAGGTCGCCAACCCCGATCGTCCTTTCGACGGTCGCTCAACATTGTCGCTGCTGCGCGCGTGAACGTTTGTTCAGTTCGTGTACTTGTTCTGCACGGTAGGTGCTAGTGCGAAAACCTGTCAAGGTTGGCGCATTTTCCAACAGGATTGAAGGCCTTCCTGTTCGGAGGCGCCCGCTTTCGTGCAGGTTTGATTACTAGCCCGTCGCATTATTAAAATTGGTCTCATGAAGAGACGATATGACTGGCAAAATGTGCTGACAGAGCCCGGTGAAGGACTTCGAGACGGCGAAAAGGCGACTGGCTATTTGTGAGAGCGTTGCCTTCCGGCATTGTCTCGATCAGCTTCAAACCTTCGCGCCCAAATGCCTCTTTCAAGCTGCCGATCAGCCAGGCTTCGGCCTGGTCGCGCCGACGATCGGCAAGCGGGCCCGCGGCAAGATATTGGCGATGAAGATCGAGAGTTTCGATTAGTGCTGCCGTCCCATCTTGCTCGCCCGCAGCGATGGAGAGCACCGGCACCTGCCAGGCACCGTCTGTCGATCGGCCGGTGGCGCTGCCGGTGGTGGTGAGGGCAGAGCGGAGATCGCGTTTCGTCTGGATGGCGATCTGGCCGAGATCCGCTTTGGTGACGATCGCGATATCCGGGATCTCGGCGATGCCG
>JBPCVQ010000474.1:0-12360 GCA_051010395.1 Geminicoccaceae bacterium | reverse complement strand
GGCAAGCCCTCCTGGACTATCTGAAAATGGCGCTCGGACACGAACCGATCGAGCAGTTCCGGGTGTTGTTTCTCGACAAGAAGAACATTCTGATCAAAGACGAGGTGCAGCAGCGCGGCACGGTCGATCACACGCCGCTCTACCCCCGCGAAATCGCGAAACGCGCGTTGGAGCTCGGCGCATCAGCTCTGATCATGGTGCACAACCACCCAAGCGGCGATCCCACGCCGTCCAAAGCCGACATCGACATGACCAAACAGGTGATCCGCGCCCTCGAATCGGTCGACATCACTGTCCACGACCACGTCATCGTTGGTCGCAATGACTTCCTAAGCTTCCGCGCCCAGCACCTGATCTAGTGGTGCGACCACAGCGTGAACTTTGCCGCTTGGGGGCAGCTGCAAGCGATATGTTCTCTCGATAGGCGAGGGTGATGGTTCAAGGCGGCTTTGTCCTTTGTCATCAGCGCCAAGCTTCTCACATTTGCCCATGAACAAGACCATGACGTGCGCACCGAAATGGCGCCCTCCGTGCTCGCCTATCATCTGACCCGCGTGATCAACATCCTCGGCATCATGCCGCTGATCCGGGCAATCGGGGCCTAAACTGGCCCCTTCCAGCCTCAAAAATCGATCAGCCGGCCCAGAAACGCACCAGCCTTCGCAAAGCGAAGGTTGCTGTTGCCTGGAAACATTTGGAAAAATTCGATTTTTCGCTTTTCTAGTGATCGTAGCCGGTGACTTTGTCGATTTTGGAGCCTGGATGCCTGGCTGTGCATCGGTTAGGGGATTCGTGGAAATTCCCTGTCCGGAAGGAGTGATTCGATCTTGCGCACTGGTCTGGTCCTAGCAATCGTCGCCACGGGGCTCACCATGAAGGTGGCTTCAGCTCAGCCGGCGACGAACGATGGTCCCTATATCGGTTTGGCTATCGCTCAGAGTACTTTCTACGATGTCGATGCCGGCGATGGCACGGAGATTGACTTCAACTCAGGCTCTGCCGTCCGTGGTCAGGTCGGCTATGGCTTCGGCTCATGGCGCGCCCAGGCCGAAGTCGCCTATCAATTCGTGGAATTTGAGGATGCGGATGATGACGAGTTCGATACCGACATCATCCGCGGAACACTCAGCCTGCTCTACGATTTTGCACCCATTTCGATGCTCGACTCGCCGTCCCCATATGTCGGCGGTGGTATCGGGATCGCCAACATCGCGGTCGATGGGGAGGATGAAGATGACGAGACTGGCGTGACCTTCCATGGCGAGCTTGGGCTGACCTACGATGTTACAGATAGTTTTGCCCTGATGCCGCAATATCGATTTGAATGGTTTGAGACGAACGAGGTCGCCGACATCCAAGATAACCTCTTTTCCCACGCATTCGGTGTGGCCGGCCGTTACCATTTCTGAGGAGCCGTCACAGGCCGTGGCCGATGGTCGAAGATGGGTTTAAGTGCGTCAAAGCCGAAAAGAATGACATGAACCGGTCGGGTGTCCAGAGAGTGAACCCGCCGGTGGAGTGACCGTTTTCTGTAGATGAGCGGGAACGCGCCATTGGGGCCATTCCTTCCGTCGTTGACCCGTTCCGGTCAAAAGACACTGGCAGGGGGAAGCGTAACAGTCGCTTTGAGCATGGTGACGATCATTCGCCTCATCACTCAAAGGCCGTTGATGATACGACCTCCGCCATTCCGGCAGTCGCGGCTTCGGCTTTCTTTCCCGTCCAGCCACCTGCATCAAGCGGCCAGTTGTTCGCCGAAGCTGGCCACATAGGCGTTGGTCAGGTTGGTGCCCGCGAAACGATCATACTCATGGAGCGCCCGCGCCGTAAAATCGTAGGAATTGAAGAGAACATGAGACAGAATAGCATATTTCAGGATGAACGATGGGGAGGGGATTTTGTTCAGGCTCCATAATGGCTTAACGTAAACAGCGTCCGACCAGAGCGCTTGATTGAAACCGATATAGGGGCTATTGGCGGCAACCAAAGGCTGTAGCATTCGTTTGCCGAAACAACCCAAGAGGGTGTGCAGCATGAAGCCTTGAGCGCGGAGGCACTGATCGACCTCAGCGAACAGTGGCTGGTCTTTATAGAGCGGCACGAAGTTTACTTCCGTTTGAATGATGCTGACGTTCTTTAGGGTCTCGGTCGCATTTTGGAGAAGGATCAACTCCGCACCTTGAATGTCGAGCTTCAAGAAATCAGTTTGTCGGGCTTCCTCGATGTCATCCAGGCGGGGGGGGGGTATCTTGGACGTTTCGATGACCTCCATTAAATCGGTAAGCCCGTTGAACTGACAGATCAACTCGAGATTGGGTTCATAAATCGACGAGGTCGCCCCGAATTTGCATTGGTAGAATGGCCAGATTTCGCCATCGCCCAGGGCTTCCGGCAAAAAATGCCGACCCGGCCTGCTTTCGGCATTACAGCGCTCGCATTCGTCGGCTTGCGGCTCGAAGCCGAGGAGCGTCGCCAAACCCCGGTCAATCAGACCTTGCCAGGGCTCTTCGCCACCGACGTTCATCGCCCCCACATCGGTGATCCGAATCTGATCTGGGAGTTTGGTCTGTTCCTCTATGAGATCGATGATATCGCGCATGGCATCCTGCTGTTTGTTTGAGAAAATCAACCAATAGGAGAAAATTAACATGAATGTTCTATCATGACGAATAATTTCTCGCAGGGCGCATCAACCCAGGATAAATGCAGGTTGGGTAGGGCTAACGACCGCTTATGGCCCATCCTCACCTTCACGAGCACTGGCTTCGTGTGTCCGCTTTTGTCGAGAAAAGCGGGCAGTGTCGCGCTCGTTGTTCGAGAACAGGGAAGATGCCGTCGGCGCTGCAGCAGCTTCAAGCATGTCGAGCGCTGTGATGTCCGTTTGCAGAGCGCTTGACCTAAAAGAAATCGATGGCAGGCAGGGGGGCCATGCTGGGGACGATGGCCCAAGGCGATGAGGCCAACAGTAATCCATTCGGAGGCAGGTGGGAGAAGCGCGCCTTCTCGTTCACGGAATAGTAGGGAAGATACTGGCTGACCATCTGCTGCGGCAGCACCGCCTGGAACAGATTGTCGAGGATATAGACGTCCTCTTCGACATGTACGGCGAGCACGGCATGGGCGATGTCGCGCAGGACGTCCCTGACCACCACCAGCCGCAGCTGTTCCACCTCGAAGCCGAGCTGGCGAAGGCTCACATATTTCATGATGGCATAGTCTTCGCAGTCGCCGGACCGCTTCAGGAACGTCAATGGTGACGCCCAATAGTCCGCTCTTTCGTAGTTGTCCTGATCCGTGCGCGACTGCCAGCGGTTGACGAAGCGATTGACCGCGCGCAGCTGCGCCACCGGCTCGTCGCCATTCTGGCTCTTGATCATGGATTGCCATGCCAGGAGGGCCCGCGGCTCGCAGGGATTCCTGGCGTCGTCGCAGTCCCGATAAAGTGAGGTTTCCCGCTCGATTTCCCCGAGAACACGCTGCCACTGGGGCAGGGCCGCGAGTGACGAACCTCGATATTCGACCGTATCGAACAGCGGCGGGAAGTCAGCAGCGCTGACACCAGCCGGAATCCAAGCAAGCAAGGCGGCGAGAAACCCTGAGCGGAGGACAGGCACGATCATATCGACTTTTTCCCACCGGCTTCATGCCGGTTAATCAAAGCTTAGGGCATAATCTTTAAGATTTCCTTGCCGCATCTGATTGCCCATGATGCCGCTTAGTTTCGCCTTCATGCGTCTTGGACTGGACAGTCGACTGCCTGCGGGGCTAGGAGAGTTTTCATTATCGTGGCCTGATCTGGTCCGACGTTTGTCATAGAAGAGAGCAGGTAGAGGAAATGATGGTCCAGTCATTGGATGATGTGCGTCTCGCGGTGGTCGGGCTCGGCTATGTCGGCCTGCCGCTGGCGGTCGAATTTGGCAAGGCGTCGGATGTCGTCGGCTTCGATATCAAAGAGGAACGCATTCGGGAGCTGAAGCAGGGGACGGATTCCACTCGCGAGGTGACGGCCGACATGCTGGCCGAGTCTGGTAGACTGAGCTTCAGCGCCGATCCCGAAGCGCTCGTCGGCTGCAATGTCTACATCGTGACCGTGCCCACCCCGATCGATGAGTATAAGCGTCCGGACCTCAGCCCGCTCGAAGGAGCAAGCCGTACGGTCGGCGGCTGCCTCAAGGACGGCGATGTGGTGATTTACGAAAGCACCGTCTTTCCCGGCGCCACCGAAGAGGTTTGCGTTCCCATTCTTGAAAAGACGTCGGGCCTGACCTTGAACGAGGGATTCTTCGTCGGTTACAGTCCGGAGCGGATCAATCCCGGCGACATGGAGCACCGCCTGCCTGATATCACCAAGGTGACCTCAGGCTCGACGCCGGAGGCGGCCACGTTCATCGATCGGCTCTATGCATCGATCATAACAGCCGGCACCTATCCGACCAGCACGATCCGAGTTGCCGAGGCGGCGAAGGTGATCGAGAACACCCAGCGCGATCTCAACATCGCCCTGATCAACGAGCTCGCCTTGATCTTCCATCGCCTCGACATCGACACCGAGGAGGTGCTGAAAGCGGCAGGCACCAAATGGAATTTCTTGCCCTTCAGGCCGGGCCTGGTCGGTGGGCACTGCATCAGCGTCGATCCCTATTACCTCACCCACAAAGCCCAACATGTAGGGTATCACCCCGAGGTGATCCTTGCCGGTCGTCGTATCAATGACGGCATGGGGCCCTATGTCGCCGAGCGGGTGATCAAGCTGATGACCCGAAAGGGGCTGCATGTGGTTGGCTCGAAGATCTTGATGCTGGGCTTGAGCTTCAAGGAAAACTGTCCGGATCTCAGGAATACTGGTGTGGTCGACATTATTCAGGAGCTGATCAGCTACAACGCAGACGTCGACGTCTACGATCCCTGGGTGTCCAAGGAGGAGGCGCTCGAGGAGTATGGCCTCGATTTGATCGATCGGCCGGAGCAGGGCCGCTATGATGCGGTGGTCCTGGCAGTCGGCCATGACGATTTCGAGAAGGCCGGCGCCGAAGGCGTGCGTCGTTTCGGTCGACCCGGATCTATTCTGTTCGACGTTAAATCTCTCTTTCCGCTTGAGGTCTCTGACGGCCGTCTCTAGTGGTATGGCCACATCGTTTGATTCCTTCTTGAGCAAATTTTAACAAAGTGAAATCAAGATGTTACGGTTTTCGCAAGGGGGATCATTCGTTGCGGTCATGACACCGAAAGCGGGGGGGGACCGTCCAACCCTATGCCAACCGGATGCTTCTGGTGAGGCGAAGGATTTAAGCCCATGAAAGTTCTCGTAACAGGCACGGCTGGTTTCATCGGCTCTGCAGTTGCCAGACGCCTTCTCGAGCGCGGCGACACCGTTCTCGGCATCGACAACCTCAATGACTATTACGATGTCGCTTTGAAGCGTGCGCGGTTGGAGCGTCTGCTCGACCATCAGGGTTTCACCGATCTGAGAAGGGATCTCGAGGGCCGGGATGCGATCGAGGACGCGTTTCAGACGTTCGATCCCGATCGCGTGGTGCATCTCGCTGCTCAGGCGGGCGTACGCTATTCCCTCGAGAATCCAAGAGCTTATACCGACAGCAATGTGGTCGGCTTCATCAACATCCTCGAAGGCTGCCGCAACCGGAAAGTCGATCATCTCGTCTATGCTTCGACCAGCTCCGTCTATGGCGCCAACACCGCCATGCCGTTCTCGGTGCATCACAATGTCGATCATCCCCTCTCGCTCTACGCCGCGACCAAGAAGGCGAACGAGCTGATGGCGCACACCTACAGCAACCTCTTCGGCCTGCCGACGACGGGTCTTCGCTTCTTCACGGTCTACGGCCCCTGGGGGCGACCGGACATGGCGCTGTTTCAGTTCACCAAAAACATCCTTGAAGGCAAGCCGATCAAGGTTTTCAATCACGGCCGGCACAAACGCGATTTCACCTATGTCGACGACATCGTCGAAGGTGTCGTGCGTTGCCTCGACAAGGTGGCGGAGCCCAGCCCTAACTGGTCAAGCCAAGAGCCGGACAGCGCCACCAGTTTTGCGCCCTATCGCGTATTCAATATCGGCAACGGCAAGCCGGTGGCGCTTGGCCGTTTCATCGAGGTGTTGGAGGATTGCCTCGGCATCAAAGCCGAGCGCGAACTCCTGCCCATGCAACCGGGCGACGTGCCGGTGACCAGCGCCGACATCGACGATCTCGCCAATCATGTCGGCTTTCGCCCGGAAATCACCGTCGAGACCGGCATCGGTCGGTTCGTTGACTGGTATCGGGATTTTTATCGGGTTTAAACTGCGATATTCGAAGTTTTTTCCGAGTAGATCAGCATTGCAGAAAATTCAGATTGTCTAGAAGCGTAATCGCCGTCAATCGGGACTGGTAGTACGTCATTGCTCCATGAGGGCCTGCCCCGGATCAAGCGCGGCCTGTTCGCGCGGCTGCGTTGCGATACCCCGTCTCGACAAGGCTGGAAATTCGGTTTCTAATCCGATCAGCATTGGGAACGGTTCCAGCAGAATAGCTGGCGGCAACGTGACACGGGGAACGACGTGATGACGAAGCGCTACGAAAACATTACGGAGACGGTGGGCAACACGCCAGTTGTCAGGATCAATCGGCTGGCACCCGAGGGGATCAATCTTTACGTCAAGATCGAGGCCTTCAACCCTCTGGGCTCGGTCAAGGACCGCCTGGCGCTTGGCGTCATCGAGGCTGCAGAAAAATCCGGCGAGTTGAAGCCCGGCCAGACCGTGGTCGAAGCGACCAGCGGCAATACCGGCATCGGCCTTGCCATGGTCTGTGCGCAGCGGGGCTATCCGCTGGTGGTCACCATGGCGGAAAGCTTCAGTGTAGAACGCCGTAAGTTGATGCGCTTTCTCGGCGCCAAGGTCGTGCTCACGCCCGCCAAGCAAAAGGGCACCGGCATGGTGAAGAAGGCGAAGGAGCTCGCCGAGACCCACGGCTGGTTCCTGACCCGCCAGTTCGAAAATCCGGCCAATCCGGACATGCATGAACGTACCACCGCGAAGGAAATCCTTGCCGATTTCGAAGGCGAACCGCTGGACTACTGGGTCACCGGCTTCGGTACGGGCGGCACCTTCCAGGGTGTCGCGCGCGTGCTCAGAAAGGAACGGCCGGACACCAGGATCATCGTCTGTGAGCCGGCAGCGGCACCGATGCTGACCAGCGGTGAGGCCCAGGATCGCAACTCCGACGGTTCAGCCGCCACCAGCCATCCCGCCTTCAATCCGCATCCCATCCAGGGCTGGAGCCCCGATTTCATCCCGAAGATCACGGCCGATGGCGTCGATATGGGGCTGATGGACGAACTCCTGACCGTCCCCAACGAGGACGCGATGGCATGCGCCCGCGATCTCGCCACCAAGGAGGGGATCTTCGTCGGCGTCAGCTGCGGCGGCACCTTCGCGGCTGCTCTTGAGGTCTGCAAGAAGGCGCCCAAGGGCTCGACCGTTCTCTGCATGCTTCCGGACACTGGCGAGCGTTATCTGAGCACGCCGCTCTTCGGCCATGTCGAAGCGGATATGAACGAGGCCGAACTCGAGGTCTCTCACTCCACGCCCAACTACCACCTCGACGCAGCGTGAGTGGTGTGACCACCTCAATGGCTTTGCATTGTAGTCGATGAACCTGCCAGGGAGCGCGATGGTTTGCGGGCTCTTGAGTTTTGCATGTATCGACCAAAGCTCTCCTTGAATTGGCGGAAGCATCTGACCGACAAGGAAACTTGCGAGAAGAGAACGTTAGAACGGGCTCCGTGCTGATCTCAGCCGGGGCTCGTTCTCATTCAGGCGCGGGCCGAGTTCAGTAATAATAGCCGGCACGGACGCCGAAATTACAAGCGCCGTTGAGCACGACGACCACGAAGGTGCAGAGGAAGGCGGCGCCGGTCAGAAGGAGAAAGCCCTCGGCGACCGCCTTATTCTGGGGGCTTGGTTCGTCATGATAATGGGCATAGCGATCGTGGCCGTGATGACGGCGCTCATCGGAGCGATATGCCGCAGCAAGAGCGTCTCGCTCCAGCAAGGGATCATTTGGCTCCTCTATGCCCGACGTCCGAGTCTCGACGGCCTCGGCATAGTTCGTGGGCGCGGTTCTTCCTGGCTCTCCCTCTCCGGTCTGCACACCATCCGGCGCATGCCTACCAGCGCATGCCGACAGCATCGACAGGATCAGGAGTACTGCTAAAGGCTTTCCGCCCCACATATTTTCGTCCCAAGACCCCTATGTTCGGCAGGCTGCATCGGCCAAGTGACAGGCCTGGACCGAAGCCTACAGAATGCAGGGCCTAATCTGAACCGAAGCTGAACGCTTTTTCGGAGGGCGCCCGGAAATGGGTGACCAAAGCGCTTCCTGTACTGTCTAAACCTATAGTTTAGCGTGTTTTCCGATCAGCCTCGATCTTCGAGTGGAACGAAGGCGCGTTGTTTGGGGCCGGTATAGAGCTGGCGTGGACGGCCGATCTTCTGTTCAGGATCCTCGACCATCTCGTTCCATTGCGCGATCCAGCCGACGGTGCGGGCAAGCGCGAAGATCGCGGTGAACATCGAGGTCGGGATGCCCATTGCCTTTAGGATAATGCCGGAATAGAAGTCGACATTCGGAAACAGCTTGCGCTCGACGAAATACTCATCTTCAAGCGCGATCTTCTCCAGTTCCATCGCGATCGGCAGGAGCGGATCATCGGCTTTGCCCAGTTCGGCCAGCACCTCATGCGCACTTTCGCGCAGTACCGAGGCGCGGGGATCGTAGTTCTTGTAGACCCGATGGCCGAAGCCCATCAGCCGGAACGGATCGTTCTTGTCCTTGGCGCGCGCGATGAACTCCGGAATGTTGTCGACCGTGCCGATTTCGGACAGCATCGTGACCACCGCCTCGTTGGCGCCGCCATGGGCGGGACCCCAAAGCGAGGCGATACCGGCGGAAATCGCCGCATACGGGCTGGCGCCGGAAGAACCGACCAGGCGAACGGTCGAGGTCGAGGCGTTCTGCTCATGATCGGCATGCAGGATGAAGATACGGTCCAGCGCCTTGGCGAGCACCGGATTGATCTTGTATTCCTCAGCCGGCACCGAGAACATCATATGCAGAAAATTCTCGGCATAGGAGAGGTGGTTCTTCGGATAGACGAAGGGCTGTCCGACCGAGAATTTGTAGGCCCAGGCGGCGATCGTCGGCACCTTGGCCACGAGACGATAGCTGGCGATCAGTCGGTTGTGGGGATCGTTGATATCCAGGTCTTCGTGATAGAAGGCGGAAAGCGCACCGACCACGGCGACCATCACGGCCATGGGATGCGCGTCCCGGCGAAAACCGCGAAACAGGAAGTTGATCTGCTCGTGCAGCATGGTGTGATAGGTGACACCGTTGACGAACTTCTCGCGTTCCGAGGCGGCCGGCAGCTCGCCGAACAGAATGAGATAGGCCACCTCCAGGAAGTCGCTCTTGGTCGCCAAATCCTCGATCGAATAGCCGCGATGCAGCAGGATGCCTTGTTCGCCGTCGATATAGGTGATCTTCGAGGAGCAACTCGCGGTTGAGGTAAAGCCGGGGTCATAGGTAAAGCGGTTGGTTTCCGCGTAGAGTTTGCGGATATCGATCACCTCAGGGCCGATACTGCCATCGAGAACGGGAAATTCGGTGCTGCTGCTCTGGTCCGTGAGCGCGATCATTTTTTCATTCTGGTCTGTCATGGAAACACCCTCTCTTGGCGCAACGGTCGGGAACACCGACCAGGGTAGGGAAGCAGCACCCCGCTGAACTGGAGATGAACTCTCACGGTTGATGAAGTTTACCGAATGCAACCATAAGGCTTTGACTGAAGGACTTCAATCCCTTTGGTGCATTGCAGCATCCTTTAGGCGAAGAAGAGCCTCTTCGCGACCGAGCACGACCATCACCTCGAAAAGCCCCGGCGAGGCGGTCGAGCCGGTAAGCGCTGCGCGCAGCGGCTGGGCGATTTTGCCCAACTTCAAACCGGTGCGTTCAGCTTCCGCACGGACCAGCGCTTCGATCGCGGCCTCGTCCCAGGTTCCCATGTTATCCAGCGCCGGTATCAGCGCCCGCAGACGCTCGAGCGCCTCCGGGTTCAAGAGCTTGGCTGCCTTGTCGTCGGGCTTGATCGGGCGCGGGGCGACGTAGAAATATGCGGCGGCGGCGAGATCGAGCAGCGTGGTCGCCCGGGGTTTGAGGCCGGGCATCGCGGCTGCGAGCCGCCCGGTACCCAAACTGTCAATGGACAGTCCTTCGGCTTCGAGAAGCGGTGTGATCAGCGTGACCAGCTTGGCATCCTCGGTTTCCCGGAGATAATGGCCGTTCAGGTTGGTGAGCTTCGCCATGTCGAACCGCGCTGCGGACTTGCCCACACCGTCCAGATCGAACCACTCGATCGCCTGCTCCGTCGAGATGGTCTCGTCATCGCCATGGCTCCAGCTCAGCCGGAGCAGGTAGTTGCACATGGTCTCCGGCAGGAAGCCCATCTCACGATAGGCGCCGACACCCAACGCCCCGTGACGCTTGGAGAATTTCGCGCCATCCTGCCCATGGATCAGCGGCAGATGGGCGAAAATCGGGGGCTGCCAGCCCATGGCGAGGAAGATCTGCATCTGACGGGCGGCATTCACCAGATGGTCGTCACCGCGAATGACGTGGGTCACGCCCATGTCGTGATCGTCAGCCACCACGGAGAGCATGTAGGTTGGCGTGCCGTCCGAGCGCAGCATGACGAGATCGTCGAGCTGATCATTCGCAATTTTGACCTCGCCCTGCACTTGATCGTCGATGATGGTTTCACCATCACGAGGGGCTTTCAGGCGGACCACGGGATCGATGCCGGCGGGCGCGTCTGCGGGATCGCGATCCCGCCAGCGGCCGTCGTAAAGCGCCTTTCGTCCCTCGGACTTGGCCTGCTCACGCATCGCCGTCAACTCTTCGGGCGTGCAATAGCAGCGATAGGCATGGCCGCTCTCCAGCATGGCCTCCGCCACCTCGACATGGCGTGCTTGGTTCCGTGACTGAAAAACGGGGGGCGCGTCGCCCTCGAGGCCGAGCCAGCTCATGCTGTCGAGGATGGCGTCCACCGCCTCCTCGGTCGATCGTGCACGATCCGTGTCCTCGATGCGCAGCAGAAACTTGCCGCCGTGATGGCGCGCATACAGCCAGTTGAACAGGGCTGCGCGCGCACCACCAATATGCAAAAAACCTGTAGGTGAAGGTGCGAATCTTGTAACAACACTCATGATTGATAAACTGACCCTTCTAAACTCGAGGTTGTCAGGTCCGATGCCGGTTCCGATGTGGTGTCCGTCGGCGGTCCCCAAGAGCGGAAGTTCATGAGACAGGCGACGTGATCCAACGATCAACCGGTTCCTTTAGCACAAGCGACGCCGATGCGCACCGGGCGCCTAGCGACGCTGGCCGGACATTGCGCCTGCCGCTTGCAGGCGGCTGGAATGTCGGCTGGATACACCAGCTGTCCGAGGTCATCGAGGCCGAACGCGAACGCTGGATCCTCTGGCTGCCGGTTGGCTTCGGCATGGGGATTGCCCTCTACTTTGCGCTGCCTACCGAGCCCTCGCCCTTTGTCGTACCGTTGGTTCTTCCGCCACTCATCCTCGGTGCCTTTCTCACCTGGCGTCAGGCTCAAGCCATCGGAAGGTCCGGGCCAGCGGCTCTTCTCGCCATATTCACGGTCCTCATGCTGCTCGGCCTCGCTGCCGCCCAGTGGCGTACCCACCAGATCGAGGCCCCGACGCTCGAGCGCCGGGGCGCCTATCAAATCGAAGGCGAAGTTCGCCTGGTCGAAGCCAGGGTCAAAGGCGACCGCCTCGTCCTCGGCGACCTCTCGATCGAAGACCTTCCTTCCGAGGCCATACCCGCCAGGGTACGGTTCAGTCGGCGGAAGGCCGAACCGCCGCTGGTGCCGGGCGATCGCATCCGCACACGCGCCATGCTGATGCCACCGTCCCCGCCGAGCGAACCCCATGGCTTCGATTTTGCGAGAAGAGCATTTTTCCAGCAGCTCGGTGCGGTCGGCTACAGCCTTGGCGCCGTCGACATCGTCGAACATGCGGCCGGCTGGAACCTGGCGCAAAGTCTCGCCACCCTTCGCCAGGGCCTGGCGGAGCGGATTTCAGCCGTCGTTCCGGGTGCTGCCGGTGCTGTCGCCACGGCCCTCCTCACCGGCCTGCGCGGCGCCATTCCCGATGGCTCTGTTTTCAAATCTTATGCATTTTCCATTTTACGCCAAGCCCAAGGTTGCATTGAGGCAAGCTCTGGGAGAAGGGGTGATTTGGATGCCGATGAGATGGAACCACTTGAGGTAGCTGTCGAG
>JBPCVQ010000473.1:0-2638 GCA_051010395.1 Geminicoccaceae bacterium | reverse complement strand
TCTCGACCATGGCAATCGCCTCGGCCTGTTTCATCAGTTCGTTGCGCTTCACGCTGTTGGTCTCGACATTGGCCTCGTCTATGAGGCGGTTATATTCTGCGTTGTCGAAGCCAGAATAGTTGTTGGCGCCGGTGCTGCCCTGCATCAGATAGAGGAAGTTGTGGGCATCGTTATAGTCGGCGATCCAGCCGGCGCGGGCGACGTCGAAATTGCCTTCCTGAAGGTCGTTGTAGTGGACCTTGACCTCGGTGTTGAAGAGTTCGGCCTGTACGCCGATCTGCTTCCACATTGCGGCCGCGGCGATCGCGACCTTCTTGTGATTTTCGGACGTATTGTAGCGAAGCTGGAACTCCAGAGGCTTTTCCGGACCAAAGCCGGCCTCCGCCAGTAGCGCTTTTGCCTGCTCCACCCGCTCATCGTAGGGCGTGTCATTCCAATCAACTGTCGCCGGATCACCATATTCGCCGGCATTCGGCGGCACGAAACTGTAGCCGGGTAGCTCGCCGGTTTTCAGCACCTTGTCGGTGATCGCCGCACGATCGATCGTCATGGCTAGCGCCTGACGGATGCGGGCGTCGTCGAACGGCGGCTTCTCGGTGTTGACCGAATAATAATAGATGCCGAGCCAGGGATGAATGCGGGTCTCGTCCGGCAGGTTCTCCCGCAGGAAGTCGATCTGTTCGGAAGCGAAGTCGTACTGAATATCGATCTCGCCAGCGCGGAACTGCTTGGTGGCGGCATTCCGCTCTTCAGCCGGGAAATACATGATGCTGTCGATCGCGACGTTGTCGGCGTCGTAGAAGGACTCGTTCTTCTCCGACCTCACATGAGTGTTGGGTACCCATTCAGTGACGGTGTAGGCTCCGTTCGACACCAGGTTGCCAGGCTTGATCCAGTCCTCGCCGAGCTCATCGATCTTGTGCCTGGGGACCGGAAAAGCTGTGTAGTGGGTGAGCTGCTCGATGAAATAGGGGGCGGGATATGCGAGCGTGACTTCGAGCGTCTTGTCATCGATCGCCTTGACGCCGAGCTGATCCATGCCCTCCATCGCTGCCTAGTTCAAAGCCTTCGCGTTCTTGATGGTGTAGAGGAGGGAGGCGTATTGCGCTGCGGTTTCCGGGGCCAGAATGCGCTGCATGCCGAAGACGAAGTCATGGGCGGTGACCGACGTGCCGTCCGACCAAGTATGATCGCGGATGGTGAAGGTGTAGACGAGGCCGTCGTCGCTCACCGTCCAGCTCTCGGCTGCGCCTGGCACGGCCTTGCCGTCCGGGTCCTCGGTGGTGAGCCCGAGAAACATGTCGGCGATGATCCGGTTCTCCCAGACGCCAGAGGCGTGGTGCGGATCGATACTGTCGGGCTCTCCCGAATTGGCGATACGAAGCTCGGCCGCGGCAAGAGGCGTCAAGCCTGCGAGCCCACCGAGGCCGAGCAGCCCGATGGCCGTTGTCGCCACCATGCCGAGCGCGGCATTTCGGATGCCGGAAGCCGCCGTCCAGGTCGATGTCCGATACGCTGTCATGTGTGACCTCCGCTGGTTCATGTTTTCCTTACATTCTTCAATTATCTCAAACCTAACATGCCAGCGCGCGGTCTCAACCGAAAAGCAAAGGCCACGTCATTTTATGAGCAACCCAGACTTTCCGCTGCCCTGACATCGCCTGCCCTTCCGCACACCCATTCCTCATGGCCGTTCATCTCTTCTTTACCGTCGTCAGTTACCCTGCCGATCTGATCCATGCGATCCTGGGAATCCGAGCCTGATGTCTCTTTGTTGGCGGGCGGGCGGATTCCCAGGATCCCATGGACCGACAAATGTCCTTACCAGGACCGGGTTAACTTTGGGTTAATCAGGTAATGGTGGGCTCATGAGGTGTCGATGGTGGGTTGACGATGGAGCCTTCGCTTCAGCATAGCAAAATCGCCTGGACGGGATGCGGAGCGTTGGTCAGGATGCGGCCATGTCCGATGCTCAAAAGAACCTGCTCATCGACCTGATCCAGTCCGATCACGCCATGATCGAGACGCTGGCCGCGGTGCGTGACCTTGCCCTTCCGGATGGCTGGATCGCGGCCGGCTTCGTTCGAAATCGCATCTGGGATCATCTGCACGGCTATGCCGAGCCGACGCCGCTCAATGACATTGATGTTGTCTATTTCGATACGGCCTGCCTGCAGGAGGCGGCGGAAAAGCGCTTCGAGGCGACATTGCTTGATCGCCTCGCGGACAGGCCCTGGTCGGTCAAGAACCAGGCGCGCATGGCGGGGGTCAACCATGATCCACCCTATCGCGATACCGCGCATGCGCTTGAACATTGGTGCGAGACGCCAACACCCATCGGGGTGCGGCTTACGGCAGATGACCGGATTGAAATGATCGCGCCGCTCGGTCTCGATGATCTCTTCAAGCTGATCGTCCGGCCAACGCCATTTGCCAGTAAGCACCCACCAAAGCTTCAGCAATATCGAGAACGCATGGCCAGGAAAAACTGGCCTGGTATCTGGCCAGGGATTAGGGTGCTGGAACTCTGAGGCCCGACGGTCGGGCTGCCTGATGACTAGGTTTGCGATGACTAGGTTTGTCTGTTTCTCGAGGCGCTTGTGATCAGCGACCAGAATTTTCTTTTTGCCCTTTTGCT
>JBPCVQ010000472.1:0-6968 GCA_051010395.1 Geminicoccaceae bacterium | reverse complement strand
GCGATCACTTGCATGCCGAGGCTCTTGCTCAGGGTGACGATGGCGTGGACGATCGCCGCATCGTCGCGATTGCGACCGAGTTCACGCACGAACGACCTGTCTACCTTCAACCGATCGAACGGCAGATTGCGCAGGCGGTTCAGGGAGGAATAGCCGGTGCCGAAATCGTCCATCGATAGATGGATACCCAGTCGGCGCAACTTCTTGAGCTTGACGATCGTGGCGTGGCTATCCTCCATCACGATGCTCTCGGTGATCTCGAGATCCAGCCGGTCGGGCGTGAGGCCGCTCACGCTAAGCGCATCTCCGACCAGGTCCACCAGGTCGGTGTGCCGGAACTGGACGGCGGAGATGTTGACGGACACCGAGACGTCTTTCGGCCAGGTGGTGGCATCGATCGTTGCCTGCTTCAACGCCCAAAAGCCGAGCGGCATGATCAAACCAGTCTCCTCGGCGAGTGCTATGACCTCATCGGGCGGCATATGCCCGAAGCGAGGGTGATGCCAGCGCAGAAGAGCTTCAAAGCCGACGATCTTCGCAGTTTTCAGCGAGACCTGAGGCTGGTAGTGCAGGCGAAGCTTGCCATTGCCGATCGCAAGCCGGAGATCCTCTTCGAGCGAATGGCGAACGACGGAACGCGCCTCCATATCCGGCTTGAAAAAACGGTAGGTGGAGCGCCCTGCATCCTTTGCCCGATAAAGAGCGATGTCCGCCTTCTTAAGAAGATCGTCGACGCCGCGGCCATCATGTGGCGCGAAGACGATACCGATGCTGACACCGATCACGACGTGGTGCCCTTCCACATCGAAGGGAACTGCGAGCACCTCGATCAGCCGTTTGGCAAGCTCGGCCGCTGCGGTTTCGCTGGCGCAGTCAGTCCGGACCAGTGCGAACTCGTCACCACCCAGCCTCGCGACCGTGTCCCGCTCACGGAGGCAGCGCTTCAATCTTGTTGCGACTTGTTGGAGAAGGGCATCGCCGATCGGATGGCCGAGTGCGTCATTGATGGTCTTAAACCGATCGAGATCGAGCCAGAACAGCGCGGCCACCCGCTCGCCTGCCGCTCCTGCGAGCGCCTGCATGACGCGCTCGCGGAAAAAAGTGCGGTTGGCAAGCCTGGTCAGCGGATCGGTATGAGCCATATCCTGCAATCGCCGCTCCGCGAGCTCACGTTGCTTGCTCTTTCGCCAGACCATGGCCATCGGCAGGGCCATGGCGAACAGAATCAGGAGGGTGAGGCCGGTCACGAAGGCCACGAATGCCTGGCGATAGCGCTCAGCCTTGGCACTCTGATCTAAAAAGACTTCGGCTATGGCCGGAAGACCATTCTCGATCTCCAGAGGTAGAATAATCCGGCCATAGACGAACGGGTACGGGCGCTTGTCGTCTTCATATCTGCCGAGTTGGACAACCGGGGCGCCGGCGCGAACAGCGCTCAGGACCAGCTGATTTCTCGCTTCGTCGCCTTCTGTGATCGCTAGCGACACACGTTCGTCCGGCGTTTCCGATTGGTAGATGGTGCGTCCCTCACCATCATACAGGCGAAAGAAAAAGATCGCATCGACATCGTCGGCCGAGCGCAACATCTTCACGCGTGCGGACGAGATTGCGCCAGAGACAAGGATCTGATCGAGATTGCCGACATGACGCTTGAGATGCGCTGCCCAGGCATGCGCATCCTCCTGCACATCCTGTCGAAGCAGGTGGGCAACCGACTGCCAGGTGAGTGCGACCGCGATCGCCACCACCAGCCCGCTAGAGAATACCCAAAGCAGCAAAAAAGGTCCGTTATTGCCAGTCGATCCCGACAGCAGACGCCGATAAAATCCTCGAAAACTCTCTTCCAGCATCATAATCAATGTCGTCATTGCTTAGATTGAAGAAACGAAAAAGGAATAAGCGGCTAGCTCCTCGCTCGATGTTGCATGGATAACGATACCAAGCGTAGGGTTGGGTCATTGAGCGTTAGCGATCAAGAAAATCAATTTAAACTCTAAATTTTATGCAAAAGCAATCGACCTGAAGATGAAAGTTCCGGAATGACCAAGGAGTGATGACGATGATGCTTGCCGACAGCCTGGGAAGGCTTGGCACCGAAACGGCTTTCGATGTGCTCGCACGCGCGCAAAAGCTGAAAGAAACGGGCAAGGACATCATTAACCTGGGTATCGGCCAACCCGACTTCCCAACACCGGAAAATATTGTCTCGGCTGCCGCTAAGGCGCTCAAAGACGGCCATCACGGCTACACGCCGGCCAATGGTATTCTACCATTGCGCGAAGCTGTGGCCGCCGACATGAGCGATCGTCGCCATGTCGAGATCGACCCTGAGCGCATCGTGATCGTGCCCGGCGGCAAGGTGACCATGTACTTCGCGATTACCATGTTCGGTGAGGCAGGTGCGGAGATCATGTACCCCGATCCCGGCTTTCCGATCTACCGCTCGGTCATCGAATTCACCGGCGCCAAAGCCGTCCCCATACCCTTATATGAGGAAAGCGGCTTTTCCTTTTCTGCGGACGAGGTGCTCGCCAAGATCACGGACCGCACACGTTTGATCATCGTCAACAGTCCGGCCAATCCCACCGGTGGCGTGGTGCCGAAGGAAGAGCTGGACAAGCTCGTCGCTGGCCTCGTCAACCATCCAGAGGTTGCGGTCATGTCGGACGAGATCTATGCGCGCATGGTCTATGACGGCGTCCCCCACGCAAGCCTCACCGCTTATCCCGAGATCGCGGATCGCCTCATCCTCCTGGACGGCTGGTCCAAGACCTACGCCATGACCGGCTGGCGTTTGGGCTGGGCGGTCTGGCCGAAAGATCTCGCCCCGATCGCGACACGCCTCGCGATCAACATTCATTCCTGCGTCAACGCCGCCACCCAATATGCCGGCATCGAGGCGCTAACCGGCCCGCAGGGCCCCGTCGATGAGATGGTCAAAGCCTTCGACCAGCGCCGGGAAGTCATCGTCGAACGCCTGAACGCCCTTCCCGGTTTTCGCTGTGTTCGCCCCGGCGGCGCCTTCTATGCATTCCCTAATATCGAAGCCACAGGACTGAAAGCCGGCGACCTGCAGGAACGCATCCTCACCCAGGCCGATGTCGCCGTCATTTCCGGCACCAGCTTCGGCCATCAGGGCGAAGGCTATCTCCGTTTCTCCTACGCCAACTCCATCGACAACATAGAACGCGCCATCGACCGGATATCCAACCTCCTCGACTAACCGGGCGTGGGCCTGGTTTGGTGGGGCTGGGAGTCATGGGCATGGGGGCTATTCAATCATGTAACGGATAGTCACGGTGACCTGGCGGCATGGTAGCGATGTGTTGGAACCTGCCGTCGGCTCAAGGCATCTTGCATCGGTGGCCGGTGTCATCAAATCACTGGTCCACTGAATTCTCCGAGTAGGACGATGTCTCAAAATCGATAGGTCGGTGCCAATTCGATTTCCGCACCATATTCTGCGCCGGCATTCGACACGCGCATGATCAGCGAGACCAGGAGACACCGAGCTTCTTGAAAGTGCCTCTGTTGGTCATACCCTTCAGGAGCTGGCCGGTATATTTGACGCAATCAGGATTCGACGACATGGTCTCAACGATCGAAGCGCGCGAGATCACCTATTTCAACGTGGACCGGCTTCTCGGGCTCGCCGTTGGAGATGATCAAGCACACCTTGTTGCACCGAATTCGGTCACCATTGCCCAAGCCAGCTACATGCCAGACTGTTGGCTGCGAGGCCTATGGTTAGCCGGTGATGCCATCGGGCTCATCGCCATGATCGATGTGCACGCTGATCATCCCGAGGTCGATGATTGTACGCCCGCCAACGTCGCCTTCCTTTGGCGGCTTATGATCGATGCCTCTCATCAAGGTCGTGGCTATGGAAGCCAAGCCATCGACCTGGCCTTCGAGCAGGCACGCCATTGGCGCCGGGCGGCACTCTATTTGTCGGTTGCGCAAGGCGATGGTAACGCCCTGAACTTCTATCAGCGTTTCGGTCTTGAGCCGACGGGCGAGGTTGATGACGATGAACTTGTCCTGAAGGGCCCTGTTCCTGCGAACTAGCCTTTGCCGAATAGATACTCCTTCCTTCCGCTGTAGGTCAGACCCTTCCGGCAGCACCATGCCGTCGCGCGCAGGCTATCCAGCTAGGCTTGGCTTGGGGGTCCCGCATTCAGGCGGTTTTCTGCCGCAAGCTATTGGGCAAGGTTATGCCAAAATCGGGCGTTAGAGGATGACCACATCGCTAGAAGCGAAGCGTCGCAGAAACAGCCACGGTGTAGATGTCGGACTCAACCGTACCTGAAAGATGGCCACGGAACTGGTTGTCAGTGCCATCGGCACGTGAGTGCGATATCGCTGTCCTCGACGAAGATCCGTGTGACGCTGGCGCTAACGTCGAGCCAAGCTTTGGGGGCGTAGCTGATACCGGCGGAAAACCAGTAGCGGTCGCTGCCAGGAAGGCGCGCTGTGCGAAAGCGATCGCGCGCAGCACCTCGATCATAGGCGAAACCGCCTCGCACCTACCGCTCATAGTGCTGGCCGACGATGTCGTCGAGCGCCGCCAGAATCACGGCCCGTGTCGCCTCTGAGTGCATGAAGGCGAAGTGGCCTGTCGCCAGGAAGCGGTGGTGAGAACGGTCGGTGAAGGTGGTCCAAGGCCAGACGATCAGATCCAGCCAACCGCCGAAGGAGTAGGTCGGAACATCGACGTCCATCGGTACGCCAAGACGCACGTCCCGTGTTTCAGCAATGCGCGGAAGATGGCTGCGATGTTCTGTCGCGAGCGTGACGATCGCTCGGACATCGTGCTTGCCGGCATGGATGGCCATGGCTTTCGCCAGAAGACCGCCGAAGCTGAAGCCGATGATGACGGTCGCTTGCTTGTCCGCCAGTAGCGTCTCGCCTTCGGCGATCATCTGCCTCATCACGTCGACTTCATCCGGCCAGTAGAAATAGAAGCCGTTGACGACCGCAATGTCCGCCTCCGGGAACCGGCGGCTCAGATCCGCAATCCAGTCGGCCCAATTGCTGGCCGTATCGGCGCAGAACGCACCGGCCAGGCAGAGAAAGCGCAAACCACTCGTGCCCCTGCGAACGACACGCACGCCGACACGGCGATGTCTTGGCTCTGGAAACATTCTCCGAATCAAAGGCTCCAGCAGGTAGCGGTCAGCTATCCGAGCAATCGGCAAGCTAGATCATCCCTTCATGATTCATGGGGCTTGTCTTAAAAGGCGAATGAACGTCACATCAACACCGCAATCATCATCATGTCTGCGCGATCACGGAGTGTTTCTGAGGATTTTGGTGCCAGAGGTGATCATTTGCTATCGGCAGTAAACACTTAAGAGCAACATCGACCACTGATCGATTAAATTCATATAACAATCAGCTGAAAACTGCATCGAAGCTTGCTCAGTCACGCTCGGGTTCACGGAAAAAAGGAGTGGTCTCGGAGCGCGATGATCGTACCTATCAGCCTGTTGCGTCTTTCAAAGTGGCTTCATCACCGTCGCCTATGAAGGCGACCAGTGAGCGGATCTCGGAAAAACCAGTCAGTTGACGCCAACCGGTCTGGATCAGGAAAGGATGCCGCTGATCGTTCGACTATGGCTGTTTCTCATGCAAAATCGACTTGCCTGATCCAAGCTTTCGATGACACCTCAAACGCCGCGCGGCTGGCGCTTCAATGGGCGGCGATGCTGCGCAGTCGCTTTTGCCGCTGCCGCCAGAGAGTGACCACATAGCAGGCGGCAATCATTTGCAGGATGCAGGCGATCAGCCTCGGCGCCATCAGGTCGATGAAGCCGTAGTCGGGATTGGCGATGGTGGCGACCAGCTCCATCAACAGACAGAGATTGGCGACCGCTAGGATCAGGTCCAGGCGGTTGCGCACTAGCGACGCAAAGGCGAGCGCTGCAAAAAACGGCACCAGGTCGGTGGTCAGATCGAACACCATCAGGCTGAATGCCCAAAAACTCATAACGCGCTGTCTCCGCTGGCCTATAAAGAGGGCTTGGGTATTTCGACAAACCAATAGGTAGAATAGCTTAACAGGGCACTAAACGTCCATCTGAAAACGAAGCTTGTCGCCACTTGTCACGACTGGAGAGGTCTGACAGTTTCTTTTGTCGTTGAATTCCGCTTGATGAGGGAGGTCAGACGATCATGGACGTGCGGGCTGCGGTGGCACACAAGGCGGGCGAACCGCTATCGATCGAAACGGTCCAGCTGGACGGCCCGAGAGAGGGTGAAGTGCTGGTCGAAATCAAGGCGACCGGTCTTTGCCACACCGACGAGTTCACCCGGTCGGGTGCCGACCCCGAGGGGATTTTCCCGGCAATCCTCGGCCACGAGGGGGCGGGCGTCGTGGTCGATTGCGGATCTGGCGTTAGTACGCTCAAGAAGGGCGACCACGTCATTCCGCTCTATACCCCTGAGTGCCGCGAGTGCGAATATTGCCTCAATCCTAAAACGAATCTCTGCCAGAAGGTGCGCGCCACCCAGGGCCAGGGCTTGATGCCGGACGGCTCTTCGCGTTTCTCGATCGGCAAGGACAAGATTTTCCATTACATGGGCACCTCGACTTTTTCGAACTTCACGGTCGTGCCCGAAATCGCGCTCGCCAAAGTCCGTGAAGACGCCCCCTTTGACAAAATCTGCTATATCGGCTGCGGCGTTACCACAGGCATCGGCGCTGTCATCAACACCGCCAAGGTCGAGCCCGGCTCGAACGTCGTGGTGTTCGGTCTCGGCGGCATCGGTCTGAACGTCATCCAGGGCGCCAAGCTCGCCGGCGCCAACATGATCGTCGGCGTCGACCTCAACCCGAAGCGCCAGGCCATCGCCGAGAAATTCGGTATGACCCACTTCGTGAACCCGAAGGAGGTCGAGGGCGACCTGGTTCCTTATATCGTCGACCTCACCAAGGGTGGCGCCGACTACAGCTTCGAGTGCATCGG
>JBPCVQ010000471.1:0-8563 GCA_051010395.1 Geminicoccaceae bacterium | reverse complement strand
CGCCGGGCAGGTCCTCATCCAGGGTGGTGATCCAATAGCCTTTGCTGTCACCGATCACCAGGGCTGCGGGTTCGTTGTCGACATAGATGCGCACCGGCACACCTGGCGGAGCTTCGCCCGAGAGCCGGACAGCTCCCTCGTCGTCATAGTCGACCAGCTTCAGAGCCAGACGTTCGTCACCAGCGCTTTGCAATTTATCAGGTGCCTGCAGAATGCGCCCCGCACCGCCTTCGTCTTTGTCTAGAATGACCGCGACCGGCAGATCAGGCTCGGTTTCCGCCGTGCTCTCGGGAATGGAAACCACGACGATCTGGCGAGAATCGACGGGCGCGTTATCATCGGGAAGCGCTGTGAGGCTCAACTCCCGATCACCAGACTTCAGTACCTCCAATGGTGTCGAGACCCATTCGCCCGTGGCCGTGGTGGTGACGCGATCGATCACTGCTCCGCCAACCTTGATCTCAATATCGGTCAGCGGTGCTGCACGGCCTGCCATGACCGTCCGGCCGCTGGGATCAACACGAACAACATCGAATGTCGGCGAAATCTCGGTGACGGCGCCTGGCGCCTCTTCCGTCTCCGTTCCCTTATCAACCTTGGGCTGATCACTGTCAGCATCGCGCTCGATGACGCGAAAGGAAGGTTTAGGCCCCGCGGCTCCCTCATCTTCTATGTCAGACGGCACGGCTGCCGTCTCCAAGCGAGGTCGGCTTGGTGTCTTTTCGGTTCCGCCGCCACTTGGGCCGCCGCCAGAGAATGCCTGCTTATACCGGCCCTTAAGCGGCACGGTCACTGTGGTTCCGCTCGGCCCGGCACCAAAATCGTCCATGCGCCGCGCAGCCGATCCTGTGGTTGCCGGCCTATTGATCGGATCGGTTGAAGCCCGAACCTCTTCTCGAGGCTCCGAAACTGCAGCCTGCTCTGCCCGATGCCCATCGGATTCAAAGGGGTCAATCGCCATGTAGGCGACCCCTAGAGCGCCAGCCAGAAGGGCGAGGGCCCCGATCACGTAATACCCCATGATACCGCATCAGCTTTTTGTGAATTCTGACCTTCAAGAATAGAGCTAAATTAAGGAAAAAGCCAAGGATTCGCGCAAGCCTCACAGTCACCAGTCATGGGCTTGGCATCTCCTGGTATGCCAGCACCCTGCTCGGGGCTGTCCACGGCGCCATTGACGGGCTCTTGCACCACATCGCTTTTTCCACCAGAACACCTGACTTTGATCGCTTCACAAGATGTTGATGGGATAAATCTCGTGATTAAATCACTCTGCATTTTCTGCAGATCGCGTCATGGCGCGATCCCTGAATATCGCGTCCAGGCAGCAAGGCTTGGTGAACTTTGTGGAAATCATGCCATCGAGGTGGTCTATGGTGGTGGCCATGTCGGCCTGATGGGTGTAGTGGCCGATGCCGCCATGGCGGCTGGCGGCACGGTGACAGGGCTAATTCCGGAACGTCTTCTGAAGCGGGAGGTTGGGCACCGCGCCATTTCCGAGCTGATCGTTACCGAGAGCATGTTCGACCGGAAAGACCAGATGATCACGCGCAGTGATGCCTTCGCCATCCTGCCCGGCGGACTCGGTACGCTGGACGAGCTGTTCGAAGTCCTGACTCTCCGCCAGCTCGGCTACCATCAAAAGCCGATCATCCTGATCAACATCAACAGCTTTTGGGATCCGCTGTGTGCCCTGATGGGTCGGGTCGCCGATGGAGCATTCGCAGATCCCGACACCTCGTCGATGCTGCACACCGTCGAGGACGTGGACGCTGTGCTGCCGGCTCTGGGCATCGGCAAGACGGAGGCAGCTTAGTGATATGACCACATCAATTGATTTGTTTAGATTCCTGGAATTGCATTCTAAATCAACGCCTTATAACTCCAGACGAATCAATCTTCTAACGTGGTCACACCACTAGTGCTCGTCCGGTTGGCTCAGTTGACGACCCCTGCATTTTGACCCTCGGAAACGCCTGCTGGCGCCGCTTGTGCCGCTGCCTGCGCCTGCTCCTGACGACGGCGATAGAGGGCTACGAAATCGATCGGGTCGATCATGAGCGGCGGGAATCCGCCATCCCTCGTCGCATCAGCGACGATCCTGCGTGCAAAGGGGAAGAGCAAGCGCGGGCATTCCACCAAAAGAAGCGGCTGCAGGCTGTCCTTCGGAATGTTCAGGAGCTGGAAAACACCGGCGTAGCTGAGTTCGAGAACAAAAACCGCCTCGTCGCCTGCCTTGGCATCGATGTTCAGCTGGATCACGACTTCAAAGCGATTGTCCTGGATCGGTTGCGCCCGCACATCGACGCGAACGGCAATTTCCGGCCGCTGCTGGTTCTGATCGAGGCTCAGCGGCGCACGTGGATTTTCGAAGGACAGATCCTTCGTGTACTGCGTCTGGATCATCAGACGTGGCGGCTCCGCCTGCTCCGCAGGATTGGCGCCGCCAGGGTTCGTTTCAGAATTCTCGGCCATGATGAGATTTTCCAGTTACGGGTGGATGAAAGGTCGAATTAGCTGGCCGGTGATGAGCCGGATGTCTCGGAGCCGACATCGACGATGGTCGCATTGGCAACCTCTTCACCGGTGAAAGCCCGAATGAAACCCCAATGAGAAATGATGGCGACGTCATCGCGCAACAAGAGATCATTGTGATCGGCTCGGAATTGTGCACAGCGCTCCATCACCGCCGCCTCACTCTCGGGCGGCGCGCCCCACCAACCGTCTTCCAAGTCACTGAAGTCGATATCGGGACTGCGATCTCTCAGAACATCTGGATTACTGCCGATGTCGCAGGAGAAGACACAGCGCTCCCGCACCAGGGCGTTCACACTTATCGGGAGGCCAAGAGCTGAAGCCACGATCTCCGCCGTTTCCAGCGTTCGCTTATACGGGCTCGTGACCAGTGCACTCAACGGGTAGGCGCTGAGCTGCTCCACAAGCGCCTTGGCCTGTTGTCGACCAAGATCGGTCAGCACAGGATCTGGAATGCCCGGATCAATGCGGGTCTCCGTGAAATGCCGGTTCCACTCGGATTGCGCATGACGAATCAGAATCATGATTCGCCATCCCAACGGCCACGCGGCGGCGGCATCGGGTGCGAGCCCGCACCCGGGCTACGGTCGTCTTTCAAATCACCGTCAGTGCTCGAAGGCTTCTGATCGGGATCGACCGTCTCGAAATCACCATCGACCACCGGGCCATGCCTGCCGGGAGACGTGTTCGGCATCGCCGCCGCTCGGAATCGGCCACCCAGCGTCCGATAGAGCCAGACTCGAACCGGCCGCATCAGGAGCGAGCCACCGATGACATCAGTTACGAAACCGGGTGTCAAAAGAAGAGCACCGGCGATCACCAGACAAAAACCTTCAAAAACTTCGCCAAGGGGAACGCTTCCCTCCGCCAGCTGCTGTTGAACTCGAGCCAGAACGGCAAATCCCTGCTGGCGCAACATCCACGTCCCGATTATCGCCGTCAAGATAATCAGGCCAAGCGTCGGCCAGAGACCAAGCCAGCTTCCGATCTGGATGAGCACGGCAATCTCGATTAACGGCATCACAATGAACGCGATCAGTAAGATCTTGCCTATCGGAAGCCGTGCTGAGGTTTGTTTTTCTGTTCGGGCCATTATATCTTTGTTAAGGATAAAAGCTTACCTTGCACTTGCGACGTCAGCGGTTAACATCCGCCAACTCGCCCGCAGCTGCAACCTATGGCTTCAACGGAGCCGGAATGTCTGAAGGATTTGCATACATCGATATCCTGTTTTTCGCGATGGTCGCAGCGTTTATCGCGCTTCGCCTGCGCAGTGTACTTGGCCGACGAACCGGTCACGAACGCCGTCGGACGGAAGGTTATAGCGATGTACGCAGTGACAGCGCATCGGATAATGTCGTGCCGATAGGCGATCGTGGAACAGCGCCTCCAGAGGTGGATCAGGCCATTGCCGATCTGAGCGAGGGGGATGTCAAAGCCGGCCTTACGGAAATTCATCAAGCGGATCCAAGCTTTGACCTCAGAGAGTTTCTCTCTGGCGCCAGGCTTGCTTTCGAGATGATCGTAGATGCCTATGCTGCCGGTGACAAATCGGCGCTTCGCCCGCTCCTGGCAGATCAGGTCTTCCGCAGCTTCGCCCGCGCAATTGATGAGCGTGTGGCCATCGAGCAGAGCCTGGATACGCAGCTTCTTGCAGTCAATGAGCCCGAGGCGATCGAGGCCGATCTCGTCGACCATGCAGCACGTGTCACGCTTCGCTTTGAAAGCGAGCAGGTGAATGTCGTCCGCGACCGCGATGGCAAGGTGGTCGAAGGCGACCCGCAGACCGCAGAAAATGTTGTTGATCTCTGGACGTTCGAACGGGATACACAAAGCGGTGATCCGAACTGGACACTGATTGAAACCCGCACACCGAACTGACCTGCACATCACGGTGAAGTGTTCGACGATGAGAATATTGGCGTCATGGACGCTTGCCCTTTTGCTTTTCGGCTGTGGCAAGAGCGACGACATTGAGCCACAGGTCAATTTTACGCCGATTGCTTATGAAAAGCTGAGCGGATGGCAGGGCGATAATCCACTCACTGCTGTCCGCGCCTTCAGGCTGTCTTGCGAAAAACTGCTGCGCCGCCCCAGCCAATCCCCCATCGGTACACATGATGTCTACGGCACGACCGATGATTGGCGCCTAGCCTGCGATGCCGCCCAGAAATTCAGCGACGCGTCATCCCCCGACGACGCACGCGGATTTTTCGAGGCGTGGTTCCAGCCGTTCCTCGTCACATCGGACGACGAGACCGAAGGGCTTTTTACCGGCTACTACGAGCCGTTGCTGAACGGCTCGAAATCCAAAGGCGGTGCCTTCGCCGTGCCGCTTTACCTGCCGCCTGAGGATCTGGTCAGGATTGATCTCGGCAGGTTCGACCCCGATCTCTCCGGACGCTCCATCCGGGGCCGTATCGAAGGCCAGGAATTCATCCCCTACCACTCGCGTGACGACATCGTCCAGGGCGCACTCGCCGACCGCGACCTCGAGCTGGTTTGGGTTGATGATGAAATCGAAAAATTCTTTCTTCAGATCCAGGGCTCGGGCCAGGTTCAACTGGATGACGGCACCGTCATCCGTGTCGGCTACGCCGATCAGAACGGCCTCCCCTACCGGGCGATCGGTCGCGATCTGATCGAGATTGGCGCGCTCACGCCCGAAACTGTCTCGTTGCAGAGCATCAGGAAGTGGCTTCAGGCCAATCCCAGACGTGCGCGTGAGATCATGGCCCGCAACAAGTCCTACATCTTCTTTCGGGAAAACATCGAACTCGATCCGACCGACGGTCCGCTCGGTGCGCAAAACGTGCCGTTGACCGCGGGCCGTTCGCTTGCCGTCGATCCACGACATATTCCTCTCGGCGCGCCGCTCTGGCTGGATACGACAGCTCCATGGCCTGGCGGCGAACAGCCGCTGCGCCGATTGATGATCGCCCAGGACACAGGCGGCGCCATCAAAGGCGTCATTCGCGGTGACGTGTTCTGGGGAGCCGGTGAACGCGCCGAGGCGGTCGCCGGCCATATGAAGAGCAAGGGACGCTTCTTCGTCCTGGTGCCACGGGCGGCACTCCGCACCAGTTGACGCCGGTTCCTGCCAGCCCTCGATTGCCCGTTGTACCCCCTGACTGTTAAGCTTCGGACCTTGAATCCGAGTTCGAGCCGGAGGCCCAGTCTGCATGGCAAAAACGCGCGTCGCCCTCTTCGTCACCTGTCTCGTCGATCTGTTCAGGCCATCGGTTGGATTTGCCGCTGTCAAACTGCTGGAAGAGGCCGGCTGCGAGGTGATCGTGCCGAAGGGACAAACCTGTTGCGGCCAGCCTGCTTACAATCAGGGAGCTCGGGCCGACACCATCGACATCGCGAAGCAGACCATCCTGGCTTTTGCAGGCTTCGAGCATGTCATCGCCCCTTCGGGATCCTGCGCCGGCATGCTGAAGAAGCATTACCCCACATTGTTCGGCCCCGATGATCCCTGGCAGGCGAAAGCGAATGACCTCGCAGCACGCACGTCGGAACTTGTTTCCTTTCTTACCGACGTTCGCGGCGTCGAGAGCGTGGATGCGGGCCTCGACGCCAAGGTGACCTATCACGACAGCTGCTCCGGCCTGCGCGAACTGGATATCAAGCGACAGCCGCGAAAACTCCTATCCAGTGTCGATGGCGTGACGCTTGCCGAGATGGACAATGCCGAGGTCTGCTGCGGGTTCGGTGGCACTTTTTGCGTCAAATATCCGGACATCTCAACCAAGATGGTGAGTGACAAGACCCATAATATCGAGGCAAGCGGCGCTGACATGCTACTGGCGGGCGACCTCGGCTGCCTCATGAACATGGCCGGCCGGCTGAAACGCCAGGGCAGCAGGGTCGAGGTCCGACATGTAGTAGAAGTGCTGGCTGGCGAATTGGCCGAACCGGCGATCGGCGCCGGGCTTGATGAACGTTCACAGCGCGGGTGACGCGACCATGCAGCCGACCTCTCTTGCCTTCAAGGACAACGTCAAGAAAGCCCTTGATGATGACGTGCTGCAGAAGGCGCTCGCCATGGCGGAGGGTGGGTTTCAGAAGAACCGCGCCGATGCGGCGGCCAGACTTCCGGAATTCGATGCCCTGCGTGACGCCGCAAAAACGCTGAAGGATCACACGCTCGCCCATCTTGATCTCTACCTTGAGGCCTTCGAGGAGAAGGCGACCCAACAGGGGGCGATCGTTCACTGGGCGCGCGACGATGCCGAGGCACGGGCGATCATCCTCAAGATTTGCCGAGAGGCGGGTGCGAAGACGGTCACCAAATCCAAAAGCATGGTGACCGAGGAAATCGGGCTGAACGAGGCGCTGGAGACCGCCGGCATCGAGCCGGTAGAGACCGACCTCGGGGAGCATATTGTTCAGCTTGCCGGCCAGAAGCCGAGCCATATTCTGGCGCCCGCGGTCCATATGACCAAGGACAGGGTCTCGGATCTCTTCGCCGAGCATCATCGGCGCCCACGCGTCGAGGAGCCGGAGGCCTTGTTGGATGAAGCGCGAAAATTCCTTCGGGGGAAATATTTCGAGGCGGATGTCGGCATCACCGGCGCCAATTTTCTCATCGCCGAAACCGGATCGATCGTTCTCGTCACCAATGAGGGCAATGCCGAACTCACTCAAGGGCTGCCCGAGACCCATATTGCCGTGACCGGCATCGAAAAGGTGGTGCCGACGCTCGACGATGCCTTCTTGCTTCTCCGGCTTCTGGCACGTTCAGGCACCGGTCAGGATTTTTCATCCTATACGACATTGCTCACAGGCCCGAAGCGCAGCGCTGATCGAGATGGCCCCGAGGCGTTTCACATCGTTCTCCTCGACAATGGCCGCTCGAAAATGCTCGGCACGACCTTTCAGGACATGCTGCGCTGCATCCGCTGCGGCGCCTGCATGAACCACTGCCCGGTCTATCTGACGACGGGCGGGCACGCTTATGGCTGGGTGTATCCGGGGCCGATGGGTGCGGTGCTCACGCCGAACTTCATTGGAATCGAACAGGGCCAGCATCTGCCCAATGCCTCGACATTCTGCGGACGCTGCGAGCAGGTCTGTCCCATGCACATCCCGCTCCCGAAAATGATGCGCCATTGGCGGGAGGATCAGTTTCAAAAGAAACTCTCGCCGCCGACGGCGCGTTACGGGCTCGCCTTTTGGGCCTATCTCGCGAAACGCCCCCGGCTCTATCACCTCGGCGCCCGCATCGCGATGGCCGCACTCGGCGCCTTCGGGCGGGCGAAGGGGCGTTTCCGATGGCTGCCATTCGCGGGAGGATGGACCTTTTCACGCGACATGCCAGCCCCGGCGGGGGCGACGTTCCAGGCGGCATGGCGGAAAAAGGGAGGGCCGACATGAGCACTTCCTCACAATCGCCGGGCGGCGATGCGCGACGTCAGGTGATGGAACACATGCGAAAAGCCCTTCGCCGCGGCCCGGACCCGGAGGCCCGGGAGGCCGTCCAAGCACGGCTTGCGATGTCTGTCCCGACGCTGTTGCCGGCGCGAGCAGATCTCGAAACTGCAGAGCGTATCCGGCTTTTCGTCGACCAGGCGAAGGCGGTACAGGCCGATGTCGTCAGAATAGGTGTTGATGCCGACCTGCCCGACGCCATCGCTGATTACCTTCGCCGTCACAACCTGCCGATGTGCCTGGTAAAGGCGACCGATGGCCAACTCGACAAGGCTGATTGGGACGCCGGCCTGCTGGATGTTCGGGATGGCCGCCCCGAGGCGGACGATCCCATCGGCTTGAGCGCCGCCTTCGCCGGCATTGCCGAAACTGGCACCTTGATGCTCACCTCGGATGCCGATCATCCGACCACCCTCGCCTTCCTCCCGGAAACCGCGATCGTCGTGCTGCCCAGCGATCGCATCGCCCGCTCTTATGAAGATGCGCTGCATGAATTTCGCGCATCGAGCCCCGAATTGCCCCGCTCGATCAATCTGATCACCGGCCCGTCCCGTTCGGGCGATATCGAACAAACCCTGCAGCTCGGCGCCCATGG
>JBPCVQ010000470.1:0-38205 GCA_051010395.1 Geminicoccaceae bacterium | reverse complement strand
GCGTTTACTAGGGGTTGTTTGCGCCGAATGCCTGCTCATCCCGTTGCAAATTCCGCCCCCGACCCACTTGCCAAACAAGAGTGTTTCTCCTAAATACGCCCAATCGTCCGGCGCAACACGCGCCTCTTCCGACGATCGCGAGCGGGCGTAGCTCAGGGGTAGAGCACAACCTTGCCAAGGTTGGGGTCGTGAGTTCGAATCTCATCGCCCGCTCCATATTTCTCAGCGACTTAGCGGATATCAGATCAGCCAAAGGAGGCATCTGCGGGGGTCGGAGTAACTTCTGGATAACTGGTTTTGAAACGCCTCCGAGAATCGGCATTCCTACCGTATATCAAAGACCGCCCCGCATGCTTCTCTTCGGGACCTCATTGCAGCCCTAAACTCACACCATCACCGAACGGCCTAGATTGAGAGTGTTGCCCACCAAGCCTCGATGGCTCGCTGTGGTCGTCTTGCAGAAGTCTCAACCCAATTCGATGCTCCCATTAGCGCGAACCAGGAATCCACCTTCAATTTCTACGTCTACGTGCGCACGCAAGTCTTCAAGCGTCATAAGAGCCGGGTCGCCTGGTAACCGCCTCCGCACATACTCTTTAACACGCGCCTCCCTCTCCTTTTGATTGGCCCAGTTTTTTGGATTCCTTGGGGGATGGACGGCCCCATGGAAACCTAGTTTCTTGCGGCGGGCCTTTTCCTCAACATCCTTGTATTCGTAGCTGTAGTCTGTGTCAGCGAAGACGTGGCCGTCCTTGACCATTCGCCGTCCTACATCGTCTCCTTTAAGATAACAGCGTCCCTCTATGCGCTCCCATTTCCCATGCCAGTTGGTCACAACGCATTTGACCTTCTTCTCGCCGACGAGAGCCTCCAGCTTCTCTTTGCTATAGTCAAAGCCGTCCCACTTATCGGGAGGTATGTGGACTTCCTGCCCGTGCTTTAATGCGACAATGCCGAAAATCCGAACTTGCTTGCCTTTGATTTCAAGTGTATTGCCCGAGATGACAGTCGCTACGCCCGAGAACCTCGGATTTTTCAAGACATAGTAGTAGACATAGGCACCTGAGCAAGCGACGATCACGACTGGTCCAAGGCGGATGATTTGAACAACTATCCGGAGCGTTAGCTCAAATGAGACCTCGATCCAGACCTGGATCAGCTCGTCCGTCGTATAGCAATCAATGCAGCACTCGACCGGACAATCCATGACTTTCAATCATATGCAGATATCTAAGTTCGGACGACATCAACGAATTAGCATGGCATTTTCGTAAAAACTAGCGGGCAGTTTATAGGCGCGTTGCAATCTATCTAAAGGCTATAAAAGGCCATGATGTGGCCTCCCCATCGCCACCGCCGGAAATCCCTCGCCCAAGAGGACGAAGCGCAGCCTCAGCGCCGCGACCTGGGCCGGGTCGGTGTCGTCGTAGACGCCCCAATCGGGCTGTCTCTCTCGCTGGTAGAGGATCGAGTGTCGATAGCGTACCCCTGCCGCCGGTTGGCGGGGTGTTCATCGCTGTGCTGCTTGATGCCGAAATCGGGAGCAGCATGGACGGGAGGAGCTGGTGCGTGAATAAGGTCTTCAGCGAACGTCCATCGCGAACTCAGAAACACGGTGAGGTTTATCTGCACGCCTATGAGAAAGGTGATTCTGGTCAGGGGCAGTATCGGTTCCTAGATGAAATTCTGTAACCTATCGCTCCACGTCAGCCCCGGCCCCAGTGGTCCCTCAGCTTTTGCAAATTACCCCATAATGTTCCGGTCGCCTGTGCAGCGCGAAATTAAAAATATTTTCTCTTATCTCCTTGCACCGATCCAAATCGCACCCGGCCACGATGACCTCGTCTTCCAATGAGGTGGCCATGGCCACCATTTCACCGGTGGGGGCGATGATGCAGCTTTGGCCGATCAGCATGCAGTCCTCCTCGACGCCGCATTTCGCGGTGCCGACCACGAAGCAGCCGTTCTGATAGGCGCCGGACTGCATGACCAGGTGGTTGTGAAAATGGTTGAGGTGGTCGTGTTCGGGGGCTTGGGGGTAGTGCTGCGGCGTGTTGTAGCCGAGCATGACGACCTCGGCGCCGGCCAGACCCATGACACGATAGGTTTCCGGCCAGCGGCGATCATTGCAAAGGCACATGCCCATCTTGCCGCCCATCGTCTCGAAGACGGGAAAACCCAGATCGCCCGTCTCGAAATATTTCTTCTCGAGATGCTGGAAGGGGCGCCAGGGCTGATGATCGGCATGGCCGGGCAGGTGAACCTTTCGGTATTTGCCGATGATATTGCCGGACTTGTCGACCAGGATCGACGTGTTGAATCGTCTTGTGACCCCGCCGTCGGCGACGGCTTCGGCGTAGCCGAGATAAAAGCCGATTTCCAAACTGGCTGCTGCTTCGAACAGCGGTTTGGTCGCCGCGTTCGGCATCTCGGTCTCGTAGAAGGGATCGAGTTCGGCCTCGTCCTCGAACCACCAGCGAGGAAAGAAGGTGGTCAGCGCCAATTCCGGAAAAACCACGAGGTCGGCGTTCCGACCTTTGGCTTCCTTGAGCATGGCGATCATGCGCCTGACGGCGCTTTCTCTTGTCTCATCTCGCGCGATGGGACCCATCTGGGCTGCGGCAAGCGTCAAAAGGCGGCTCATGGTCAGGCATTCTCCGCTGCGATGGCGTCAGCGCTCCTGCCGACGATGGTCTCATAAAGCTCGGGGTCGGTCGCTCCCTCGGTGCTGAAGACCAGGACACGGCTATGGCGATCAAGAACGAGTCTGGTGCGCAAGTCTTCCACCTGGCTGACGGCGATGGCGCCGGCAAGTCCGGCGACGCCGCTCTCACCTGCGACGATCGGACGATCCCCACTCAGCCCTTCCGCAAGAAGGCGCATGGTCGCCTCGGCGGCATGGTCCGGGACGGTCATCAGCGCATCGGCGGCTTCTTCGAGAACGTCCCAGGCGAGCAATGACGGTTCGCCGCAGGAGAGCTCGGCCATCACGGTATCGAGATCGCCTGTAATGGTGGACCAGGCGCCCGCCTTGGCGCTCGCCAACAGGCAGGCGGCCTGCTCCGGCTCGACGACGATCAGCATCGGCCTGCGTTTTTGCCAGCGCCAGGCGAGATGGGCGGCAACCGCGGCCGCCATGCCGCCAACACCGCCCTGAACGAAGACATGGGTCGGCTCCTCTTCCGGCGGCAGCTCGGCGATCGCTTCCGCCGCCATCACGCCGTAACCCTGCATCACATCGATTGGTATCGCCGTGTAGCCAGGATAGGACGTATCTGAAATCACCGTCCAACCATGCTTCGCCGCATCGGCGGCGCATTGGCGGACGGTGTCGTCGTAGTGGCTCTCCACTCGGCGCACCTCGGCGCCATAAGCCTCGATCGCGCGCTTTCGCCCCTCGCTCACCGTGGCGTGGATGTAGATAACGGCGCGGCAGCCAAAAAGCTTCGCACCCCAGGCGACCGAGCGGCCGTGATTGCCGTCCGTCGCCGAGGTGACGGTGATCTCGGAGGCGAGATCCCGGTAGTGACCGGCAAACAGAAGCGGGCTGGAGACGGGTGTTGCGAAGCCGCTCAAAGCCGCCTTGCGCATGATCAGCTCAGCGACCGCGTAAGCGCCGCCCAGCGCCTTGAAGCTCTTCAGGCCGAAACGTTCGGCCTCGTTTTTGTACCAGAGCCTGGCAATGCCCATCGACTTGGCGAGACCGTCGAGTTCGAGTAGCGGGGTCGGGTGATAGCCCGGCCAGTTATGGATGACGGCTTCCGCCTGGCGAAATCCCTCCTGGCTGAGAACACTGTTCTGACGCACGCTCCAGGCGCCGAAGCGCTTGGCATGCGGGTTGACGAACAGCTCGGCCTCACCAACCTGACAGGTCGCGGGCAGCAGGACGTTCATGCCGATCAGTCCAAGACCCTGGTCTTGTCGGAAGCGAGCAGCTCCTTGATGAAACCTGGTGCTGAAAGGCCATCGGCAATCAGCCTGCCCATCTCGTCTTCCTTGGCCTGGACATCGGCTAGGCCTGCTGCGACCTCACCGGTCTTTTCGCGCGGCACGACGACCACGCCATCCCGATCGCCGATCATGAGATCGCCTGAACGTACAGCAACACCGCCAAGCGTGACCGAAGTGCCGACCTCGCAAGGCCCGCTCTTATAGGGGCTGTTTGGCGAGACGCCTGCCGACCAGACGGGAAAGCCGACCTCGATCAGCCCATCGACATCGCGCACCAGGCCGTCTGTAACGAAGGCGACCACGCCTTTGTTCTTGGCCATGGCGGCGACATGATCACCGAGCACTGCGGTCTCCTCGAAGCCTCCCGTCGCAAGGGCGATGACGTCGCCGGGTTCCGCCACTTCGAGCGCTACCAGAAGACCGAGATTGTCGCGCGGGCCGCAGTCTGCTGTGAGCACGGGCGCTGTAAAAGCACTCTCCGGCCAGAGCGGCTTGATCCGGTGATCGACAGCGCCTTGGCCCATCATCAGATCGACGACGAAACCGGTGGGCACACCCTTCAGCGAGGCCACCTGGGCAGCGCTCGGTCGTTCAAATTGCCGTTTTAATGTGACGACGGGGGGATCGCCTAACATGAAGAAACCTCCTTGGCAGCTATGCCTGACATCAGCCGGTCGGCGTTGGATCCGCATACGGCAACCCTAGCCCCGGTTCACCACTCCGGCCATAGATGGCAGGAATCGAGGTGAAGCTTGGGAGGCATGCATGATCAAGAAAATCGGCTTTATCGGCGTCGGCCTGATGGGACATGGCGCTGCGAAGAATATTCTCGAAGGCGGTTACCCGCTGACGGTGCTCGCACATCGCAACCGAAAACCCGTGGATGATCTGATCGAACGCGGCGCGAGGGAGGCATCGAGTGCTGCCGAACTCGCAAGCTCGGTCGATATCCTTTTTACCTGCGTTTCGGATTCCCGCGTGATGCAGGAGGTGGTGCATGGTGAAAACGGTGTGCTCGAAGGAGCCAGGCCCGGCCTGGTGCTCGTCGACATGACCACGGCCGAGCCCGCCTCGACGCATGCTCTTGCGGAGGCATTGGCGGTCAAGGATGTCGTCATGATCGACGGCCCAGTGACGCTCACGCCCAAGGAGGCAGAGGAGGGGAGGCTCAACATCATGATCGGGGCGGCGGCCGCCATCCTGGATGAGATCAGGCCGGTGCTGGAAACGTTTTGTGAGCGCATTTTTCACACAGGTCCGCTTGGCAGCGCGCACACGTTAAAACTCATCAACAATTTTCTGACACTTGGCAACACTGCGCTTACCGTGGAAGCCTGTACGGCGGCGGCGAAGGCCGGCGTCGATCCTAAGATGATGGTCGAGCTCATTTCGGTGAGCGGCGGAAACAGCACATCCTTCCAGCGAATGGCGCGGCTCCTGACCGGCGACGGCGATCCAGAACTCTCGGCCTTCGCGATCAAGAACGCGCTGAAGGATGTGTCCTACTTCTGGCGATTGGCTGAGGACCAGGAAGCCTATGCGCCGCTCGCCGACGGTGTTCGCCGTTGGTACGACCTCGCCACAGCGCTCGGCCATGGTGATGACCTGATGCCGACGCTCTTCGAGATGCACGAGCGCTTGAGCGACAAATCATACACGACGACGTGACTGGACTATCTCCAGGCACCTACAAGATGAATTTGCAGTTCTCTGCGCTGTCGTGTAACTAGCGTACATCGGTAATTCTACGTATCCCGAGGGGGGATCAGAAAATGAGTGAACAGAACCGTCGACTTCTTTCCAGCACCGCCATTCGCACGTTGGCCGCCACGACCTTCGTTTTGGGTAGTGCGGTTGCCTTGTCCGGTTGCAACACCGTCGAGGGTCTCAGCGAGGATGCCGGCGCTGCCGTCGATGCGGTTACGCCTTGCAACCCGTGCAATCCCTGTGCAGCAGCCAATCCCTGCAACCCGTGCAATCCCTGCAACCCATGCGCGGCGCATAATCCCTGCAATCCTTGCAACCCCTGTGCGGCGCATAATCCCTGCAACCCGTGCAATCCTTGCAACCCCTGCAATCCTTGCGCGGCCAACTAATCAACGTTGACAACCGGGCCGCACCAGCGGTCGCAAGGTCATCGATGCAAAAGAGCCCCCGTGGATGCGGGGGCTCTTTCTTTTGTCGTACCAAGTCCTGGCAGGATCAGGCGGCGAGGCCCTTGGTGAGAAAGGCGCTCATGCGGCGGGAAAATGCACCGGGGTCCGGAAGGGGCTCGCCCTCGATGATCAGCGCCTGATCGAACAGAAGCTCTGCGAGCTCGCCAAGCTCGTCGCTCGCGGGATCTGCCGCCATGCACCTGATCAGATCGTGCTTCGGGTTGATCTCCAAGATCCGTTTGGACAGCTCGCCGAGCTGCTGATGTTGTTTAAGAAATCGCTCGAGCCGCATGTCCATGCCGCTCTCGTCGGCGACCAGGCAGACCGCACTCTCGGTCAGGCGCGCAGACGCCCTGACATCCGCGACCTTGTCACCGAGCTTGGCTTTCAGGGCGGCGATCAGCTTATCCAGCTCCTCGCCCTCGAGCGTCTCGGACGGATCGTCCTTCTTATCGTCGGCCTCACCCTCGATCGTCGACAGATCGACATCGCCGCGGGTCAGCGACTTGAACGGTTTGTCCTGATATTTGTCGGCCTGGGGCAGCCAGAAGTCGTCGATATTGTCGGCCAGCAGCAGGACTTCGACGCCCTTGGCGCGAGCGCCTTCAAGCTGCGGGCTGGTTTTAAGCGCGCCCAGGTTTTCGCCCGATATGGTGTAGATGGCGTCCTGGCATTCCTTCATGCGGCCGACATAATCGGCGAGGCTGACCCAACCATCCTCGGCGGTGGAACGGAAGCGGGCGAGCTCCAAAAGCTTTTCGCGCTGGTCCCGATCCTCATAGATGCCTTCCTTGATCACCTGACCAAACTGTTCCCAGAAAGCCTCGTAATCGCCGTCTTCGGCCTTGGCGCGCTTTGCCAGCTCATCGAGGATGCGCTTCACCAGATCCTTCTTGATCTTCGCGAGCACGGCACTGTGTTGAAGGGTCTCCCGAGAGACATTGAGCTGCAGATCTTCGGTGTCGATCACACCCTTCACGAAACGGAGATAGCGTGGCATCAGGCCTTCAAGGCCATCGGTGATGAAGACGCGCTTCACGTATAGCTTGACCCCGTGTTCGCGCTTGGGATCGAACAGATCCATCGGCTGGACGCTCGGGACAAACAAAAGAGCTTGATAGGAAACCAGGCCTTCCGCCTGGACATGCAGTCGTGCCCACGGATCGTCATAGGCGTGACCGACATGGTGATAGAATTCTTTATATTGTTCGTCGGTGATCTCGGATTTCGGCCGGGTCCAAAGCGCACTCGCCTCATTGATCTGCTGTGCCTCAGGAATGATCGTTTCCGTCGAAGCCTCTTCGCCCTCCTTCGGTTCGGCGGGCGTCGCCTCACCCTGGAACATGATGGGGATGGCAATGTGGTCGGAATAGCTCCGGACGACGTGACGCAGCCGGTGCTCGTCCAGAAACTCCTTCGCGTCTTCCCTCAAATGGAGGACGACCCTCGTTCCGCGCGGAGCCTTGTCCATGACCTTTTCGACGGAGAAGCCGGTCTTGCCGTCGGATGTCCAGCGATGAGCGATGCCCTCGCCGGCTTTCGACGATAGCACCTCGACCTCATCCGCCACCATGAACGCTGAATAGAAACCCACGCCAAACTGGCCGATCAGATTGACGTCGGTCTTGTTGTCGCCGGAAAGGGCATCGGCGAAGCGGGCCGTGCCGGAGCGCGCGATGGTGCCGAGGTTCTCGACCAACTCGTCATGGCTCATGCCAAGCCCGTTGTCATCGATGGTGAGCGTACCCGCGGCACTGTCCGGGGTCAGCACGATCTTGAGATCTGGGTTAACCTTAAGGAGCTCGCCATCGCTGATAGCCGCATAGCGCAGGCGATCGCAGGCATCGGAAGCGTTCGAGATCAGCTCGCGCAGGAAGATGTCACGATGCTGATAGAGCGAGTTGATCACCAGGTCGAGCACACGCCCGACTTCAGCCTCGAAGGGCTGTTTCTCCGCCGTCATGGAAGGGGTCCCCCGTCTTCAATTCTGATCACGAAATTTGCTACAGCCGCATGTAGTCCCTGAACGACCACCCTTCAACCAGGCCGGTCGCGCGGCGACCTCGGTAACTGGGGGGCTGCGCTGGTTGGGAGGGGTTGCGCCGTCGTCCCGGAACGTTGGGTATGGTGGCAACGCCTGCCTTAAGGTACAGCATCGACCGGCGCGGTCGGGTTGTCAGGGGAGGCTGCACATCCCATAGTTTTGCTATGGTCATGATGTCAATGTCTCTCGACCACCAACGCGTTCTAGCCGTGCTCGGCCCGACGAATACCGGGAAAACCCATTTTGCGGTCGAGCGCATGTTGGCCCACAAAACCGGGCTGATCGGCTTTCCCCTCCGCCTGCTCGCCCGCGAAGTCTACGATCGGATCGTGATCGAGAAGGGGCCCCAGCAGGTCGCACTCATCACCGGTGAAGAAAAGATTCAGCCGAAGACGGCGCGCTATTGGGTGGCGACGGTCGAAGCCATGCCGGAAGATCTCGACGTCGATTTCCTGGCCGTCGACGAGATCCAGCTCGCTGCGGATCGCGAGCGCGGCCATGTGTTCACCGATCGGCTGCTTCGTTCGCGCGGCGCCGGTGAGACCATGTTCCTAGGGGCGGACACCATACGGCCACTCCTGAAACGGCTAGTGCCGGAAGCCGAGATCTTGACGCGACCACGCTTCTCGACGCTCTCCTATGCCGAACCGAGCAAGGTGACGCGCCTGCCGAAGCGGAGTGCCGTCGTCGCCTTCACCGCGCGTGACGTTTACGCCTTTGCCGAGCTGATCCGTCGCCAGCGTGGCGGTGCCGCCGTCGTGCTCGGCTCGCTCAGTCCAAGGACGAGGAACGCGCAGGTCGCCCTCTATCAGGAAGGCGAGGTCGACTATCTGGTCGCGACCGATGCGATCGGCATGGGCCTGAACATGGATCTCGGCCATGTGGCGCTGGCCAGCGTGGTCAAGTTCGACGGACGTGAGACCAGGGAGCTGCTGCCGAACGAAATCGGCCAGATCGCCGGACGCGCTGGACGCCACATGCAGGACGGAACCTTCGGCACCACGATCGACGTCGGCGACCTCGATCCGAGGATGGTTGAATCGGTCGAGAACCATGATTTTCCGGCGATCAAGGAACTGCGCTGGCGTCACGCAGCACTCGACTTCCGCTCACTGGACGCTTTGCAGGAAAGTCTCGACACGCCACCGCCTTTCGCCTGCCTCAGAAAGACCGGGAACGCGCTCGATCACATCAGCCTGAAGACTCTTTCCAGAAAAGAGCGTGTGCAGAAACGTGCCACCGACAGGGCGTCCGTGGAGCTCTTATGGTCGGTCTGCCAGATCCCGGACTTTCGAAAGACGCTGACCGACAATCACCTCCATCTCCTCGAGACTGTCTTTGATCACCTCGTCGGCGGCTGCCGACTGCCGGCGGACTGGGTTGCGGATCAGATCGCCAGGCTGGAGCGCACCGAGGGGGACATCGATGCGCTCACCACCAGGCTCGCGCATATCCGCACCTGGACCTACATGACCCATCGCGGCGAATGGCTTGATGATCCAGGTCATTGGCAGGAGCGGGCGCGGGCGGTCGAAGACCGCTTGAGCGATGCGCTGCATGAACGCCTGACCCAGCGTTTCGTCGACCGGCGGACGCAGATCCTGCTGAAGAGCCTGCAGGAGGGGGGACCGCTAGGCGCTGTGGGCGCCGATGGTGTGGTGGTGATCGAAGGACATGAGGTCGGCCGGATCGAAGGGCTCCAACCCGTGCTTGGCCAGCAGAAAACGGAGAACGGAGAGGTCGAGCGCCGCGCCGTCAATGCTGCTGCAAGGCGGGTGATCGGGCCTGAGCTGATGCGCCGGGTCAAAGCGCTGATAGCGTCCGACGACAGCGCCTTTGCGCTGGACGACCAGGGACGCATCCTCTGGCAGGAAAAAGTTCAGCAGTCAGCGCCGCCGCCGGCGCCCGTGGGGCGGTTGCTGGCTGGTGCTACGCCGCTGGCACCGAGGCTGGAGGCGTTGGTCGGCGATCAGCTCGGTGGTGATGCCCACGAAGCGGTGCGCCGCCGTCTGGCCATCTGGCTCGACGCCCATTTGGCCGCCCTGACCTCCGATCTTCGTGATCTGCAGGCGGCCGAATTGGAGGGGCCAGCGCGCGGTATCGCCTTTCTTTTATTGGAAGGCCTCGGCAATCTGACCGCGGCCGATGCCGAGGCGCAGCTGAAGGGGCTCTCGAAGACATCGAGGCGGCAGCTCTCCAAGCTCGGCGCGCGATTTGGCGTCCGCCACATTTTTCTTCCTTCCATGCTGAAGGCGAAAACCATCGAGCTGCGCGCGCGTCTCTTTGCCGTCCAGCGGGGCATCAACGACCTCACGCCGCCGCCGTCCGGACGTGTGGCGCTTGATGCCGCCGATTTCGGGGAAGGCTATGCAGCGGCGATCGGCTTCGAGCAGCTTGGCCGGTTTGCTCTTCGGATCGACATCGTGGAGCGCCTGGCGGCGGACCTCAGACGCACGGCAAGAGAGGCGCCGTCCTTCGAGCTTTCGCCTGGTATGATGGCGCTGACCGGCCTCGGTCGCGACGATCTCGGATCCGTCGTCGCAAAGCTCGGATTTATCGTTGACGATGAAGGCCGATTTCGCCGGCAAGCGCCGCGGCCGCGCCGACAAACCGCCCGGCGCAAAAAGAAAACTGCCGGTGATGCCGCAGCTTCACCCTTTGCAGCCCTTCGTGACCTCACTTTCAAAACGGGGACGGGATGACGGGAAAATCACGGAACTGCCAGGCCAATATGGAACCTTGCGCTGACCAGGGAGGCGGTCTCCGCCTCGATAAATGGCTCTGGCAGGCGCGTTTCTTCAAGACCCGAAGCCTTGCGGCGGCGGTGGCCAACAAAGGTAAGGTCCGGATCAATCGCATGCTCGTGACCAAGCCGCACTATAAGGTCCGTCCAGGCGATGTTCTGACTTTTGCCCAGGGTTACGACATTCGTGTGGTTCGCATCATCGCGTTGGGTGAGCGTCGCGGTCCGGCCCCTGAGGCAAGAACGCTCTACGAGGACATCGGCGAGCCTCCGATTGAGAAAGGGAATTCTGCTGCGAAGGACAGCCCGCAGCTTCCTAAGGCAGAACCCTGGGGCGTTAGAGGTGGCATCGATCCCAGACGGGCGCGTCGCCAGGCCATCGACACTAAGATGAATGGCAGATGAATGGCGCCATTCATGTTTCGTTCAGACCGAACGCTCTATCCACATTGAAGACAGTGAGGATTTGATCGAACTGTGGAGGGGGCTCAATGACGCAAAGGCAGGCAAAGAACCCGATCAGAGCCGTGCGTTTCGTCATCGCGTTATGTCTTGCTCTCGCACTCTTGTCCGGTGTCGCCGCGACGCTGGCGCCGGCGCACGATCAGCTTTTCGGCAGCCGGGCTCCGAAAATTGCGCTGCCCACCCTGACATGCGTCGCACCAAACTGTACGCCGACCTCGAAATCGGCGCTCATGCCCATTGAGAGAATCTGAAGGTCGTTGCGTCTGGCCATCTTGGCGAGCAGCGCAAAATACATGGCCGGCTCGTCATCGACTGGCGGAACGCACATCAGCCCTTTGATCGGCAGATGGAGTTCGTTCCGGCAAAACGCGACGAAGGCGTCGGTGTCGTTGGGGGCGATGCCGGCTTTCTGCTCTTCTTCGCCGATATTGACCTGAATGAGGCAGGCAGGATGCTTGTCCTGGGCATTCATTTCCTTGGCGAGCGTTCGAGCCAGCTTTTCGCGGTCGAGTGTTTCAATCATATCGAACAGACCGACCACATCCTTCGCTTTCTTGCTCTGGATCGCGCCAATCATATGCAATCGGACGTCCGGGTAACGTTCTTTTAGGGCGGGCCAGCGGGCCAGGGCCGGCTGTACGTAGTTCTCACCGAAAATTCGATGGCCGGCATCGAGAGCCGCTTGCACCCGCTCGTCGGGCTGGGCTTTGCTCACCGCAACCAGGGTAACGTCATCGGAGCTGCGGCCGGCTGTCCTCGCTGCTTCCGCGATCTCTTCTCTTATTCGCCCCAAATGATCGGCGACAGGCACTGGCGCCTCGACTTGTCCCTGATCGTCTGACATGCAATTTTCTCCCGGCCGAACCGCTGACAACCTAGTCGAGCCATGGCCGCGGTCAATGCAGAAGACTTTGCATCGGAAGATCGGGCATCAGGGGTGCTCCTCGCTCGACGGCAGGCCTCCAGGAGACACAAGCATGCTGCAACCACCATTCGCATTCGATGACGTTATGGCGCCGATCGGCGCCGATGCGTTCTTGGCTGACTATGAGGGCAAGAAACCGCTGCATCTGAAGGGTGCTGCCGACAAGTTCGCCAAGGTGATGAGCTGGTCGCTCCTGAATGACCTTCTGGGTCAGGCACCGATCTGGTCGCAGGCTTCGCTGCTGCTCATGCTCGACAAGGAGCCGGTGCCGGCCCAGGGTTATTGCTCACCTGCTGTCGGCCGGGATGGCGGGCAGGTCATGCGCCCTGATCCTGCCAAGGTGCGGGATTACCTTAAGAAAGGCGCCACCCTGGTCGCCAACGATATCGACCATCTGAGCACCGGGCTGACCGCCTTTTCCCAAACGATGGAGCAGGCCCTCGGCGCCAAGGTTCAGGGCAATCTCTACTGTTCCTCGAAGCGCCGCCAGGGGTTTGCCGCCCATTTCGACACCCATGATGTCTACGCCGTGCATGTCGAGGGCACCAAGACCTGGCATATCTACGAAGGAAGGACGACGGACCCGATTGCGCATCCGATGTTCAAGACGCTCGGGCGCGAGCATCGTGAAAAGGCCAAAGGCAAGCTCCTGATGGACGTCAAGATGGAGCCCGGCGATCTCCTCTATCTGCCGCGTGGCCAGTATCACGACGCTCTTGCCGACGAAGGGGGCGCCGTACACATCGCGTTCGGCGCGACCTATCCGATCGGCATGGATGTGATGTCGATGTTGTTCGACCAGGTCCTGGCCGAGCCTGTATTCCGTGCCAATCTGCCAAGGCCCGACACAGGCGTTCTCGACGAGCGCCTGGCAGACCTCGCCGAGAAGATCCGTAGCATTCTTCAGGATCCGAAAACTGCTGCTGCGGTCACGAAATTCCAAGAGGGCTTCTCCTATCCGCGCCATGGCTACGACTTGCCTGCCCTTCTGGAAGCACCGGATGATGCTGCCTACAAAGTCCATGGCAAAGATATCAAGCTGGTCGAACAGGCCGGACGATACGGTCTCGTCAAGGCAGGATCGCGCCAAGCCATCGAGGTTCCGGGCGGTGTCGCCGAAATGGTCGAATGGGTGCTCAAGCGGCAACAATTTTCGAAAAGCGATCTCGCAAATGCCTTCCCAAACCGTCCCGCCAACGTGCTGGACAAGCTGATAACTGACTTAGGAAACATGCGCTTAACTGAAATCGTCTAGTTCGCTCGGATTTCTTGTGTCCTTTCTGCCACATCGCGACTTATTTGTTTCACTTGCCGGCAATACATTGTTGAACCGCCAGCGTTCAAATGGTTAACAGGTATTGTTGAGAGTTCGCCTCATCGGGTGCACAAAGGGTACAGCACTCATCTCAAAGTCGAAAAAGATGCCCTAGCGGGTGCGAGTGGAGAACGGGATCATGACTAAAAATCTACTGCTTGGCAGTACAGCTCTTGTTGGTGTTTTTGCTCTGGCAATGCCAGCATTTGCAGATGTTGAAGTAACCTTGTCGGGTCAGGTCGAATTTGTCGCTGAAGCTGCTGACGAAGAGACCATCGACAACGGTCGTGGCTATTTCTTCGCCATGGATTCAGAGACCAAGATCGAAGCCGAGGGCGCTGCCGACAATGGCGTCAACTATGCAGCCAAGGTTGAGCTGGAAGTTGATGCCGATGGCGACGATGGTGATATCAATGCTGACGAAGCCAGGCTTGCCTTCTGGGGCGGTTTCGGTCGCTTCGAGCTTGGCCGCGAAGATGGCGCTGCTGACAACATGTTCGTTGGTGGTGAAGATTTCCAGGCCGGTACCGGCGGTATCGACGGCGATGGTGAAAACCTCAACATCACCGGCGTTCCAGATACCGGTGATGCCGCTAAAATCACCTACTTCACGCCGCGCATTGGCGGTTTCCAGCTCGGTGCCAGCTATTCGCCCGATACTGGCGACGCCCAGGAAAACGACAGCGACGATGATGCCGGTGAATTCGAGGACAATGTCGAGCTCGGTGCCAACTTCAACATGTCGGCCAGCGGTGCGGACATCACCTTGACCGCCGTGGCCAGCCTCGGCAATGCGGAAGTTGGTGATGAGGATCGTGAAAACTACGGCATCGGTGGTGGTGTCGAGTTCGGCGGTCTCGGTATCGGTGCCGGTTACTTCATCAGGGAAGAAGCAGATGAAGGTGACGGCTTCTCCATCGGTGTGAAATACGGCTTTGGCCCTGCCAATGTCAGCGCCGGCTATACCTATGAAGATCCCGACGCTGGTGAAGAAAGCGGTGTTCTCGCATTCAGTGGTGACTATGGCCTCTTCCCTGGTGTCACGGTGAAGGGCGATGTCTCATTCAATGATGACGATCAGGGTGCTGGGGGCGACTCCACCACTGCTGGTGTCCTAGCGCTGCAGATCGACTACTAAGTCCTGTCGATTGCGACGAAACAGGGCGGCAGGAAACTGTCGCCCTGTTTCACGCTAAAGCTGTTCGATTTGTTTGGCTGTTCTCTTTGTTCGTCTAATTTGACACTTGCATTGTGGGACTTCGAAATTCATACTGTCTGCGGCTCAAAAGTAACGCATTGATGCCGACGAAAGGTGTAAAGACGCTGATGGCGAAAACTAAGAACCCTCTGTTGCTTGCTACCCTTGCCGCCGCAATAGCTGCAGGCAGTGGTTATGCGCGAGCTGCCGACGGCTCGTTCGCTGGCGGTGGTGTTCTTGAAGATGGCTTCGAGGCGTTGCAGCAGCAGTTGGCTCGTCAGGGTGGTCACCCCGGCCAATCGGGAGTTCAGCTGGTCCAGGGCGATCAGCGGGCTGGCGGTTTTACGCCCCGTTTTGCCGGTGTTCCCATAGGGTTGGCGGAGGGTATCTCCGTCGATCGCGGTTCAGTTCTCAAGACCAGGCTCAGCGGTGCGGTGGTTGGCCGTCAGGTGAAAAGCGAGGCCATGCAGATCGCACGGTCTCATGATCTGGGCTTGGTGAAAGTCGATCTCTCGGCCATTGCTGGTTATGCCGATCGAGGTCATCAGGATCTTGGACAATCATCGACCTTCGGTTTCGGCGGTGGATTGAAGTTTGATGGTCTGGAAGGATTGCGCTTCGGCGCATCCTATGATCGGAGTGACGAAGCTCTCGGGGTTGCACGTGATCGGGTCACGGCTGGTCTGGGCTATGATTTCGGCGCTTTGAATACTCAATTGAGCGTGTCGAATGTGTCACAGTATGACGTCAATGGTGTGTCGACAGACGAGCAGCAGGTTTGGGTCGTTGGTGGCCAGATGGAGCTTTCGTCCCGTTTCGTTGTCGGCGGTGATGTCGCTTACAGCACGAGCCTCGATGGTACAGCCGACACCAGCGGTGTCGTGAATTTCCGCTTTAACTTCTAGATTATCCTCGTCACCAGCCGAAAGCTCGTAACGCTTTTGCCGGACCTTGGCGTAGCCGCATGCCCACGAAGACGACAAATCAGCTTATTATGTGTTTTTTCCTTGGGTCGGCAGGGCTCCTCAACGCGTGCAATGGTCTCACCGTAGAAGAAGCCAAGCCCTACGTCACTGAGCAGGAGGATCGGATTCGGCAGCAATCCGGTACGGTCCACGGCAATGACAAAGGTTTCGTCATCTACAGTGACAGGGAAGGTGGAGACGAGAGCGACGATCAGGCCAGCTCCCCCACAAAGAGTTCAGAGGGGGAAGGGTCGACTGTTAGTGGCCTTGCCGTTGCAAATCCCTATTTGTGGCAGGCTTCACTTGAGAGCCTTGATTTCCTACCTCTTGCCCAGGCAGACTCGGGCGGCGGGGTGATCATCAGCGACTGGTACGCGCCACCCGAGACGCCGGACGAGCGTTTTAAGGTCACTGTTTACATTCTCGATCAGGCACTGCGCGCCGATGCACTGAAGGTTGCCGTTTTTCGACAGACAAATGGAAAAGTCGGCTGGGTAGACGCCGAGGTTGATAAAGCGACGGCGACCGGTCTTGAAGACAATATTTTGAGGCGCGCGCAAGAACTTCGCCTGGCGAATGGCGGCAGCTAGTTACGCATCAGATTAAGAAGGCCTGATCGGTCTTTTGGGACTGATGCATTCGCCTCTAGCGAGCTGAAGGTGGAAAGCAAAGACGGCGGCCCTCTGGGAGAGCCACCGCCATTGTGCAAAGCTGGAGGCGGAGGCCGAACGGCCTTGAACCGCCTGGTATCAGCCGATCTTGCTGAACGTCTTCATGTCATCGATATTGGCCATAAAGCATTTGGTGAGCACGGAAGCGGCTTCACCCTGAGCTTTCATGGCAATCTCGGTCATTTCCTTAGCGTTGGACATTGCAGTCTCGTAGGCAGACTTCACCTTGGTGAGCTGGTCAGCCTGAACGAACTCGCCGGGTTTCAGCGCCATGGCGCCCTGGCTGGCCGCCATCCACTGATCGACGGAACTCTGCATGAGTTCGCTCTGACGCTGGGCCAGAACCTTGGCACCATCAACGACGATCTGGCCGGCATTGGCGAACGCATCAATATTGCGCTGCTGAGCGGCAAGAACCTTGTCGGCATCTATGGTCTGAAACGGGGTAGCTTTGGCAGAAGTCTTGGCGCTCATCTGACGCCCTCCTCTTGAAAATGTTGCACTGCACAAAAAATCATATAGCAACTCGCAAGATCCGCTTCAAGTTTTTTTTGTGCAGCGCAGCAAAAAATACCGGCCACATCGCGTATCATTCCAGGGGCGTCCGGTAATACGTTGATTCCACTGACCAAAATAAATACTTGCCAAATTATCCGCGTTGTCGATGATAAAACTAAGAATTTCGTTTTCGTACCTTGCTATTCATCCTAAACGATATGACCGTAAGCCAATCCGGCCAGGAGGACACGTTGCAGCAGGACGACAAGTCAGAAGCCGAGATGGCTGTCCTCGTCAGGCTGTTTACACGGGTCCCGATAGCGCTCGCTATCAATGCGACCTGCGCTCTCGGCACCGTTGCCGCACTTTGGCCGGAAGCGTCGGTCACGGGCCTTTCCGCTTGGCTCGTTGCCATGACGAGTGTGCTTTTATGGAGATTATCTAGCTGGCGACGTTTTCAGCGCCGTGCGCTTAGTCTGGACCAAGTTGGGATCTGGCGCCAGCGGTTCACGATTGGCGCCGGCGCCACCGGCCTGGTTTGGGGAACGACCGGCATCGTCTTCTATTCGATGGATTCAGCGGTCTCGCAGACTTTCCTGCCTTTCATCGTAGCCGGGATAGTCGGTGGCTCTCTATTGACGCTTACCGGCAGCATGCAGGCATTCAGCACCTTTCTGATAGGCGCCATGGCACCCTATCTTTTGTGCTTCATTCTGTTGGGTGGAACTACCCATCTCGTCATGGCCAGCATGATCACTGTCTATGTCGCCGGGCTGATTGCTTTGGCGCGACCGATGTGTCAATCGCTCGTCTCGTCGGTACATCTTGCGGCGATGAATGATCGGCTAATCACCCAGCTCAAGGAAAAATCATCGCAGCTGCAGGCGACCTTCGACCATGTCAACCAGGGGGTTGCCGTCTTCGATCATATGGGGCGACTTTTAACCTGGAACCCACGTCATCGCGAACTGCATGGCTATCCCATCCACCTCTATCGGTCCGGCACCCATCTTCGTCAGTTCCTCGATCAGGATCTTGCATGTGCAGAACGCCTAGCGGGAGGTGAAGTGGACCCAAAGGCTCTTATTGAACCCTTGGCGCCGGCGCGATATCAGCAGAGCGGGGCTGAGGGTCGTGTTCTCGCTGTTGAGCGGAATTCCATGCCCGGTGGCGGCTTCGTCAGCACATCCACTGACATCACGGACCATAAGCGTGTCGAGGCGCGCATGCTGCACCTCGCTCAGCATGACCCGCTGACCGACCTGCCCAACCGACTGCTGTTCCAGGACCGCCTCCAACAGGCGATGGTCCGCTCAACGCGTACGGGAAGCCCGGTCGGGGTGATCGTCATGGATCTGGATGGGTTCAAAGAGATCAACGATGCCGAAGGGCACCGGATGGGCGATGAAGCTTTGAAAGCCCTGGCCAGGCGTCTTCGCTCCAGCTTGCGCGAATCGGATACGATCGCGCGCATCGGAGGTGACGAATTCGCCATGGTTTTGCCGGATCTGACCACGGCAACCGCGGCTCTGCGCATTGGCGAGAAGATGCTGGAGAATATCGAGACGCCGCTCAAGGTCGAGGATCGCTATATCGGCCTTAGTGTCAGCCTGGGCATCGCTCTTTTCCCGACTGATACCGATAATGCCGAGGCTTTGATGCAATTTGCTGACCTTGCCATGTACCGGGCGAAGCGAGCCGGCGGCAGCGGCATCAGTCTGGCCAATCAACTCGCCAGACGATCGCATTCCGGACGATCGAGCCAGCAGAAATCGCCCCGGATCGTGGGTGGCTGATCGGCTTCTGCCATTAGACGGCCGATATGCTTGCTGACATCAGGCTGGTGCCCGCACGTCGCGACGACGCAGCCAGAGAATGCCGCCGAGCATGGCGACAATAGGCAGAATCATGCTCAGATTGACCGCCTGCCAGCCGATCAGGTGATGCAGGAAGCCCGAAGACAGTGAGGCGAAAGCGGCGGTTGCGAAGATGATGAGATCGTTGATCGCCTGGACCTTGGCCTTCTCGCTGGGTTGATAGGTGGTGGTCAGGAGCGAGGTCCCGCCAACGAACATGAAGTTCCAGCCGATCCCAAGCAAAAACAAAGCGCTCCAGAACTGCGCGATCTCGATTCCGCTTAGCGCAACGCCCAGGCAGACGAGGATCAGGCCAGCCCCCACGGCCATCACGTTCAACACGCCGAAACGGCTGATCAGGTGACCGGTGAAAAAGCTCGGGGCGAACATGCCGAGCACATGCCACTGGATGACGAAGGCTGTCTGATCGAAATCATGCCCGCAAAACGCCATGGCAAGGGGCGTTGCCGTCATGACCAGCACCATGGCGCCCTGAGCGATGGCAGCGGCGCCGAGGGCAACGATGAAGTCAGGCTGGCGCATGATCTGGCTGAGAGGGCGTCCCTCGCCCTTGCGCTCGTCATCCGCTGGTAAGGGGATGCGGAGAAATGCGAGGACCAGAAGGGTCGCAAGGCCGAGACAGGCGACAGCGGCGAAGCAGCCGGCGAACAGGGCAGGGCCGAACAGATCATCGGTCGCCTTTGCGAGTTCCGGCCCGGCAATCGCCGCCACCACGCCGCCTGCCAGCACATAGGAAATGGCGCGCGGGCGAAATTCAGGCGAGGCGACTTCGGCCGCCGCAAAGCGGTAATACATGCCAAAGCCCATGAAAACGCCGTAGCCAAAGCTCGCGATGCAGAATAGCGGGAAAGAGCCGGCAAGAATCGCGCCGCAGCCGAGCAGCCCCGAAGAGATTGCAAAGCCAGCGCCAATTGCGAAGCCCGTCCGCCTGCCAATTTGCTTCATCAGGTAGGAGGCTGGCAGCGCAGTCGCCATGATGGCAAGAAACTGCAGGGACAGCGGAAGTGTCGCCAAACCATCCGGCGCCAACGTCTGGCCAACCAGGGCTGAGGTGGTGATCACGACGGCATTGGCAGTTGCCAGGAGAGCCTGGCAAAAGGCGAGCAGATAGACGTCGCGTTTGACATATTTGGACTGCATTCATCCTCGATAGCCGGGCCGGTGCAGTCTGCCTAGGGCCGCCGCGGCCTTCCCTGGCGGTTACTTAAGGCAAAGACCCGCTCACGATGCAGTCCACACTTGACCTTTGATCACCAAATGCCTAGAAATTCGCGGTTGCCGCCGCTGATCGGCGGCGGCTTACCTTTTTTCGTCTTCTGAGGAATTGGATCATGGCACGACGTTGTGCTCTCACGGGTAAGGGCGTTCAGACCGGCAACAATGTCAGCCACGCCAACAATAGGACCCGGCGGCGCTATTTGCCGAATTTGCAGCAGCAGCGCTTTTACAGTGAGACGCTCGGTGAGAGCATCAGGCTCAGGGTCACGACCCATGCGCTGCGCACCGTCGAGAAACGCGGCGGGCTTGATGGTTTCCTCCTAAAAGCGCGCAATACAGAGCTCTCCTCCGAGCTTCGCCGGTTGAAACAGCGGGTGATCACCGCGCGTACGGCTCAGGATGAGCGGAACGCCGCCTGAGGCGGGAAGGCGGCCTGAAGGCGTTCGTCTCTCGGGCGCCTCTGATAAATTTGTTGCTAGGCAAGCTAGCATCTCCCAAGATATCGGTCATTCTGAATACGCTGATTTTGCCGGCGTTCAGAAGCTTTCAATCCGCAGCCCTGCTGGTCGAGATGGAGAGCTGTACCATCAGCGTCTCCTGAAGGAAGCTGAAATTGTCGTCAGAGAGCAGGTAGAGGAAAGTCTGGCCATTCGGCCCTCGTCTCGCTGCGATGCCCTCGAAATTCTCGCCGAAATTACCCCAACGGAAAGCGGCAAGTTCCGCTCCCTCCAAGCGAGCGTCCGGTTTGATCGCATCGCTCGGGAGCGCGACGATACGGGTTCGAAAGCCGCTCAGCAGCGAAAAGCTGCGCTCGACGACGTAAACCGTACTTTCCAGCCGGTCAGCTCCGGTCGGCGCGAAATCTGGTCCTGGGATATAGACCAGATCGTCTGCTGCTTCCTCGTCGACAACCCAGCCCATCAGTCCCTCGCCACCCGAGGCGCCAACCCTTTCAGCCAACGCGAACAGGCGTCCGTCCTCCAACGTCGACATGGCTTCAATACCGGAATTGCTGGGACCGCCCAGGCCTTTTGGAAGCACCATGCTTAAGGGTTCAGCATCGAAATCAGCAAGCGGCCAGCGTCGAAGACGATGCAGGCCTTCATAGGCAACGACGAGACCTCCTTGGCCATCATCGGAAAGTGCCTCGGAATCGATCCAGCGTGATCCGTCACCATCTTCCGGCCGCTTGGTCAGGTCGGCGACGGACCAACTGTCGAGACCGGTCAGTCGGCCGGCGTCATCATGATACAGCCGCGCCTGCCAATGCTGGCCAATGTCGCTGATCGCGATCATTCGGCTGCCATCCGGCGCCACCCAGAGACCAGACAGACCACCGAATGACGCATGGGGCGATTGAAGAGCGAAGACCGTTTCGACGGTGATGTCGCTCTCCAAGGCGTCCAGGACATCTTTGGGTGCACCGGGGTACAACTCAGAACGCACGACCACGTCGTCGCCTGTCAGCGGCTTGGCATTGGACCTTGCATCTTTGCTGGGGATGAAGGCCGTACATGCGGCCAGACTGATCGATAGCAAAAAGCCCGCGGAATAAATCCCACGGGCCCTTGCCAGCAAAACAGTCGTGGAGATGGGCTGCTACTCCTGCATGACACCCATGAGGTACAGCAGGTTCTGGAAAATCAGGATGAAATCAAGATAGAGGCGCAGCGCTCCGGCAATGGCCTTCTTGGCCACCTCGTCGGAGCCGTCCATTTCGTGATACATCTCCTTAATCTGCTGCGTATCGTACGCAGTGAGCCCGAGCGCGATAAAGATCACGACGACGCTGATCACGGACTGGAGAAGCGTACTTTCCAGGATAAAGATATTGATCAAGCTGGCAATGAACGCTGTGATCAGGCCGACCATCAAAAAGGACCCCATGCTGGTCAGGTCCCGCTTGGTCGTGTAGCCGTAGAGGCTCATGCCGCCGAACATCGCCGAGGACATGAAGAATGCGCGCGCAACGCTGCCGCCTGTGTAGACCAGGAAGACATAGGATAACATAAGGCCGAAAACGGACGCGAACGCCCAAAACGTCAGCTGTGCCGCGGCTACGCTCATGGTCGGAATCCGCGGTGCGCCGAACCAGGCGATACCGATGACCGCTGCAAACAGAACCCATTTGAGAGGCGTTCCGTGGATAAGGCCCATCAGTGCCGGCGATTGTGCGGCCGAATAAGCGATCATGCCGGTGAGGCCGAGCCCCAGAGCCATATAATTGTAGACCGACAGCATGTAGCTGCGCAGGCCTTCGTCAATGCGCTCGACCGCTACCTGGCTACGAGCGACTTGAGGATCAGCTACCATGACTTTTCCTCTTCCTCCTGTGTAAACGAGCGTTGTCAGGGCCAAACCAGGCCGGGTTCACTTAAGCAACAATATGGGAATTGGCCCCTTCACTTCAAGCCAATCCGTTCACCACCGTCCGCCGCCGATATCGTCGACTTCATCGACCACGGACAGCGTCTCTTCGATATCTTCATCATTGCCCTCTTCCTCATCACCATCCATCTCATCGGTGGCGTCATCGTCGTCTCGGACTAGACGGGCAGCGCCTGCCCTAAAAGGTGTCGGGCCGGTCTTTACCTCGAACACCACCGCGTGATTGGGTTCGATATCATCAAAGTTCAGTCCAGGTTCCAACGCATTAGCGTGAAAAAAGTAGTCCTCATGATCCTCCGCCGCGATAAATCCGTAGCCACGATCGCCGATGATGTTCTTCACTCGTCCGCGTAAAACCTGCCCGGCCGGCTCGTCATCCGGCCGATCGTCCTGCCTTGGCGTTCGTGTCCTGTCTCGCCAGCGATCGATCTTGGTCAGGAGATCATCCAACCAAATCATTTCAAAATCGCGAACGCGCGACGGATCGGCTGGATCGGCAAGCTCGGCGGCGCAGGCGCCATCGATACTCGCCAACACCACCCTTTTGCCGTGGCGTCGAACTTCCTGCAGCAATGGCTCGAAATCCCGATCGCCGAGGACCATGATCGCGATATCCATCGCTCCGGCCATGGCCGCATAGCGCATCAAGGTCACCGCGAGGGCGACATCCACGCATTTCTCGCGAGGTGCGAAGCTATCCTCGGGATCACGGTCCTGGCGGCGCAGCCGCCGACCGCAATAATCGATGGGAAAGGTCTCGACCTCGTCTCGGTGGTCCTCTCGCAACCTTGCGAAAAACGCCTTTCTGCGCTCGACCGAGTTTTCGTCGACGGGATCATAGTTTTCGGCATAGCTGCCGAAATAGTGACTGCGAATAATGTCGATTCGCAACCCTGTTTGACGCCCGATCTCTTCAGCAAGAACGCCGGGGAGGCGTCCAAAATCGACCTGAAAGTCTGCCTTTCCGGCCGCTTTGCCCAGCTCTGCCATATTGGCGTAGAGCCAGCCGCCATCGATAAATAACATTGCCTTCATCATCAACTCAGCGCCTCAGTCTCACTTTCCAGGTCAAATAACGGTCGCATTAAGACGGAACTATCTTTCTTGGCAGGCTAAAGAGTCAGACATCAAACATTTTCGATTTTTCGCAACCGAACTTGGAAACGAAAAGATTCAAACTACTCTGCTCATAGCATCAATTGCATTATACGCGGTTGTCTCACCAGATACACTCTGTTTTTTTACTTGCTTGCGAACGGCTCAGGTCGAGATTTCACTTAAGACAACCTATAGTTGCGCTGCCGAAAGAAGCGGTGACAGCTTGCCATCATTCGATAAGCCATTGTTCCATCTCCGAAAGCACGGGAAACGTCTCAAGCAGCGAATAGGCGATCACCTCAAGCTGTCCGGTGACCATGAGAAGCCCCATGGCGACCAGGAGGCCGCCAGCCGCCTGCTGCAGGCGGCGTCCTACTCGGCCGAGCGAGCGCATTCCTTTAAGCAAGGTGCCCGTGAACAAAGCAGCCAGTAGGAAAGGCAGGCCGAGGCCGATGGAATACACCGTAAGCAGCAGAACCCCTTTGGAAACATCCGCTGTGCTGGCGCTGAGCGCCAGGATGGCGCCGAGCACTGGGCCGATACAGGGGGTCCAGCCAAAAGCAAAAGCGATGCCCAACAGAAAAGCGCTGAGCGTGCGCCCACCCGGAACATCGAGGTGAAAACGCGCTTCGCTGTTCATTAGATTGAAAGGTGTGATGCCGAGCATGTGCAACCCGAACAGCGTCACGACGACGCCTGCGACAATGCCAAGCTCGTATTTGTAAGTGAGCAACATGCTGCCGAGATATGTCGCTCCTGCTCCGAGCGCTACGAACACGATGCTGAATCCGAACACGAAAGTGATCGCCAGCATCAGCGCCTGCAGCCTGGGCGCCTGCCCATCGCGCAGATCTTCGAGCGAACTCCCCGCCACGAACGAGACGTATCCCGGTACAAGTGGCAGAACGCAGGGCGAGAGGAAGGAAATGACACCAGCCGCAAAAGCAGTGGCGACACCGATCAAGGATAAGTCAACCATCAGGCCATCCTATAGGCCACATGCAACCAGTTCCAGGCGCTCACGCAAAAGATGACGATCTTTTAACCGCTCGTGAGCAACGGATTGGAAAGGGCGAGGGCTGCGCATGCTAGTCCTGTTCTCGCGGCCTGCTCTCCGCGATGGCACGGCTGAGGAGGATGACGGGGAGCAGACCAACCGCGACGATGGCGAGCGCTGCGGTCGAGGCTTCGGCGAGGCGTTCATCGGACGCGAACTGATAGACGCGAACCGCAAGTGTTTCAAAATTGAACGGCCGCATGATCAACGTCGCCGGCAATTCCTTTAGAACGTCGACGAAAACGATCACGGCGGCTGTCAGAAGGGCGCCGCGCAGAAGCGGCAGATGAACCCTGCAAAGCGTACCGCCGGGACGATGGCCGAGTGAGCGAGCGGCATCGTCCAAATGACGATTGATCTTTCCGAAGCCCGACTCGACGCTATTGAGCGCAACCGCAAGAAAGCGCACGAGATAGGCGAACAGCAGGCCGAAGATCGTTCCCGTTAGCAGGAGGCCTGTGCCGATGCCGACATAGGCTTCAAGCCATCCATTCAGTGCATTGTCCAGCCGCGCAAAGGGGATCAGGACACCGACCGCGATCACAGTGCCGGGGATGGCGTAACCGAGCCCGGCGACGCTTGAAGCCATCTTCATCAAAAGGCTGGGCCGAAGTCGGACGCCATAGGCCACGAGCACGGCAAACCCTACGGTGAGAGCTGCCGCGACTGCGGCGAGCGTGAAACTGTTCCAGGCGAGGGGCAGGAACTTTCCTGCCATCAGCAGATCGCCCTCATACCAAGTCATCCTCATCAGGACGAGCGTCGGTAATAGAAAGCCGAGGAAAATCGGCAAGAAACAGGCGAAAGAAGCCATCCACCCCCGGCCGGCGGAGAGATCGTAACAAGTAAGCGGGCGCATGGCCGTCGTGTGATCGTAACGCACATTTCTGCGGCTGGATCGTTCGATCCAGAGCATCGACAGTACGAAAACCATCAGGACAGCAGCAAGCTGCGCCGCCGCCATTGGTTCGCCGAGTGCGAACCAGGTTCGGTAGATGCCCGTCGTAAATGTGCTGATGCCAAAATGCTGGACCGTACCGAAATCCGCCATGGTCTCCATCAGCGCCAGCGCCACACCGCCGACGATCGCCGGCCTTGCCATGGGCACGGCTACCTCGATGAAGTGCCGCCAGGAATTGCGCCCGAGGGTCCGGCTCACGTCTAGAAGGCAGCTGGACTGGCTGAGAAAAGCGGCGCGTGACAGGAGGTAGACATAAGGATAGAGCACCAGGGTCATCACGATGATCGCACCACCAAGCGATCTGATCTCGGGAAACCAGTAGTCCTGACGGGTCCAGCCCATGGTCTCGCGCAGCATCGTCTGCACGGGCCCCGCGAACTGCAAAAGATCGGTATAGGTATAGCCGATGATATAGGTCGGCACGGCAAAGGGTAAAAGCAGCGCCCATTCAAACAGATTGCGGCCTGGAAACCGGCACATGGTCACCAGCCAGGCACTGCCCACCCCGATCAAGGCCACGCCGATCGCGACGCCGGCTGCTAACGCCAGCGTGTGACCGACATAGCCAGGCAGAACGGTGGAGACGAGATGACGCCAGATGTCGCCATGGGGAACAAAAAGAGTAGCGAAAACCACCAGAATCGGCAGCGCCACCACCGACGCCAGAATAAGCGCCAGCAAGCTCCAGCGATCGGGCAGAAACCAAAGGCCGAAGCGCCGCTTTGGAGGAAGGTCTAAGCCATCAAGGGTGGTGCTCATCAAACCCGCTCACCGACCGAGGATCGACATGTTCCGGTCGGGATTGCCAATATTGTTACTAAGTCATTGTAACATCGTGATAAAGAAGGTCAAACACTCCGAATCTTGCGGCGATTGAAGCCTCTAGCAAGCAGTTGAGAATCGTTATAGATCGCGCTTGGGGAAATCTGGGCTCAATTATCGAGCCAGGCCACGACGCGCGCGGGCGCTCCGTCAGCGTCCGGAAGCTTTAGCGGCAGACAGCAAAAGCTGATGCGTTTCGTGGTCAGCGCTCGTGTATTGGTGAGATATTCAATCAATACCACGTCGTTGCGTAAAAGGACGTGGTGGCTGACATGATCCTCGATCGGCCTGATCTCGCCAGACAATAGCAGCCGGATGCAATGGTCCTGCGGAAAATCGAAAGCGACCGCTTTCGGTGATCGCGCGAGCAGCCACCCGGCGCCGGAACGCTCGAGATAAGGTGCATCGAGCCAGAAATCCGGCGTCGACACGGATCGCTGGTCACCCCAACTCGTCTTGAAAACGACGATCTCGCCGCTCATGATATGCGCGCCTCTCTCCTCCAGCATCGCACTATCGATTGCCGTGTTTGGCTCGATCTCCGCGAGATCGATCACGGCCGCCGGCCCCACGGTCTGCTCGAGATCGATATCATCGGTGGTGTTGCCGTTCGGGAAGAAATGCCGAGGGCTGTCCATATGGGTAAATCCATGGACGGCAAAGCCTTGCCAGGTGACCTGAAACATGTCGCCCCGCGCATGATCGGCAACCAGGCGCCGCTCCACAGGCCAGCGGAAATGATCGGCAATGGGCATGGTGAGATCAATCAGGACCGACATCTTTCTCTCCCAACCGTGGCGGCATGCGACGATCAGATGCCCATCATCAACCCGATGCCTGGATGAATTCGACGGACAATCCGTCGTCACTCTGCAGATAGACGACCTTTCGGCCCCGGTTCGGCCCCTGATCGATGGTGATGATCTCGCCGATCGGCAAGAGGCCAAAAGCAGCCGCCGCTTCGACCGCAGCTTCGGCATCATCGACATTGAAGGCGACATGACCAGCGCCATCTTCGTAGATTCTCGGCAGGGCTTCCCCCCTACCGGCCGGCGCCTTGTATCGGATCAGTTCGATCCAATGGCCAAGCCCTTTGAGATAGGCGACCTCGATATCGGCGCCGGCAAGGCCGGTCATAGCCTCGATCGCCTTCTTGTCGCGCGGCGCCCTCGAGGTGAGCTCGAAGCCGAGGAGATCTTGGAAAAAGCCGATGGTGCGCTCCAGATCCGACACCACGAACGCCGTATGATTGAAGCCCAGGACCTTGAATTGGCTCATGGCTGCCCTCCTTGAGCCATTCCGATGGATCTACCCCGCTGTGTCAAGCTGGTGCATCCGTAGGAAAGAGCACGACAGTGTTAATCAAATATGAACTTTCGTTGGATAGGATGGGCGAGATCGAAGCTCTGGAAGGTTGGTGGCCATGCGACTCAATCCGTTTTCGCAAAGCGTCGGCAAGCGGCGCGCCGCGATGATCCGCGGCGATGCGTCCGATGAAAGCGCATCAGAGGTCGAAACGGAGGAAGAGCTTGTCGTGGGCTTGCCCCTGGAGCGTGATGTCGCCAGCTCCGTCGATGACGGCAAGCAGTTCGGGTTCGCCTATCGCAGTGAATTGGAGAGGAATGACGTCCCAGCCGAACAGGAAGCCCGACATCCGCATGAAACGCACACAGGCGATGCACTCATCCATGGCGAGCCTGCAGCTGGATCATCCGGCCAGGAAGAGCCAATCGTCGATACACCGCATATCGAGCGCCTACGTGCACAAATTGGTGTTGATGCAGCGGACACCATCGAACCCTATCTTCCCGAAGATGAGACCATCTGGACGGAAAGGGCTGAGAGTAGGACAGCACCGATTGCCACCGATCCTGGTCCGAGTGTGTCCCCGCCTCTTCGCAAGCCCAATGCGGCCCATGATGCTGTGCGGCCACCTATCGAACCGGCCCCCAGGATCGATCCGGCTCCCCCCTTTCTAGCAGGTAACGATGTCATATCCGCCGAATCCGTGGAGCATGAACCCGTGGCGCCGGCGGTCGAGCAGGAACTTGTCGATCCATTCGAGGACGTCGCGGTCACCATCGGCCGCATCGTCTCCATACGAGGCTCGGTCATCTGGGGCGCTCTCTTCGACGATATCGACGGACAGGCCGCGCGCGCCGCACGTATGGGGACCTTGGTCTCGATGCGCGGCCCGGATTCACGCGTGTTCGGTATCGTCAATCGCCTGGAACGCGAGCAGCAGGCCGGCAGCGCGCAGTCCGAACGAACCGTTTTCGAAGTTCAGGTTCTAGGCGAGATTGCCGACGACCGGACTGGCTTTCAGCGCGGTGTATCCAGCTATCCGCCGCTTGATGCGCCGGTAACGACGATCACTGTCCGCGACATCGCCACGATCTACGCGAGACCTCGATGCTCGAACGTCCATATCGGCCAGCTCCGACACAATCCGAAGGTGCCGGCCTTCGTGCTCACCGACAGCCTGCTCGGCAAGCATTTCGCGGTGCTCGGCACCACCGGGACCGGAAAGTCCTGCGCCACGACGGTCGTCCTCCGCTCGATCCTGGACGAGCATCCGCAAGGGCATGTCGTCCTGATCGATCCGCACAACGAGTATGGTGCAGCCTTTGCGGATCGGGCGGAACTGCTCAATCCCAGCAATCTGCACTTGCCCTACTGGCTGCTGAATTTCGAGGAAATCGCCCACATCATCCTTGGCGGCGGCTCGCGGGACCAGATGGACAGCCAAGCCACGCTCCTGAAAAACGCCATCATTCAGGCCAAAACCCAATTCGTCGGTGGCAGGGACGAATGCCCGATCACCGTCGACACCCCCGTGCCTTACCGCCTCTCGGACCTGATGAGCGCGCTCAAGGACGCCATGGGCATGTTCAACAAAGCCGAAGGCTCAGCGCTTTATCTCGGGCTGATCAACCGTATCGAAAGCCTCGCCGTCGACCAGCGTTACGGGTTCATGTTCTCAAGCCTCGCGGTGCGCGACAACATGGAGCAGATCCTCGCGCAATTGCTGCGCATCCCGACCAATGGCAAGCCCATGACCATCATCGACATCTCGGGTCTGCCCTCAGAGGTGGTCGACGTCGTGGTATCCGTTCTCTTCCGTCTGACCTTCGAGCTCGCCGTCTGGAGCGAGCGTGGCAAAGCACCGCCGGTGCTGCTGGTGTGCGAAGAGGCGCATCGTTACGTGCCCGAGGAATCCGACGTGGGTTTTGCCCCGACCAAACGGGTGATCGCTCAGATCGCCAAGGAAGGCCGCAAATATGGCGTCACGCTCTGTCTGGTCAGCCAAAGGCCGTCAGAACTCTCGGTCAGTTCGCTTGCTCAGTGCAATACGATCTTTGCGCTTCGCATGAGCAACGAGCATGACCAGGCGTTCGTGAGCCAGACGCTGTCCGAAAATGCCCGCTGGCTGGTGGACAGCCTGCCATCCCTGAACACTCAGGAAGCGGTCGTGGTCGGTGACGGCGTTACCGTGCCGGTTCATATCCGTTTCAAGGACCTGCCGCCGGCTCACCGTCCAGCCAGCCATGACCCATCCTACGCTAAGAGCTGGTCCCAGGAGGCGGATACCCAATTCCTGGGGAGCGCCATCGATCGCTGGCGTCGTCAGACACGATAGTGGTGCGACCAAACGAAAAAACGACTTCTCCGTCGACAAATCGACCGGACATCTTATGACATCGCTCGCTTACTCCATCGCTCGCTTACTCCATCGAATGTGTCGGTGCACCAGTGGTGTGATCAGGGCAGCCGATTTCATAGTCTGTGCAAAACGCAAAACTTCCCGTTGGAAGGGTAAATGACCTCCTCCAGTGCTTGAGGAGGAAAGCTCACATTGTTGCCATTCCGTGGGACTGTGCGCGGAAAGACTGGAAAACCGGTGTCAGCTGCCGTACATCACCGATCTTGGTTCCCCTTCGCCGGCACGAGATGATCACCGATGTCACGCTACCCCTTTAAAGAGGCCGAAGCCAAATGGCAGCAGGTCTGGGCCGATAAGAAAACCTTCGAGGCCACGGACGATGACGATCGCCCGGCTTATTACGTGCTCGAGATGTTTCCCTATCCATCCGGCCTCTTGCATATGGGGCACGTACGCAATTACACGCTTGGCGACGTGGTCGCGCGCTACAAGATGGCCAAGGGGTTCAATGTCATTCATCCGATGGGCTGGGATGCCTTCGGTCTGCCCGCGGAAAATGCGGCGATCACCAAAGGCATTCATCCCGCGGAATCGACCTATGGCAATATCGAGGCGATGAAAGAGCAGTTCGCCTCGCTCGGCCTGTCGCTCGACTGGAGCCGCGAGTTCGCGACCTGCGATCCCAGCGACTATCGGCACCAGCAGGCCATGTTTCTGGATTTTCTGGACGCTGGTCTCGCCTATCGAAAAGAAAGCTCGGTTAACTGGGACCCTGTCGACCATACGGTTCTTGCCAATGAGCAGGTGGTCGACGGGCGCGGCTGGCGCTCGGGTGCGGTGGTCGAGCGGCGCAAGCTTGCCCAGTGGTTTTTCCGGGTCACCGAGTTCGCCGACGAACTGCTCGAAGCACTCGATGGTCTCGATCGCTGGCCGGATAAGGTCCGGACCATGCAGGAACGCTGGATCGGCCGCTCCGAAGGTGCGCTCGTCAAGTTCGAGATCGAGGGCCGGGACCAGTCCCTCGACGTCTTCACCACCCGCCCAGACACGCTGTTCGGCGCGAGCTTCATGGCGATCGCACCCGACCACCCCCTCGCCGCCGAGCTTGAGTCAAGCCAGCCTGCGCTGCAGGCCTTCGTCGCCGAGTGCGCCAAGACCGGCACCAGCGAGGAGGCGATCGAGCAGGCGGAAAAGCTGGGCTTCGATACAGGCCTTCGCTGTATCAACCCGTTGATTCCCGATCAGCGCCTGCCGGTCTTTGTCGCCAATTTCGTGCTGATGGACTACGGCACCGGCGCCATCTTCGGCTGCCCTGGTCATGATCAGCGTGATCTGGACTTCGCTCGAAAATATGGCCGCCCGGTCACGCCTGTCGTGCTGCCGCCGGATGCTGACCCGGAGACCTTCGAGATCGGTAATGAAGCCTATGTCGGCGACGGCACGATCTTCAATTCCGACTTCCTGGACGGTCTTGAGGTGCCCGATGCCAAGCGTATGGTCATCGACAGGCTGGTGCAGATGGGCGTCGGTGAAAGCAAGATCACCTTTCGCCTGCGCGATTGGGGGGCTTCGCGTCAGCGCTACTGGGGCTGCCCGATCCCGATCATCAAATGCCCATCCTGCGACATCGTCCCGGTGCCCAAGGACCAGCTGCCGGTGACCCTGCCGGAAGACATCGAGCTCGGCAAGGTCGGCAATCCGCTGGATCGCCACCCCACCTGGAAACATGTCACCTGCCCGAAATGTGGGAGCGCCGCCGAACGCGAGACAGACACACTCGACACCTTCGTCGACAGTTCCTGGTATTTCCTGCGGTTCTGTTCTCCGAAAAGCGATCAGCCCTTTGATCGGGACAAGGTCGAGCGCTGGATGCCGGTCGACCAGTATATCGGCGGCGTCGAGCATGCCGTGCTGCATCTTCTCTATTCACGCTTCTTTTGCCGAGCGCTCAAGCGTTGCGGTCATCTCGACATCGAGGAGCCGTTCGCCGGCCTCTTCACCCAGGGCATGGTCTGCCACAAAACCTTCAGGGACGAAGCCGGACAATGGCTGAACCCTGAAGAAGTCGAACAGGCCCCGGATGGCACCTGGCAAGTCATCGCCGACGGCCGCGCCGTCCAGGCGGGGCGTTCGGAGAAGATGAGCAAGTCCAAGCTCAACGTCATCGACCCCGGACCGACCATCGATGCTTACGGTGCCGACGCTGCTCGCCTTTTCATGCTGTCCGACAGCCCTCCAGAGCGTGATCTGGAATGGACCGAGGCCGGCATCGACGGTGCCTGGCGCTACCTCAACCGCCTCTGGCGCCTCTTTGCCGGGACGCCGGCAAGCGTTGACTTTCGGGAGTCGTCGGAACTTTCTGACGAAGCGGCCGAGCTCAAACGTGCGGTTCATAAGACAATCGATGCGGTAACCGATGCGATCGACAAGTTTCACTTCAACAAGGCAGTCGCCCTGATCCGTGAGCTCTCCAACAAGCTCGAAGACGTTGATCGCGATACGCCAGCGACTGCGCCTGTGTTTCGGGAGGCGCTCGAAGCCCTGGCCAAATTGATGGCGCCGATGGTGCCGCATCTCGCAGAAGAACTCTGGCAGCGCCTGGGCTATGACATGCTCTTAGTGGAGACGGCCTGGCCAGTCGCCGATCCGGCGTGGCTGGTGGAAGACGAGGTCACCATCGCTGTCCAGGTCATGGGCAAATTGCGCGCCACACTCAAGATGGCCAAAGGCATTGAGAAAGATGCAGCCGAGGCGGCGGCTTTGGCTGATGAGAACGTGCTGCGTGCGATCGATGGTAAACCTATTCGCCGGGTCATTTTCGTGCCGGATAAAATCGTCAACATTGTGGTCTGAGGAGAGACTGTGTTGAAGCGGCGGGCGGTGGTTTTCAAAGCGTGCGCACTGGCGGTGACGGCCTCGCTCGGCGCCTGTGGATTTCGCCCGTTGTTGTCCCAGGCCAACGGTGAACGTGTGCGCCGCCAGCTTGCAGCGGTTCAGATCGCCGGGCCAGGCGGGCGCCTTGGTCAGCATTTGATGACCGCGCTTGAGGATAACCTCAATCCGACGTCGACCAGCGAGCCGCTGCGCTACGATCTGGCGATCAGGCTCAGAAACACCAACAGTGCTCTGGCCCTCCAACTCGACAACACGATCACCCGCTACAACGTGACGCTTACAGCGGGGTTTGCCCTCAGAGATCGCGAGAACCAGAAGGTTCTCTACGGTTCAGAGGTGCGTCGGGTGGCGAGTTACAATGTCAGACGTGCGCCTTTTGCTACGCTCACGGCGAAGCAGGACGCCGAACGGCGAGCTGCCAAGGAAATTGCCGACGACATCCGAACATTGCTCGCCCTCCATTTTCAGCGCCGGACGGAAACGTCGTGAAGATTGCTGCGGGCCAGGTCGAGCGTTTTCTACGGGCACCGGATGCTAAAATGCCGGTGGTGCTCATCTACGGACCGGACGAGGGCCTGGTGCGTGAGCGCGCTGCCCTCCTGATCAAATCCGTCCTGGAGGATCCCAGCGACCCGTTTCGCCTGAGCGACCTTGCCGCTGATCAGATCAAGGGTGATCCGGCGATCCTGGCCGACGAGGCTCGGGCGCTTTGCCTCATGGGCGGGCGCCGGGTCGTACGGGTGCGCCAGGCGGGCGATGCGCTTCGTGCCGCCTGCAAGAGCCTGCTTGCCCTCGAGACGATCGACGCGCTGGTGGTGCTTGAGTGCGGCGATCTCGGCCGCGCATCATCGCTCAGGAAGCAGATCGAGCAGGCGTCGAACGCCGCGGCTATCCCCTGTTATCGCGACGAAGGACGGGATCTCGGCAGCCTCATCGATCGCCTTCTGGTAGAACGTCATCTGCGTGCCGATGCCGAAGCCCGAACCTACCTGATCGAGCATCTCGGCGGTGATCGCGCCGTCACCCGCACCGAACTCGATAAGCTCGCCCTTTTCGCCGATGCCTCGCCTGAGACGCCGCGCAATCTCCGCATCGATGACGTTGCCTGCGTGATCGGCGACAGTGCAGCCGTCGGCCTCGACGATCTGGCCCATGCAACGACACTTGGCGATGCCAAGGCGGTCGAGCGATGCCTGAACCGCCTTCTGGGAGAGGGGCAGGCGCCGGTAAGGCTGATCCGAACGCTGCTCAATCACATTACGAGACTTCGTCGGCTTGCCCTCTTGATCGAGCGGGGCGAAACGGCCGACAGGGCGATCGGCCAGGCGCGGCCTCCGATCCATTTTCGCCGCAAGACCGACGTCAAGATGGCGCTCCGCCGCTGGAACGGTCCTCGCCTTGCATCGGCCCAGGCCAGGCTCCTGAATGCCGAGATGGCCTGCAAGACCACGGGACGGCCGGACATGCTGCTTTGTCGTGAGGCGATATTTTCGATCTGCCGGCATTCAGCAAAGGCCAGATGACGCCTGTGAATAGTCTTTCATCTCATCGACGCCCTTAACCCGGCGCCTGAGCTCATCCCGTCCACTGCCGCGTGTTGACGCTTCAGAGGTCGCTTCTTACATAATCGGCAGTCGTCGAACAGCCGAAGCAGGCAAGATCGCCAGCACCATGATCACTGAGCTCAGCGACCGTTCCAAGGCGATTTTTCGCCACATCGTCGATGCTTACGTGGAGACCGGTGAGCCGGTCGGCTCGCGCACGATCGCACGTCTTCTGGAGCAGACCCTGTCTGCGGCCTCGATCCGCAATGTGATGGCCGATCTCGAAGAACAGGGCTTTCTCTTCGCCCCGCACACATCGGCAGGCCGTATTCCGACCGATCAGGGCCTCCGCTTCTACGTCGACGGCCTCCTGGAAATGGGCCGGATGTCGGTCGATGACCGATCCAGGATCGACAGCCAGTGCGCCGGCACCGGTCGCAGTGTCGAAGAGGTGATGGGCGACGCCAGTAGCGCGCTTTCCGGCCTGTCGCGCTATGCCGGCCTGGTGATGGCGCCCAAGAGTGAGCGCCCGTTCAAGCAGGTGGAATTCGTGCCGCTCGGCCCCGGCCGCGCCCTGGTGGTGACCGTCACCGATAACGGCATGGTCGAGAACCGCGTGATCAACCTGCCGGTCGGCGTCGACGTGTCGACCTTGATGGAGGCTGGCAACTATCTGACCGCGCGCCTTGGCGGGCAGTCTTTGGTGGAGGCTGCCGAGACCATCGAGAGGGAAATCATGGCCGAGCGCGGCGAGCTGGATGATCTGACCAAGCGGGTCGTTCAGGCTGGCCTCGCCACCTGGGCAGGCGACGTCGATCGCGACGAGGGCGTCCTGATCGTGCGCGGTCAGGCGAACCTTCTCGACGACGTCACCAATCTCTCCGATCTCGAGCGTATCCGCGCACTCTTTCAGGTGCTCGAGACCAAGCGCACCCTCTTGAAGCTGATCGATCTGGTGCGTGGTGCCGAGGGATTGCAGATCTTCATCGGTGCGGAAAACAAGTTGTTCGGCATGAGTGGTTGCTCGATCGTCGTAGCGCCTTATGGTACAGGCGATCCTGACGGCGATACCGGCGGCCATGTGGTCGGCGCCGTCGGCGTTATCGGGCCGACTCGCATGAACTACGCCCGCATCATTCCTATGGTCGACTACACCGCCCGGGTGGTTTCCCGCCTCCTCGGCAGCACTGACAAATGAGTTGATGATCGATGACTGAGAACCAGCCCCGACAGAACGAAGACGAGCAGGAACCCAAGGACGAGACGCCTGAAGAAGAGGTGGTCGTCCTTGAGGACGAGGCGCCCCTGGAAGAGGACCCTTTGGGCCCCCTCGAAGCGGAGCTTCGCGAGACCAAGGACCGCATGCTGCGCGCCATGGCGGAAACCGAGAATATGCGCCGGCGTGCCGCGCGTGAGACCGATGAAGCGCGCAAATATGCCGTGACTGGTTTCGCCCGCGAACTCCTGGAGGTTGCCGACAATCTGACCCGAGCGCTCGACAGCGTGCCGGGCGAGGCGCGCGAAAACGATCAGGTCAAGCCGTTGGTCGAAGGCATCGAACTCACACAGAAGTCGTTGGCCAACTGCTTCGAGCGCTACAAGATCACCAAGGTGGACCCCGCGATCGGCGATCGCTTCGATCACAATCAGCATCAGGCGATGTTCGAGACCGAGACGGCCGAGCATGCGCCGGGTTCGGTCGTACAGGTGATGCAGCACGGTTACGTGATTGCCGATCGCTTACTTCGACCAGCCATGGTCGGCGTCGCAAAGAAGCCGGTTGCTGCGGCAGCGCCGCCCGCCGATGAGGGCGACGAACAGCGCGGCCAGACCCTGGACACCAATGCATGAGGCAGTGTTCGTCAGTTCGGTAATGTCGGTCCGCATATACCAGCCCGGTTGACAGCCGGAACGTCGTCCCTTAATTCGCGTTAATCGACCTGGGAGCGGCGCTCCCGGGCCCTTTCTGTTTTCGTGGTGAGAGTGGACGATGCAAGACGGCATCAAGAAAGTCGTGCTGGCCTATTCCGGTGGGCTCGATACATCGGTGATCCTGCGCTGGCTGCAGGATCAGTATCAATGTGATGTGGTGACGTTCACCGCTGACGTCGGTCAAGGCGAAGAGCTTGAGCCGGCCCGCGCCAAGGCCGAGATGATGGGCGCCACCGACATCTTCATCGAGGATCTGCGTGAAGACTTCGTTGCCAACTACGTGTTTCCGATGTTTCGCGCCAATGCGATCTACGAAGGCACCTATCTGCTCGGCACCTCGATCGCACGCCCGCTGATCGCCAAGCGCCTGGTCGAGATTGCTCATGAGACCGGCGCCGATGCCATCGCCCACGGCGCCACCGGCAAGGGTAATGATCAGGTTCGGTTCGAACTCGGCGCCTATGCTCTCGATCCCAAGATCAAGGTGATCGCACCCTGGCGCGAATGGGACTTGAACAGCCGAAAAAAGCTGATCGACTATGCCGAAAGTCGACAAATCCCAATTCCGCGCGGCAAGCACGGTGAGCCGCCTTATTCGACGGACGCCAACCTTCTGCACATCTCCTATGAGGGGCGTCTCCTCGAAGATCCCTGGGTCGAGCCCGATCCCGAGATGTACACCTGGAGTGTCTCGCCCGAAGATGCCCCCGACGTGCCGACCATGCTGGAGATCGGCTTTAGACGCGGCGATCCTGTCGAAATCAACGGTGAGAAGCTCTCACCTGCCGAATTGCTGACGAGATTGAACGACATCGCCGGCGCCAACGGCATCGGCCGCATCGACCTCGTCGAAAACCGCTTCGTCGGCATGAAATCCAGAGGTGTCTACGAGACCCCCGGCGGCACTATTCTCCTGACCGCCCATCGCGCCATCGAGAGCATCACCCTGGATCGCGGTGCCGCCCATCTCAAAGACGAGTTGATGCCGCGCTATGCCGAGCTGATCTATAACGGCTTCTGGTTCAGCCCAGAACGCCTGATGCTCCAGGCCGCGATCGACCAGAGCCAGCGGAAAGTCAGCGGCCATGTCCGCTTGAAGCTCTATAAGGGCAATGTCATGGTCATCGGCCGCAAAGCCCCAGGTTCCCTCTACAGCGAAGCACTGGCCACCTTCGAAGAAGACGATATCTACGACCAGCGCGACGCCCAGGGCTTCATCAAGCTAAACGCCCTCCGTCTCCGCGCCCTCGTCGGCCAGTCTGGCGAATGACCCGGCGCGGGTCCGCGTAGCGGCGACGCGTCGCGGCGGTTACTTTGGGGCGGTGGTCTGTCTTGATCCGCTTGCGCGGTCTTGCGATAGGCGAGCTGAGCGCGAATGAAGGCACAAACTATGCGGCTGGGTGGCGAATATTGGTGGCAGGCTGATCCGTAGACTTACCCTCGTCACCTGAGAGTTCGCATTACTGTATCATCTGCCGGATCAGTTTTTCGTCCTTCCTGATCCGCTCATACTGCTGCTGAACAAATCGAACGGTGTCGGGTGAATATTTGACCCGCGTGGCATGGGCTTCGGTAACACCCTTGTCGGCAAGATCGAGGGCCATGCGCACGGCCATATACTGCGGCGTTCCGAGGCCGGCACGCAAACAAAGCACCGCCACGCAACGTTTATCCATATTATAGAGAAGACGCTTCGTCTTGACCGCATCGAGCTTGGCCAATGTCGAAAGTGAAGCTTCGAACCGTCGCACATCACCGTCCCGAAGAAAGCTGAGGATGTCCAGGGCCGACAGCTCGCCCGTCGTCATGCGTTCATGC
>JBPCVQ010000469.1:0-57922 GCA_051010395.1 Geminicoccaceae bacterium | reverse complement strand
GACGAGCGGGCGGTCCCTGGCTGCCTTTTGGGTTGTTCGTTTGCGAGACCGCTGCCCCATGACAGCCTCATTGTCCTTCTTCTGCCGCAATCGCGGCGTCCCCCAGCTGCCGGCGGCAGCATGACCGGCTGGTGCTTCGGCGGGCCTTTCAAGAGCAATTAGCAAACCGTCCGGAAGAAGGCTTTCGAACCGCAAAAAAATTCCTTATCTTTCATGTGGTTAGATAACAATAACGCAAGAAAGTTTGGATTGGTGGGCCCGGCAGGATTCGAACCTGCGACAACACCGTTATGAGCGGCGCGTTCTGACCACTGAACTACGGGCCCGCCACCGGCGGACAGCTGACTGTTCTTATAGCGACTATCCGGGAAAGTCCAACTGGCATCGGTCGGGACCGACCCTCAAACTTTTGCAAACGGTTTTCGTGGACAGGCGCAGAAGGGCTCGCCATCGGCAGGTATGACCCGGAAGCTCTCGCTGATCTCCGGGCTCAGGTCCTCTTTTGATATGACGGGGATAAAGTGCAAGGTCATGCTGTTTTGGTGGACCGTGTGGTCGTCCTGGTGGATGCTTTTGGTCCGTCCGTTCTGCTTGATCAGTGTCAACCATGAGTGACGCACGGCATCGCCGTCAATCTACAGAAGTGAACGTGTGCGCGATGCTTCGTTCGGGGTTTCAGCGCTTTTAGGTTCTCCTTTGTAGTGAATCGCCAATTGGGATCGATCATCCACGGCGATCAGTGCCGCATCACCTCACCGCTCCCAACTATCGATGAAACAGGGAAAATCTCGATTTATGCAAAGTTTTTTCAACTCTCGTAAAAATGTTTGACCTGAAGGTGAAAACTCGCCTAAAGTTTTAGAGTTAGTGAAATGTAAACCCGGCGGATCTTGGGGAGGCTGGCTGTAGAGAGGGCGATCGGAGAGCCATTATCTGCGGTATCAGCATAAGGGGTGGAGAGGCATACTGCCCCGCCGGCCATCACGAGAAGGCGCAAATGCCATCGTGACGGCGTGAAGGCAAAATGTCATGCCCGGAGAAAAAAACGTCCTTGAAGACGTGGGTGTGGTTTCGACAGACCAAGACAATAATTGCCGGCCCACTGTGGCCGGTTTTGTTTTTGGGTAGATAGACCTGTGCACCAAACGCCAGGTAAGAACTTGTCGTTCAAATAGATGTTCGCTCGTCGACGAGCCCTATGGCGATCGCTCTTAAAATCTGCCCTTGATCCTCTGAGCCTGATCGGAGCAGCGCTACTTGTGGCCATTCGGCATTCGTTGGCCGATGATGGGAGGCTGATGGGCGTGAGCGGGACGATGATGTGACCATGAAAGATACCGAAACCAAGCCGCTGGGTGTCGTGCTCGTCGTCCTCCTGCCGTTCGGTATTGGCTATTTCCTTTCGCAGATGTACCGCTCGGTGAACGCTGTTGTTGGCCCCGATCTCGTCCGCGATGTCGGCTTGGGAGCAGCCGAGCTTGGATTTTTGACATCCGCCTACCTCCTTGCGTTCGCGCTTTTTCAGCTGCCGCTCGGGGTGCTCCTGGATCGCTACGGCCCGCGCCGGGTGCAAAGCGTGCTGATTGCACTGGCCGGTGTGGGTTCGCTGCTGTTCGCCTTCGGCGAGAGCTTTCTAGCCCTCACATCCGCCCGAGCGCTGATCGGCCTTGGGTTTGCCGGCGGGTTGATGAGTGGGTTCAAGGCCGTGGTTCTCTGGGTTCCCGAAGATCGCCGAGCCCTTGCCAACGCCGTCGTGATGTCCTTCGGTGCGCTTGGCATCATCGTCGCCACTCAGCCGGTAGACATGAGCGTACAGGCCTTCGGCTGGCGATCGGTCTTTGCAGGATTGGGTGTCATCACCTTCGGCGTCGCCTTCCTGATCTTCATCATCGTGCCGGAGAAGAGCACATCATCGTCGAACGCCGGCGGGCTCAAGGCTCAGATCGAGGCGATCGGCGGCATCGTCGGCGATGGCGCCTTTTGGCGACTGGCACCCTTGCTGGCTACGACCGCCGGCGCGCACATCGCCATTCAAACGCTTTGGGCCGGCCTCTGGTTCCGCGACGTCGCCGGCTTGGAGAGGGAAGGGGTTGCCAATCATCTCATGGCCGTCGCCTTCGCTTTCATGATCGGCATTCTCCTGAGCGGCGCCGTCGCGGACTGGTTCATCAGACGAGGCGCGCATATCCTGAGTGTCATGAACGGATTTCTCGCGGCCTTTTTGGTCGCCGAAGCGCTCATCGTCATGCAGGTCGAAAGCCTTATGCTGCCGGCCTGGCTGTTGTTCGGCATGACAGGCCAGGTGGCGATCCTCGCTTATCCCTGGCTGTCTTCACATTACGGCGTGGCTCTGTCGGGCCGGGCCAACACCGCGATGAATCTGCTGATTTTCGGGGTGGCATTCGGTACGCAATACGCCATCGGCGGGATCATCGACTTGTTCCCCTCGAGTGCTGCCGGCGAATATCAGCCCGAAGCCTACCGGATCGGCTTCGGCCTTTGCCTTCTGGTCCAGGTCGTCGCGTTGATCTGGTATGGCCTGGGCTTCCGTTCGCTCAGCAATGCAGCCCCAAGGGAAGCCGAGGTCAGATAGAAGCCGCGGGTGTAGCTCTGGAACATCACCGGCTGCCGACATCCACCTTGGAAGCGATCGAGATGCTTGCCGGTCCGAAAGCCGCCGCTATACTCCCGCCGCAAAAGCCGAAGAGAAAAAACGTCACCCCAGTGCAAAAGGATTTAAGCGCGCATGTGCGGCATTATCGGTATTTTAGGTCGGCAATCGGCGTCCCCCCTGCTGCTCGATGCGTTGAAGCGTCTCGAATATCGCGGCTATGACAGCGCCGGCATCGCGACCTTGGTCGATGGTCGGATCGAGCGGCGACGCGCCGAAGGCAAGCTCGCCAATCTTGAAGCCGTTCTGGAGCGTGACCCGCTTTCGGGGACCACCGGCATTGGTCACACTCGCTGGGCCACCCATGGCGCGCCCACCGAGGATAACGCCCATCCGCACGAAGCCGGCGGTGTTTCCGTTGTGCACAATGGGATCATCGAGAATTTCGAGACGCTGCGCTACGAGCTCCTGCAGAAGGGGCATCAGTTCCGAACCCAGACCGACACCGAGGTGGTGCCGCATCTGGTCAGCGCCAATCTCAAAGGCGGCATGGAGCCCGTCGAGGCGGCGAGGGCGGCGTTCAATCGTCTCGAAGGTGCCTTTGCGCTCGCCTTGCTGTTCGAAGATCACGAAGATCTCTTGATTTGCGCACGTCGAGGCGGCCCCCTCGCCATCGGTTACGGCGATGGCGAAATGTATATTGGCTCCGATGCGCTGTCCCTGGCGAACCTGACCGATCGCATTCAATATCTGGAAGAGGGTGACTGGGCGGTCATTCGTCCAGACGGCGCCAAGATCTTCGATGCGCATGGCGATCCCGCCGAGCGTGCGATCACGCAGACGGCGTTTTCCGGCGCCTTGATCGGCAAGGGCAATTATCGCCATTTCATGCACAAGGAAATTCATGAGCAGCCTGCCGTGCTCGGCGATACGCTTCGCACCTTCGCAAGCCCTGCCGATCACCGCATACAACTGCCGGATCTCTCGATCGACTTCGCCTCGTTGTCGCGCATGACCATGGTGGCCTGCGGCACTGCTTCTTATGCTTGCATGGTCGCCAAATACTGGTTCGAGCAGCTGGCGAGACTGCCTGTCGATGTCGATATCGGTTCGGAATTTCGCTATCGGGACGTGCCCTTGGACCCCGAGGGGGCCGGGCTCTTCGTCTCGCAATCCGGTGAGACCATGGACACGCTGGAAGCGATGCGCCACGTCAAGCAGGCGGGGTTGCAGACGCTTGCCGTGGTCAACGTGCCGGAAAGTACGCTCGCGCGCGAGGCGTCCTGTTATCTGCGCACCCTCGCCGGTCCCGAGATCGGGGTCGCGTCGACCAAGGCCTTCACCACCCAGCTCGCGACCCTTGCCTGCCTCGCCATTGGTGCGGCTCGTGCCCGCGGGCACCTCACGCCGGAACGTGAAGCCACGCTTACCCAGGCTCTCGACGAAGTGCCTGCGCGTGCTGCTGAAGTCCTGATGCAGGATGGCCAGTTCGAGAAGATCGCTCACGAAATCAGCCCCGCGCGTGACGTCCTCTATCTCGGCCGCGGCACTTCCTTTGCGATTGCGCTCGAAGGCGCTTTGAAGCTGAAGGAAATCAGCTATATCCACGCCGAGGGCTATGCCGCCGGCGAGCTGAAGCACGGACCGATCGCGTTGATCGACGAGGACGTCCCAGTGATCGTCGTCGCCCCGCCCGACCATCTGTTCGAAAAAACCGCCAGCAATCTTCAGGAGGTGGTCGCGCGCGGCGGCAAGGTAATTCTGCTCAGTGACCGGCATGGCTGCGAAAAGCTTGCCGATTACGTGCACACCGCCATCGAACTGCCGGATGTCGATCCCTTCGTCGCCCCGCTGCTCTACGCCCTCCCGATCCAGCTCCTCGCCTATCACACGGCAGTGGTCAAAGGAACGGACGTGGATCAGCCGAGAAATCTGGCGAAATCCGTCACCGTCGAATAGGCCGACGCGGCCCGGCGGTTACGGCCAACGTGGCCGTGCGGTCACGGCGACGCGGCCCGGCGATTACTGCGGAGTGGGTTGTCCGAAGGCCAGTGTCGCGGCATTGAGCCCGGCCCTGGCGATGTCGCCGAGCAATGGGGCTACGTCCATCTCATCGCTCTTCGTTACAAAGCCAATGCCGCCGAGTAACAAGGTGATCGTCAGCACCACGCCCACGATCCGAAACAGCAGGCTGCGAAAGCGATAATCGTGGGGTTGAAGCACCAGAAGACCGTCCGTCAGCAGGCCTGCTGTGAAGAGCGTCGGCGGTAGAAGCGGCGTCAGCGCCATCACCGAGAGCCAGAGCCCTTCGCCAAAAGGATCTCTGACCGCACGGAAAATCATGGGTGTTGCATCGAATGCGATCCCGCCCGAGCGGGCAAGCGTCAGCTGGTTGTAGGCTTCGGCACCATAGCCGAGAAGGAAGGCGAGGGTGGTCGCGAACATGGCGCCGATCAGCCAGCAGGCTGCGAGCGCGAGCAGGACCGTCAGCCACCCTCGGGCCTTCATCGCCGGTCGTCCGACCAGGCTTCGCATGGTTCCAAGGGCGGCCCAGAAGACGAGCCCAATCAGCAAAGGTAGAAGAAAGAAAAAGCAGACTGCAAAAATCACCAGCGGCTTCTCACCCCAGCCGAACAGCACGGCGGCCGTGGTCATCAACGCGATCGATCCGATGGCGCCGGCAAAGGCGCCGTGGCGCCCCATGCGATTGTGGGAGACTGCGGCGGCGACCGCGAGGGCGCTGATACCGCCGATCGCGGCCGAGAGCACTGCCGCTTCCCTGAAGGCTAGGGTGGCGATGGCAGCGCCGCCCATGAGAATGACGAAGGCGGCCAGGCCTGCGCGTGACATGGTGGCGACCCCGGTCAGCGTGGCGATGCCGGTGCCCGCTCCTGCGAGCGCCAAGGCAACTGTTGCGATGCCAGCCCCTGCGAGGGCCAGGCCGAGCGTGAACACGCCGCCCATGACGATCTCGAGCAGAACGCCGATCGCGCCGGTGAAGGCGATGTTGGTGACCCCCAGAATGGCGAAGGCGAAGGCGGAAACGCCGGCGCCTGCAAAGGCGAGGATGAGCAGGACGGCGCCGCTGATCGATCCGAAGCCGGCGACGAGACCTGCCAGGCCCTGCGAAGTCGGGCTGGAAAATCGCCTTGCTACCGCGATGCCGGAGACCGGGCCAAGAGCCAGCCAGGAGAAGACGATCGCAAACGCGGCGACATCGCCCCGTCGGTACCAGATCAAGACGGTGACCAGAGCCGCACCGAATGTCAGACCGAGCAGCCAGCGATAGCGCCGCTCGAAGTCATGGACTCGAAGACGGGTCCGGTATTGCTTGGGATTGCGCCGCCACCAACGCACCAGCTTGAGCTTGGCCCTGCGCTCCAGGCGACCGAGGGTGCGTCCGATGAGAACAGCCGCCAGGGGAAAGAGGATAGCGCTGATCGCGCCTACCAGCCGGGCTGGCTGGCCGGGATTGGCGAGCAGGTGGACATCGCCGATGCGTCCGGAGGCGCCCAGACCCCAACCGAGAAAATAGGCGACCCAGCAAAATACCAGCGCGAGGCCAAGGCTTGTGCGCAGGGAGCCTGCGGACCAGGACGGACCGAGATCCCGATCGAGATGGTTCAGCCTCTTGGCAAGCGAGGCGAAGCCGTTTGGCTCCGTTCGGTCATCGACGGCACTTCGAGGGTCCAGCACCGCATCAGGCGTATCGAATGAGGCCTGATCGGCAGCCACCGTGTTCTCTCCCCCAGCGCAACAGCGTTTCTCCTGGGAAGGTAGTCCGCCCTCTGACGCGATTCAACAGACCGGGCGCTGATGCAGGCGCGGACCAGCCCACGGCCGGATCGGTTCGAAGGGGACGATCGGTTAGTTGCGGGTCATCGTCGATCCGCGCTTTATCAGTGTCGGCACAAGAGCCACCTTCTCCTTAGCGGACGGGGCCTTGTCGATGGCATCGACCATCAAGCGCACCGCGTTCCGCACCATTTGATCGATCGGTTGTCGAAGGGTCGTGAGTGAGAATTCCGGCATCGCGTCTGGCCAGTAATACGGGAGTTGCTCATGCCAAATGGTCCAAAGGCGAGGCAAGGGCATCAGGTCACCTCCTATTCGAATAGGAGGTGACAGGCCTTTAGGGAGCGCCCGAGTTCATTGCGAATGGCATGACGTCAAGGATAGAGCCTCACGCTGGGCTCGGTCTTCCGGCAGTCCGATCGTGTTCTCGATGTCGAACGAGCCATTGAGCACACCACAAAACATGCTGCGGCTGTCCGGCATCGACATGCTGGGGTCATCGGTGAACGAAGTCAGGCCGGAGCCGTAGATCGTGTAGGCGCCGTCGGGCGTAGGCGTCGACGTGAAACCTTCAACGAACAGCCGCTGAATCTTCGCGGAGAAACGCTTGGCAGCAACATGATGCACCACAAGCGAAGTCTCGGCGCGATCGCGGGTGATCGTACCTCGGGCAGCAACCATGCGCCCGATCTTGCCAGCCAGGCCTTTAGCGTTGGTCAGGCGAACGCCGCCGATTTGCAGGCTACCCTCGGCCGTTCGCTCCAAAACGCCACGCACCGAGGCCGTTCGCTTTGCAGAGATCCACCTGATCCCGGAGGCCACCACGTGGTCATCGCGCCAGATACCGCTGACAGCGACCCATGCGCCGACTGGCAGGTCGTCCCGGTCGATCTCTTCGGATCGACGCTCCATAATGATCCTGGTCGCCTCATTGATGAGGACGCGAACACCTAACACCTCAAGCCAGCTTCGGTCATCAGCGATGGCTTCGATGGGCGCGATGATCGGTCGATAACGCTCGATTGACGTCGCCTTGAAAACGGCTCCATCGGGTATGGCTTCGACCGAAACCGTATCGCCTGGGATCAGCTGCTTGGGGCTCTCATTGCCGAATGCTGTCTTCACCTTGAGATCGTCATCGTAGATCACGTGAATGCCATTGACATAGATACTGCCGATACCGGTGATGGTTCCGACAATTCCCGTGCCGATGATACCGCCTTCCTTGTCTTCCAGAGCAAGCTTCAGATCCTCGAGTTTCCCGCAGGCCACGACGCTCAGCAGAAACAATAGTGCCCCTATAATACGCAGCTTAAAGATCGCGCTCATCACCTCCCGTCCCTGGAAAGTTCATCTGTCGGCTTTTCGTTAGAATCAGCTTCAGGCGTGCGAATATGCAAGTAAGCTCCAAACGAGATTCGATAACGGTTCTTCGGATCTCGAGAATCACGCTTTTGATACTCCAGCGCCTCTTGATTGAGAGTTTCCAGCATGGCTTGCTTCAGCTCGCGGGCTCTCTTGTCCAGCCGTTCGGTCGACTCGGCGGACAGCTTGTTGAAATGAGCTGCTCGCTCGAAGAACGGTGCGGGCTTGTCGTCGGCCAGAAGATTCTCGACGGCAGCGGAGAGATGCGCGTCCAGATTTTTTTCGAAAGCCAGGAGCTTGCCCATCAAAGTGCCTCTTGGCACATAGACGGTCTTTAGCAGCCGGACCTCGGATCGTTGCTGATCGATGGCGGCAATGCCGCTGCTTTCCAGTTCCTTCAGCACCGTCGCTGCTGGCAAATCAATGCCCGTTATACGCATAAGATCTTGAAAAGTCGCCTTGTTTTTTCCGGTTGTACTAAGAAGAGTCCGTGGCTTGCCCTTGCTGTCAAGAAAACGTGCGTCTGTTGTCCAATAGGCAACTATCAGCGCGCAAGCACCCTCGAATGATCGTTTGGCGGGCGCTGTCTCACCGCGACGAAGGCGCCTGACGTCCTTTCGATGCAAACCTGTGAGCAGACTGACCCGGCTATCGGTCAGGTGCCCTTTATGCTCCGGATCTTGCTCGACCACTTCTACCATAGTCTCCTTCATGATCTCAATCGCAGCCGCGATCGTCACCTTATGGGCCACCAAGACACGCGCAAGGGGACGGAAAAGGCGTCTGAAGAGACTGTGAAAACGTTTGATCTTATCAGAAGGCATTGGGCCCGATTATGTTGTTCGCGCGGCTGCGTTCCAAACTTGGTCTGCGATAGAATCTGTGCTCTTTCCAGCCAAAGGCGTCCAATGGCGCTCGCACTTTGCTGGAAAACTCGCAACTCCTAATACCATAAATAGAATGCTTACGGGCAAAATTTGCGACATATCCGAAGTTATATCTTCGAGTGTTGCACATCACCAACTTGCCGATCGTCATGGTTCATCTCCGTCGTCTAATTGGACTGGTTGGGCAAAACAGCGACCTAGAAGAGAATTGATATCTTCTTATTGCAAGATTTTAGCTTTTGCTTTGGGAAAAATACCCACTACGAATGGAACATGAATTTTAATGAATATTAACGGAGAATGACAAGCTTCATCGTAAAGTACGTACGGTACTATATCTAAAAAGATCTGATGCCTCTCATAGTACGAAGCGCAACGCCCTTTCTGCGGAGTGGCATGACAATGACACAAGGTTTCTGTTCGATGGCAATTATTTGTTTCATTCAATGCTATGCGCACGAACGTTTGCTGCAGCCCTCCAATAATTCAGCTTCAAAGAATAGATAGACATCTCGAATGAGGCGCTCGCTGAGCGGCGTTTTTTCACTTCGCAACAAACAGTAACTTAATGCTTCATCCAAGCGATGATGGCTAAAGGGCGGCGATCTTGGCGATAATTACTGATACACCCAACGACGAAAACCTGGCTGGCACCGACGAGAACGATTTGATCAGGGGCCTTGGCGGCAATGATATCATCGACGGAGGACTTGGCGATGACGACCTCCTTCCAAGGGCCCAGGTGCACGGATCGTGTGTGTTACCATCAAGGGACGAAGCAACGAGATCTATCTCGTCACCGGCAAGGTGGGGCTCAGCATGAAAGCCTGAGCCCCGAGCCGAAACGTTCGACTTCACCTTCCATTCTATGTTTCAACAATGGTATCCGGGCATGACGGCCAACGAACATAAGCACGTACTGCATAGCAAAAAGATGAATCGAAGGTGGCCCCTGTGGCATCTAATACCAAGGTGCATACAAAGTTTCAGGTTGGCGCAGCAGTCGGTAGTGGGATTGTGGCTCGCGCAGCAGAGGACGGCGGCGCCGATTTTCTACTGGCGCTCAACGCAGGCCGATTCAGGAATATGGGAGCATCGTCGATCGCCTGCATGCTGCCGATTGCCAACGCAACGGATCTGACATTCGCCTTCGCCGCGCAGGAAGTGCTTCCCCAGTCGAAAGTGCCGGTCTATCTGGGAGTTGATGCATGGAGCGCCGACATGGAAGATGTCGAGATTGCTGACAGGTTGATTGAAACCGGGTTCGCCGGCGCTGTGAACTTTCCTTCCTCAATGCATTTCTCAAGCGGCATGCAGCGGCTCCTTGATCGGTCCGGCCTTGGCACACGGCGCGAAATCTCGATGCTTTCAGCGGTGCAGGCTCGAGGCGGGTCTTCGCTCTTCTATTGCGATACCTGGCATCAAGCGCGCTTAGCTGCCGATGCAGGCCTCGACGCGATTGTCATCAATTTCGGCTGGAACGTGGGCGGGGCCGAGGGGCACCGCGCGCAGGTAACGTTGGAGGAAGCCGCATTCTCCGCCCATGAGATTGCGCGCGCCGTCAGGCGGGCCAAATCCGACATCAAGATCTTCCTTGAGGGCGGGCCGATCCTGACCGCCGACGACCTGGCCTTTGTGAACCGTCAGGTCGAAATCGACGGCTATGTAGGGGGCTCGACCATCGATCGCTTCCCGGTGCAAAGCTCGATCGCCAATCAAATCGTCGAGTATCAGGAAGCCGGCAATCAATTGCGCCCCCGCGATACCGAGACCGAGCGCGCTAGCGCCAAGCTGGATGCCTTCGGTCTGGTCGGTCAGAGCGAAGACTTCCAGCGTTTCGCACTTCAGCTCGTGCGGTATGCACGCAGCCGGACGCATCTGGCCTTGATTGGTGAATCTGGGACCGACCTTGTTGCTGCGGTTGAGGCAATCTTGTCGATCGATCCGGTGGCGACTGCCTCCGGAACCCGGTACTATGATTTTACCGAGAACGAGCCGCCGCATCGTGTCAACGAGATCCTTTTCGGAAGCCGGAGGGAAGGGCGTTCCCGCAGCGGTGTCCTGAGTGGTTCGGACGGTTCCCTCGTTGTCCTGCAATCTTGTGAATACATGCCGCGCCTGGTGCTGCAGCGCCTGTCTTCGATGCTGCGGGATGGGCGGTTTCACCCCGTCGGCGCGCGGACCCGGCACCCCCTGAAGACTCGGCTGATCTGCATGGCCAACGACATGGTCTTTCTCGACGCGATGGAGCCGGAGGCGCAGTCGGCTATCCAAATTCTGCACTATCCACCGCTTCGCGACCGGTATCTCGACATTCGCGCATTGTTGGGTCGAAGGCTCGAGGACCTTGGTCTCGCTGGCCACGAGCGCCCGGTCATCCAGCCAACGGCCTATAGGGTTCTCATGTCCCATCGTTGGCCGGGGAACGATGCTGAACTGGCAGCGCTCGCCCGCGAGCTGGCCAGTCGGCCGCAACTGGCTCTGGTTGAGGCGGCTGATATCCGCGAGGTCCTGCACGGTGCGTCTGAGACAAGCAGAGTGGAGAGTGTCGACGACATGTTGCGCCAGCAGATTCTGCAGGCCTTGATGCATAACGGCTTTCGTCGGGGCGACACCGCACGGGCGCTGAATATCAGCAGAAAGACGCTTTACAATCAGATGCGCCGGTTTGGGCTTATTTGAGAATCTGCGGTCGAAGGACAACTCCCCCGGCGGTTTTGGGCCAGACGGAGCGCTTCGTCTCTTCGGCAAGTGCGGCGAATCCCAAGATTGCCCCGGGCCAATCCGGGACGGCCGCACGCACCAGATCCACCAATTCTTCGCGAACCCGCGCCGAAGGAAAACCTGTCTCGAACTGCCCGACGCGCGGCAAGACGAAGAGCGCCGTCGCTCCCGTCGCCACGGCGGCTTTCGCCTCCTCTGGACGTGAAACAGCCATCAGCGTTCTAAATCCAAGCGATCTGAACTTCTCCAGGATCTGGCACTCTCGATTGGCGCCGAGACCAACATCGTCGAGTTGCTCGAGAAACCTATCGTCGTGTTGAGTACTGCTCGGAAGATTACAAAGCCACGTTACGCCGTCCGCCCGTAAACGGCGGCTGATTTGCGAGATATTCAGGAATGGATTGGCTGTGAACAATCCAATGGCCGTCGTAGCTGGGGTAGAAGCGGCACATTTCAGCATAGGTTCGAGGTCGGCTGCAGCACCAGTCGGCAGGAGGATCGCGACCTCCAGGGGCAGGCTTGCTGACGCATGCGACAAGGCAGGGGTCAGGATTCGCGTCGGCAGGGTCGTCGCATCAAGGTTCCGTTCCGGATGCAGTACGACGCGCCATTCAAGTAAGTGACGAACACTCACTGTTGATTACCCAAAATTACCCATTCATGTGGCTATTTGGGCTTGTAGGTCAGTTTGTCGCTGTATTCAATGTCCATAAGATCGGCATGGGGAGGCCGAGGGGAGAAATAAAGCCAATGAGCGCCGGGGCTCACCGGGACAACGTCGTTGAAGCCGATGGGAGCGACATGTGATGTCGAGACGCTACGCTCCTTGGCAGATCGCGGCATCGACGGCCGGGATACTTGCGATGGGCTGGCTTGTCTTCGCTGTCTGGCCGGATTGGCTGATTGATGCGTTCAGCCGCAAAAAGACCTTTGTCAATACGCTCCTAAATGGGCTGACCCTGGCCGGGCTCTATTTTCTCGTAGCGAGCGGATTTACCCTGGTGTTCGGACTCATGCGCAATGTGAACCTCGCACATGGGTCGATGTATCTCCTTGGCGGCTATCTCGGTTACGAGATTTCTACGCTGAGTGGCAGCTGGTTCCTTGGTGCTGCAGCTGCGTTCGCCGTTCTGGCAGTTATCGGCGCTTTCTTGCAGATGGCTGTGTTCCGGCGGATGCAGGGAGACGAGCTGCGCCAGACGCTGGTGACCATCGGCATCTCGATCATCGCAGCCGACCTGATGCTCGCCGCTTGGAGTGGCACGACCTATCAGTTCGAGCCACCCGACTGGATGTTCGGTGCTGTCGAATTGCCGATCATCTCCACAGTCAAGTCCTCTGGCCAGGCTGTCTATATCAAATACCCCCTCTACCGATTGGTCGTGCTCTTCATTGCCGTCGCGGTTGGCGGCATGCTCTGGGTTTTCCTCAACCGTACGCGCCTGGGAATGATGATCCGCGCTGGCGTCGATGATCGTGCCATGCTCTCGGCGACCGGCGTGAATGTGAACTTGGTTTTTGCGACGGTCTTTGCCCTTGGTGCCGGGCTCGCGGGGCTTGCTGGCGTGATCGGCGGCACGGCGCTCTCGATCGCACCCGGTGAGGATGTTCGCTATCTTCTGGCCTCGCTCGTTGTCGTGATCGTCGGTGGTATGGGCTCGATCGCCGGTGCCGCGATCGGGGCGCTGCTGATCGGGTTGGCCGAGCAGTTCGGGCTTGCTTATTTCCCGACCTATGGGGTGGTGCTGACTTTCGTCATCATGATCGCCGTACTGGCGGTCAGACCACAAGGACTGATGGGACGATGACCGGCCAGGCGCGCCTGAACTACGCCCGTATTGCGCCTGCATGGTGGGTGCTTTTCGGGGCTTTGATCATCTATCCCCTGTCTGCGAACGATTTCTTTGTTCTCCAGGTCGGGGCCTACAGCCTGATCCTCGGCATCATAGCGCTGTCGCTGATGATTCTCGCGGGCTATGGCGGCATGGTCAGTCTCGCCCAGATGACAGTGGCAGGCGTGGCTGCCTACATGGTGCCGATTTTCGGCAGCAACACGCAGGAGGTTCTGGGCCTCGGTTGGAGCTGGTGGGTGGTGACCCCACTCGCCATTCTGATCGGGGCTGCCTTTAGCACATTCGTTGGCCTGATCGCGGTCCGCACCAGCGGCATCTACACGATCATGATCACGCTTGCGATCGCCGTTTCCGTCTTCTATTTCACGCGACAGAATTACGATGTCTTCAACGGCTTCACAGGCTTTGCCGGCGTCGGATCGCCGAAGGTCTTAGGGCTCGACCTGCGCGATCCGGTGCCGTTCTATTACCTCTGCCTCGCCGTGTCGGGCCTGTTCCTGTCAGCCACGATCTACGGGCAACGGACGCCCTATGGGCTTAGTCTCCAGGCGTTACGGGATAATGCCCGACGGATGGCCGCTCTCGGCTTCAACGTGACGGCACATCGGGTCTATGCCTTCTTCCTCTCAGGCATCGTCGCAGCGACCGGCGGGGTTCTGTTGGTTCTCTTTAACGGGCGCATCTCGCCCGGAACCATCGGTATCGATGTCGCCATCGACATCCTCGTGATCGCCGTGGTCGGTGGGTTGCGTCATCCGATTGGCCCTTTCATCGGCGCCCTTGCCTTCGTTCTTCTCGAAAACTTCGCCATCGATCTGATCGACCGCGAGCGCTTCAACACAGTAATCGGTGCTGCCTTTCTTCTGGTCGTTCTGTTCTCTCCGGATGGCCTCCTGGGCCTTTGGGAGAGGCTGCGGCCTAACATCGGGGCCCGTTTTGGATCAACAATCCAGCCTCCATCAAAAGGGGAGGCTGACGACCGTCTCAATTAACCAGGGAGAAACGACCATGACGAAAACCAAATTCATTATGGGCGCGTGCGCGGCAGCTCTTTTGAGTGCTTCGCCAGCGATCGCAGACGAGCTGAAAATGGGCGCCGTTGCCGTGCTGGAAGGCGCGTTCGCGGTTCTGGGCGAAGATTCCATGCGCGGCGTCGAACTGGCGTTGCAGGAGTTCGATTATACGGCGGGCGGACATGAGATCGAGCTCGTCACCGGTTCCTCGGACGCCTCGCCTGATAGTGCGGTGCGCGCCACCCGCAAGATCGTCGAGCAGGACGGAGCCAAGATCGTCGTCGGTCCGCTTTCAGGGTCCGAAGGGCTTGCGATCCGCGACTACGCGAAAACTCAGCCCGAGGCGACCTTCCTCAATGGTTCCTCCGCCGCGCAGGATACGACGCTTAGGGAGCCAGCAGATAACTTCTTCCGTTTTTCGACGGAGGGTGCCCAGTGGATGGCGGGGCTGGGTGAGTATGTCTATAATGAGAAAGATTATCGCAGCGTAGCGGTGCTCGCCGAAGACTATTCTTTCCCTTATACGCAGGTGTTTGGTTTTCTGGAGCCGTTCTGCCGCCTTGGCGGCAAGGCCCCGCAAGACGCGCGCTTTTACGTTCCGATCGGGAACAAGGACTATAGTTCGGTGATTGCCGCGCTGCCCGACGACGTCGACGCGATCTATGTGGCCTTGGGCGGTGCCGATGCCGTCAACTTTCTGACGCAGTATGAGCAGGCTGGCGGCGACCTGCCGCTGATCGGTGGCTCGATCACCGTTGATCAGACCGTGCTCGGCTCCAAGGGCCGTCAGCGGGACTTCGTCATCGGTACGCCATCTGCCGGGCCGATTTCGGATACCTGGGACGACCCACGCTGGGCGGCCTTCGTAGATGCCTATAAGAAGGCGTTCCCGGACGGTTTCCCTTCGCCCTCGCTCTTTGCGCATGCCTATTACGTCAACACCAAGGCAGCACTTCTGGCGCTTGAGGAGGTGGCCGGCGATCTCTCCGATGGAGGGGCTAAGTATCGCGCTGCACTCGCCTCACTCAGTTTCGAGACGCCGACTGGCAATGTCAGGCTTGACGAGCGGCGCAACGCCATTGCGGACATCTTCCTGACCGAGGTGGTCGAAGGGCCAGAGGGCAATCTGGTCAACAAGACGTTAAAGATCACGCCGGAGGTCAGCCAAACCTTGGGGCTCTCCTATGACGAGTTCCTGGAATACGGTGCCGTCAGCCGCGAAAATCCGGTCTGCGAGTAATCGTTTAACATGGAGCGCACCGACGCCCTCTCCCGCCTCCAGTCTGCTGGGCAATATGCCGTGGAACTGGAGGCGGTCAGCCGCCATTTCGGTGCGCTGGCCGCTCTGCACGATATCAACTTGGCGGTACGGGCGGGAGAACGGCGTGCAATTCTCGGCTCCAATGGGGCGGGTAAGACCACGCTCCTCAATGCCATCACCGGAGATTTTCCGGTGACGACCGGAAGAATCCGGTTCTTTGGCGAGGAAATCACGAACCTGCCAACATATGAGCGGATCCGGCGGGGCCTCCGCAGGACTTACCAAATTTCACTATTGTTCGAGAATTTGAGCGTTCACGACAACCTCTTCATGGCCTGCCGCGGTGTGGCGCCGGGCCGGTTTTCTCTCCGCCGGTCAAGCCAGTCCGACAGCCGCGTGGAGATGGCCGAGGCGCTGGCCGAGGCCGTACATCTGGACAAGGTGCGCGATGTCATTGTCGGCACGCTCAGCTATGGACAGCAGCGTCAACTCGAGATTGGCCTGGCGCTGGCCGGGGCACCGCGTTTCATCCTGTTCGACGAACCGGCAGCAGGCCTTTCGCCGGCGGAGCGGACTGACCTCATCGATATCCTGCAGGCTCTGCCTGCTCATATCGGCTACGTCATCATCGAACACGACATGGACGTGGCGCTCCGCGTCGCCGAGAGTGTCTCGATGATGCACAATGGGCGTATTTTCAAGGAAGGTACGCCCGCAGAAATCCAAAACGACCCGGAGGTGCAAGCCCTCTACCTTGGTGAACACCATGGCTGAGCGGCGAACTGTCCTCTCGGTGCGCGGGCTTCATGTCTACTATGGGGCCTCCCACGCGCTGCAGGGTGTCGACATGACCCTCAGCGAAGGCGTCCACGCAGTCCTGGGTCGCAATGGGATGGGCAAGACCACCCTTTGCCATGCGATCATGGGGCTGGTCCCCGTGCAGAGTGGATCGATCAAATTCGAAGGACGCGAGCTTGCCGGTCTGTCGCCCAACCGTATCGCCAAACTTGGCCTTGGCTATACCCCGCAGGGGCGAAGACTCTGGCCTTCGCTAACCGTGGACGAGCATCTGCGCCTTTGTGCTGTAGCCAATAGCCCTTGGACGGTGCGTCGCATCTACGACACCTTCCCGCGCCTGGCCGAGCGACGGACAAACGGCGGCGGCGAGCTTTCGGGTGGTGAGCAACAGATGCTTGCGATTGCAAGAGCGCTTCTGCCTGGCCCGCGCCTTCTCGTCATGGACGAGCCAACCGAGGGGTTGGCGCCGGTGATCGTTGATCAGGTCGAGGACATGCTCCGCGAGATCGGGGAGGAAGGCGATGTATCGGTATTGCTGGTCGAGCAGAATGTCGCCTTGGCGACGGCGGTCGCCTCGGAAGTTTCGATCATGGTCAACGGACGGATCTCGACGACCCTGCCGCCTGACCAACTCGCCGCCGATCGGGCGCTTCAACAGCGACTTTTAGGCGTCGGGCGTACGGAGAAATCTGGTCCTGATGTGCCGCCCTTGCCTGAGCCCGCCACCGACGTCCAGGCCAACGAGGTCGGTGAGGCCGAGGACCCGATGATATCGCTCAATGACTATATACCGCCACCGCGCTGGTCGTCGGATCAATGGAAAATGCAGATGGCAGGAAAATCCACGATGCAACCGAGCACCTCTTCAGCTCCAGCCGCCCCGGCTCTCGAAGGCCAGGTCATTGTCGCCGGCACGTTCGATACCAAAGGACAAGAGCTTGGCTTCCTCCGCAACCGGCTCGTGGCACAGAAAGTCCGTGTGAAGACGGTCGATTTATCGACATCAGGCAAACCGTCTTCTGCGGATGTGCCGCCGCATCACATTGCGGCCTTTCATCCGGGCGGCGTGTCCGCCGTGATGACCGGGGACCGGGGCACGGCCGTTGCAGCCATGGCCCAAGCCTTCGAGGCCTGGACTAGGGCAGCGACCGGTATCGCCGGCATGATCTCCGCGGCAGGTTCCGGCGGCACGGCATTGGCGACGCCGGCCATGCGGGTTTTGCCGGTGGGTGTGCCGAAGGTCATGATCTCGACCGTTGCATCCGGCGAGGTCGGGCAATATGTCGGCCCCTCCGACATCATGATGATGTATTCCGTGACCGACGTGCAGGGGATTAACCGGATCTCGGCGAAGGTGCTGGCGAACGGGGCGGATGCGCTCGCTGGCGCTGTACGCTTCGGACATCAGAACCCGCCCACAGGTCTGTCGGACAAGCCTGCGCTCGGGCTCACGATGTTCGGCGTGACCACGTCCGCCGTACAGCAGATCGTTGCCGGGCTGGAGGATCGCTATGAATGCCTGGTCTTCCATGCAACCGGCGTGGGCGGGCAGTCGATGGAGAAGCTTGCTGACAGCGGGATGCTGAGCGCCGCTCTTGATGTCACGACCACGGAAATCTGCGACATGATGATGGGCGGCGTCTTTCCAGCCACCGAGGACCGCTTCGGCGCCTTCATCCGTAACCGCATTCCCTATCTGGGCTCGGTCGGGGCGCTCGACATGGTCAACTGGCACGCTCCGGACACCGTGCCCGAGCGCTATCAGGGCCGGCTCTTTTACGAGCACAACCCGCAAATTACGCTGATGCGCACGACGGCGGAAGAAAACACCCGCATGGGCACCTGGATCGCCAGCCGGCTGAACCAGATGACGGGACCTGTTCGCTTCATCCTGCCGCTCGGCGGCGTCTCGGCGCTGGATGCGCCGGGAGAGGCGTTTCACGATCCAGTCGCGGATAAAGCGCTGTTCGATGCCATCCGGGCGACATTCAAGCCAGGAGCAAACCGAGAGCTGATCGAGATCAACCAGAACATCAATGACCCGGCCTTCGCTGCGGGTGCGATTGCAGCCTTCTCCGAGATTGCCGGACAGGGGAGAGGTTAGACCATGGCCAGATTTTCGCGCAGTGAGTTGATGGCGAGGTTCGGGAAGATGAAGGCGGACGGCGTACCGATCGTCGGCGGTGGCGCTGGCACGGGCCTGTCTGCGAAATGCGAAGAAGCCGGCGGAATCGACCTGATCGTCATCTATAATTCAGGCCGCTATCGCATGGCGGGGCGCGGCTCGCTCTCGGGGCTCCTGGCCTATGGCAATGCCAATGAGATCGTCTTGGAGATGGCGCGAGAGGTCCTGCCGGTCACAAGGAAAACCCCGGTGCTCGCAGGCGTGAACGGCACCGATCCCTTTTGCCATTTCGACAGCTTTCTGGACGACCTGATCCGGCTAGGTTTCTCGGGCATCCAGAATTTTCCGACCGTCGGGCTGATCGATGGCACGTTCCGCGCCAATCTCGAGGAAACCGGCATGTCCTATGCCCTGGAAGTCGAGGTCGTCGCGATGGCCCACGCCAAGGATATGCTGACCACGCCTTATGTGTTCTCGGCTGAAGACGCCGACGCCATGGCCCGTGCCGGCGCTGACATCATCGTTTGCCATATGGGGCTGACCACCGGTGGCTCCATCGGCGCCGAGACGGCGCTTAAGCTCGAAGACTGCCCGGCCCTGGTCGACTCCTGGGCCGAGGCGGCGTTCAACGTCAACAAAGACGCCATCATCCTGGTTCATGGCGGGCCCGTGTCCTCGCCCGCGGATGCGGCCTATGTCCTGAAGAACGCCAGGCATTGTCACGGCTTTTACGGCGCATCGTCGATGGAGCGTCTGCCGACCGAGGTTGCGCTGACTGAGCAGACGCGGGCCTTCAAGGCGATCTCAGGCCGAAACGGATAGGGAGGAGAAGAAGATGGCCGGAGGCTTGTTTCTCCTGTTGATCGGCCTGATCGTCATCATTGTTGCGGCGCTTTGGCTCTTGAACTCACTCTACCTCCGAGGGGCTTCGGACCGGGCCTTCATGCGTACCGGTTTCGGAGGGCGCAAAGTGGTGATCGATGGCGGCATGTTCGTGCTGCCGATTGCCCATCAAGTGGTCCATGTCAGCCTCGGCTTGTCGCGGATGGCCCTTGCGGCGGAGAAGGAGAAGGCGCTGATTACCGCCGATCGCATGCGGGTCGATGTGGATGCCGAGTTCTTCTTGCGGGTCTTGTCGGATTCCGAAAGCGTGGCGCGCGCGGCATCCACTCTTGGCGCGCTCACCAACCAGCCGGAAGCGCTTGCCGCATTCTATGAAAGCGAATTTCTAGGTGCTTTGCGGTCCGTCGCGGCGGAGAATACCTTGGTCGGCCTTCACGAAAATCGAGCCGGCTTCGTCGAGGCGGTGCAGGCGCGCATTGCCCCCGTGCTTGCCAAGAACGGGCTGATACTGGATAGCGTCGCCATCCGAAATCTCGATCAGACGGCACTGGAGCATTTCAACCCCGCCAATCACTTCGACGCCGAAGGCTTGACCCAGCTGATCGAGACGGTCGAGGAACGTCGAATGCTCCGCCATCGGATCGAGCAGAAGGCGGCTGTGGCGATCCGCGAGGCCAGTCTTGCCGCCGAAAAGGAAACACTGGCATTCGATCGGGAGAGCCAGCTGGCCAAGCTCCAGCAGGAGCATGAGATAGAGACGAAGCGGGCGGCGCACACCGCCGACATCGCCCGCGAACGCGTGGAACGCGATGCCGAAGCCGATGCCGCACGCATCCGGTCCGGACAAGATACCAACCAGCGCGAAATCGCCGCGAAGGAAGAGGTCGAGCGTGCAAGGCTGGCCTCGGAGCGCGCGCTTGATGAAAGCCGCGTCCTGCGTGAGCAGGAGATGCGCCGTCTGGAGATTGAGCGCGAGAAATTCATCGATCTTGCCAAGATCGAAAAGGCTATCGCTGTTTTGGATAAGTCGGTCGAAGAGGCAGACAGGCGTGTGAAGGCGGAAAAGCAGCTTGCGGCTGCAGCAAAAGCTGACGAAGCTGTCGCCACGGCCCGAGAGCTTGGCGCCGCCGAACGCTCGGCTGCGGTCTCCAAGGTCGATGCGCAACGTGACGCTACCTCAGAACAGTTGCGCAGCGCTGTGCTGGCCGAGGCGGAGAGGCTGCGCAACGAGGCCGAGAACGTCCTGACCGACGATGCCCGCGCCGGTCGTCTGCGTTCGCAGTTGATCGAGAAACTGGAAAGTATCCTTCGCGAAACCGTTCGCCCCATCGAAAAGATCGACGGCATCAAGGTGGTGCATATAAGTGGCGGCAACATGTCCGGTTCACGCAGCCCCACGGATGAAGTGATCGACAGCGCGCTTCGCTACCGCGTTCAGGCACCGATGATCGACGAACTCATGAAGGAGATTGGTGTCGAAGGTGCCAATGTGAGCAAGATGGGCGATGTGTTCCGAGCGGCGAAGGATGCGCAGAGCCTCGCCAAAGAAGCCGCGAAGGAGAACAAGGACGATGCCTGAGGTCTATGTCTCCTCCATTATCCGTACTTCGATCGATCGCGTCTGGGCCGTGGTGCGCGATTTCGGCGCAATGCCTGCCTGGCACCCGTTGATTGCGGAATGCCGAATAGAGACCGGCGCACCCGCAGACCAGATCGGTTGTGTGCGCAGCTTCACCTTGACGGACGGGGCGCGTATCAGAGAAAAGCTACTGGCCCAGTCAGATGTGGACCATAGTTTTACCTATTCAATTCTCGAGGCGGACCTTCCACTGGAAAACTATATGGCCGTCGTGAAGCTGACGCCGATCACGGATGTGGATCACACATTCGGCGAATGGCAAGCGCGCTTTACATGCGATCAAGGACGAGAGGAAGACTTGGTCGCGACTGTTGGTAAAAGTGTTTTCCAAGCTGGCTTTGACGCCTTGAACACACGCTTTGACTAGAACAGCACCTGCGACCATGGGCAACGGAAAGCCGAGGCCGGCACCGATCCCCATCAAGGCAACGCCGATGGTGCCGGTCGTTGGTAATGCCTTGCACCATGGCGGACTGAATGTCGGACCAGCCATAGCCACAACGCCACGCCACCAGTCCGGAGACACCGACGCCGAGCAGCATGGGGATTTGCGGATCAAGTCCGTAAATGGCGGTCGAAATGCCGATACCGGCGCCAAGCGATAGGTTTCCATATTGGCGATGGCACTCTGCTCCGCCTCTGCCAGGCAGTTGGTCGCTCGGCGATGCGCATGGCGGGAGGCTCAGTGTTCTTCGTTCAGCGCGTCCACGCCGGGGATTTCGCGCTCCCGTCTGTTGATATAATCCCAGAGCGCCTCGTTCTTCGCCGGATCGAGGGTTGGCTCCCGGTACTCGTCAAGCATCTTTTTCGCCTGCTCCAGCGCGCGGGTGGTGATATCCTTCGAGCCGTCGGCAATCCATTGTTCGATCGCATTGTTGTCGAACAGCTCCGGCATGAAGAAAGCGCGTTGAAAATTTTCGAGCGTGTGCGGGTGGCCGAGATAGTGCCCGCCCGGACCGACATCACGCACCGCAGAAAGCGCTTCGTCAAAATCATCCCAACGCACCCCCTCGGCCATGCGATAGCCCATGGCGCATTGCTCGACATCGACCATGAATTTGGCAACCGAGCAATGCATGCCGGCCTCGCTCCAGCCGGCGGAATGCCAGAGATAGTTAGCACCCGACATCAGCACCGCCATCATGGTGGTCGCACTCTCATAGCCAGCCTGGGCATCGAATGTCTTCGCCCCGCCAAGGGTGTTCGAGGTGCGCCAGGGCACATCGTAATGCCTGGCCATCTGGCCGATCATGAAGTTCATCAGGCTGATCTCCGGCGTACCCGCCATCGGCGCACCGGACTGCATCGAGACCGTCGACAGGTAATGGCCGTAGATCGCGGGCGCTCCCTTGCGGATGACCTGGGTATAGGCGAGCGCTGAAAGCGCCTCTGCATTGAGCTGCGCAACAGCGGGCGCGGTCGACGCCGGCGTGTTGGCCCCGCCGAGCACGAAGGGCGAGCAGAGAACCGGCTGATTGCGCCTGCAAAAAGCACGCATCGCGCCGAGCATGGTGGCATCCCAGACCAGCGGCGAGTTGCCGTTGCAGTTACCGGTGACCACCGCGTGGTCCTCCATAAAATCAGCGCCGAACAGGACGGCGCACATGTCCAAGACATCCTCGGCGTTCTTGCCGGAGGTGGTCATGCCCATGAAGGTCTTGTCGGAATATTTCATCGAGGAATAGGTGATGCGCAGATGGCGGTGCGCGACCGGATGATCCATCGGTTCGACGATATGATGGGCCGTGGAATGCAGGGATGGCGCCATATGGGCGAGTTTGTGAAACATCGCGAGATCGTCGAGGGTCGGCGCCCTGCGTTCGTCTTCGAGATCACGGAGATAAGGAGCGCCGGTCATCGGCACGAAAATGGCGGCAGGGCCACCAACCTTCACTGTTTTCTTCGGATCGCGAGCGTACAAGGTGATGTCAGCGGGGATCGAGGCCATCAATTCCCTGATCATGAAACGATCGAGATGCACCCGTTCGCCTCGGACATCGGCGCCAGCGCGCGTCCAATCTTCCAGTGCTACAGGATCGCGAAAGACGACGCCGACGTCTTCCAGAATATCCATCGACGCCTTGTCGATCTTCTGAACCTGCTCCGTCGTCATCGGTTCGACGAGCGGCAGGTTGCGCCTGAGGCCCGGGAGCATGTCGTGGCGGGGTGCCGTTCTCAGATCGCGACGCGCTTCACGCCCCCGTCTCCGCGTCTCTCGCCGCTCCGCCATCACTGTCTCCGGAAGATCGTATACAGTATGTGTACGTTACGTCTTCAGCACACCAGTGCAAGAGAAATCCGGTTGCACCTATCGATATGACCGTTCGCCGGGACATTTCGCATCGACGGCTGTGATGTCTGCCGCTTAGGAGAGCGTTCGCCGATCGGGATCCGCGATCGGGCTGGCTGCAAGGAGGCCCTGTGTATAGGGGTGCGTGGGCTGGTTGAAGATCTGGGCCGTCTCTCCCTGCTCGACGATTTCGCCCTGCTTCATGACGAGCACCCGATCGGCGAAGTCGCTGACAACGGGGAGGTCATGGGCGATGAAGATATAGGCGAGGCCGAGCGCGTCCCGAAGGCCGGTAAGCAACCTGATCACCTGAGCTTGAATGGAGACGTCGAGGGCGGAGACCGCCTCGTCGCAGATGATGATTTCCGGCTCGAGCGCCAAGGCTCGGGCGATCGCGATGCGCTGCCGCTGACCGCCGGAAAATTGATGCGGGTAACGGCGCGCATGTTCCGGATGCAGCCCAACCTGCAGCAGCAGCGAGGCGATCCTGTCGTTCCACTGATGCTTCGGCAAGACATCAGGGTGGATGGCCCAGGGCTCGGCAACGATTTGCGCAACCGTCATGCGCGGGTTGAGAGAAGCATAGGGATCTTGAAAGACGACTTGCACCTTTCGCCGAAAGGCGAACAGGTTGCTCGGCGACAGCGTGAAGATATCCTGTCCCCGAAAAGTGGCCTCGCCGCTGGTCGGCTCCTCCAGTCGAAGAAGCGTTCGCGCCAGCGTCGATTTTCCCGACCCGGATTCGCCGACGATACCGAGCGTCTCGCCAGCGCCCAGGTCGAAACTGACGCCATCCACAGCGCGCACCATCTCGCCGGTCGATCTGCGTAGCAGGCCTTCCGTGATCTCGTAATGCTTGGCCAAATCGCGCACGGAAAGAAGCGCCGACGGCCCTGGACGCAGTTCCTCGGTTTCCAGAGTAACGGCTGGCGCGCCACGCGCCCCTGGGATCGCGGCGATGAGTCGTTGAGTGTAGGCGTGTCGTGGCTGGTGAAAGATCTGTCTGACCGGGCCGGTCTCGACGATCTGTCCTTTGTTCATCACGGCGACCCGATCGGCGACCTCCGCGACGACGCCGAGATCATGGGTGATCAGGATCAGGCCCATGCCGGTCTCGTCCTGAAGGTCCTTGAGCAGCTGCAAAATCTGCGCCTGCACCGTGACATCGAGGGCGGTCGTCGGCTCATCCGCGATCAGGACGTCCGGGCGAAAGGCCAGCGCCATCGCGATCATTACACGCTGGCGCTGGCCGCCGGAGAACTGATGCGGGTAGTCATCAACACGGCGTTCAGGGGCGGGAATACCAACGCGGTCGAGCAGGTTGATCGTTTCCTGCCTCGCCGTCGACGCGCCTCTGTCGTGCGCCCGGAACGTTTCCGCGATTTGCCAGCCGACGCTGTAGACCGGGTTCAGATGGGCGAGCGTGTCCTGAAAGATCATGGCGATTTTCTTGCCGTTGATCTCACGGCGACGCTCGGCCGGCATCGCGAACAGGTCCTCGCCGTGGAACAGAACGCGGCCTGACGTGATGTAGCCGGGGGGCGTGTCGATCAGGTTCATGATCGCTGCCGCGGAGACGCTCTTGCCGGAACCGCTCTCGCCGAGGATCGCCAGGGTTTCTCTCTGATCAAGGTGAAAGTCGATACCTTCAACCGCCTGCACCGTGCCGGCGGCCGTGTGGAACTCGACCGCGAGATCCTGAATCTCGAGCAAGTGGCCGCTCATCGCTCGACAAGCGGCGTGCGCTCGGCTGAGATTTCGAGGCGCCAGCGCTGTTCCGGATCGGTGGCGATACGCACCCAGCTCGCCAGAAGGTTCAACGCCATGGTGGTGAGCATGATGGCAAGGCCCGGCCAAAAGGCGAGCCACCAGGCCGTCGCCAGATAATTTCGCCCCTGCGCCACCATCAGTCCCCAGGTGATCTCCGGCGGTTGGATGCCGATACCGAGGAAAGAGAGGGCCGACTCGGCAAGCATGACGAAAGCGAAGTCGAGCGTGGCGACGGTAATCAGGGTCGGCAGGACGATCGGAGCGATATGTCTGATCATGATGCGCGTCTGGCTCGCCCCCATGACGCGAGCAGCACTGACGAACATGCGCTCGCGCACTTCAAGCACTTCGGCGCGCGATGTTCGCAGATAAAGCGGAATGCGGGTGAGCGCCAGCACGAGCACCAGGTTCGCGACCCTGGGCTCGAACATGTAGAGCACCACGACGGCCATCAGCAGCGATGGGAAACTCATCACGATGTCGGCGAGGCGCATGATCACATTGCCGACCCAGCCGCCGGCGTAACCGGCGATGAGGCCAAGCGTACCACCGATGATCATCGCGACGGCGACGGCAGCAGCGGCAACCGCGAGCGTATTCTGTGCGGCGACGATCAGGCGGGCCAGAATGCTTCTGCCCAGTGCATCCGCGCCAAGAATGTAAAGCCAGCCGCGGTTCCATTCCAATGGCGGTGCGTTGCGCTGCTTCAAATCCATTTTGGTGGCGATCTCACCGAGAAGGGCTGGCCCGAACAGGGCGCAGATCACCAATATCATCAGAAAAAAGGCAGCAGTGAGCGCGAACTTGTCCCGCCATAGCAACAGCAGGATCTGACGCCAGGGCCGCTCGACCGGTGGCAGTGTCTCCGCGTCAAATATCGGCCCGCCTGCCATCAGGCGTGCCGAATGCGCGGATCGAGCATCGCATAGGCGATGTCGATCAGGATGTTCATCAGGAAAATCGCAACGGCCGTGACCAGCACGGCGGCCTGGAGCACGGCGAAATCGCGCTGCAGCACCGCGTCGATCATCAGCTTGCCGATGCCGGGAAAGCCGAAGATGGTCTCGACGATCACTGCACCGTTGACGATACTGGTCGCCTGATCGCCTGCGACGGTGATCACCGGCAGCATCGCGTTGCGCAGCGCGTGAACGAAGATCACCATGCGCTCGCGCACCCCCTTCGCGCGGGCGGTTTTGACATAAGCTGACGACAGGGCGGTGATCATCGCGCCGCGCACGACCTGGACCAGCAGGCCGAGCGGCCGGATTGCGAGCACCGCGATCGGCAGGACCCAATGCCAGATCGTACCGGTGCCGGAGGTCGGCAGCCAGCCCAGCGCCACCGCGAAGAATAGAATCGCCATGATCGCGACCCAGAAATCGGGCGCGCTGGCGCCAGTGAGCGATGTCAGGCTGGAGAGGCGATCGAAGACGCCATGCGGCCGGTAGGCGGCGAGTGCGCCGATCACGAGGGCCAGAGATACCACAATCGTCATGGCGACGAAGGCGAGCGTGAGCGTGGTCGGGAAGGCTTCGAGCGCCACGTCGATTGCCGGGCGGCGCTGACGGATCGATTCACCGAAGTCGAGCTGTATCAAGCCTTGAACGAAGCGCCCGAACTGGATGATGAGTGGATCATCGAAACCATGACGCTCGGCAAACTCCTGGCGGGTTTCGACTGATGCATCGATCGGCAGAAAAAGATTGGTTGGATCACCGGTCAGGCGCGCCAGGAAAAAGACCAGGATGATCAGGCCTGCAAGCGAGAACAGGCTGTGCAGTGCTCGCCGTCTAAGATAGGGGCCCACCGTTTTCGGCTTTCGCTGAAGCGAGCGGCCCGGCCGAAACCGGACCGCGTCGGCTTCGCTTACTTAAAGCTGATCTTGGCGAGATGCAGCTCGCTGTTGGTCGAGATGTCCGGTTGGAAGCTCACCCTCGAGCCGACCCGGGTGTAGCCGACCATATGAAACATCGGCACGTCGGCAATGACCTCGTCATTGATGATGCGGAACGCATCCTGAAAGAGTGCCTGGCGCTCGTCGCCCGTGGCCTCGCCAGCCTGGACGATGACATCGTCCAGAGCGGGATCGGCGATCGTCGATTGGGCACCCTCCGAGTGATATTTGTTGTAGACGGTGAAGACGGCATCGCCATTGTTGTTGTCGTGCTGGCTCTGCTGCACCACAGGTCCGCGATCCTCGGCATAGGGCTTGGTCAGGATGTCGACCCACTCAGCCACTTCCATCATCTGCAGCTTCACGTTGAGCCCGACCTCCTGATACATGCTGAGCAGCACTTCCATGATCTCGGTGGCGTTCGGGTAGATATTGATTCGCCCTAGAAGCGTAATCTCGTCATCAACAGGAACGCCGTCGGCGCGCGCCTCATCGAGAAGCCGCTTCGCCTCCGCAGGATCGGCGGGCCAGACCTCGAGTTCTGGATTGTGGCCGTTGATGCTGGGCACGACGAGCTGGGTTGCCGGAATGACGTCGGCGCTGAAGATGGTGCCGCGCACGGCGTCGCGATCGAAAGCGAGGTTGAGCGCCTTCCGGACGCGGACGTCATCGAGCGGCGGGATGGTGGTATCGATGCGCAGGCGCGATGTTTCCGAATTCGGATAGCTGAAGTCCATTGCCGGATCGGTCGCATCCTGCACGGCGATATTGGGAGCGATATCGGCCTCGCCCGCCGAGATCATCGCGGCACGCACGGCACTCTCGCTTCGCCAGACATAGGTCGCCTTCTCCACGGCCGGCTGTTCGCCCCAATAGTCGGCGTTTCTCACGAGCGTTATGTTTTCGCCAGGTGCCCAATTGTCGAAGATGTAAGGGCCGGTGCCCACAGGATCACGCGTCGGTTCGCCGTTCGGCGTGTTCGGCGACATGATCGGAAACGTGCCCATCATGGTCGGCAGGATCGGTACGGGGCTGTCCGTTTTGATATCGATCGTCAGATCATCGACGGCAGTCGGGGAGAGCGCGATGTTGCCGAAGAATTTGGTTCGTACTTCGCAATCCAGCGTCTCGTCCATCGTCCGCTCGATCGCGTAGATCACGGCTTCCGCGTTGAAAGGCGCGCCATCATGGAATGCGATGCCGTCGCGCAGACTGAACCGCCAGGTCAAGTCGTCGACCTGCTCCCAGGTCGTGGCCAGCCTCGGCGTGATTTCGCCGCTGGTCGGGTTAATTTCGGTCATCGTTTCGACGACATTCTGCTTGATTACCCGACCGATATTCGAACGGGTCGCCTGGCAGGGTTCGACCAGATCCAGTTCTTCCGAGAGGACGATAGTGACGGCCGTGTGGCCGTCGGCCATCGCTATGCTTGTGTGAAAAAAAACGGCAATCGCAGCAGCGGACACGGTGCCCGCTAAACCCAATCGAAGCCTTTGCATCGTTCGTGCCTCCCATTCTTGATTTATTCTTCATTGACCATGTTAGCGATCTTGCATGTTCGCCTCAATGCACAGCGGCCGTCGCGGGTCGGTCCCTGGCTCGATGTGATATTGATCTGGTCGATTGTGCTGTCGTAAAAGCCCTGCTCGAGCCGTTTCGAAGTCGTCGACTTAAAAGACCCGGATGCTGTTTCGCCAGACCGCGCGCAGGATGGGCCGATCATTGATGACCCTCACGCGCACGAGATCGGCTCTGTAGCCTTCCGCGATCTCGCCGCGCTCGGCGTCAAGGCCAGCTGCTTTTGCCGGTTCCCTGGTTACGCATTGGATGGCTTGTGGCAGAGACCAATCGAAGGGCGGTTTCGCCAGCAGGAATGCAGCGGCCAGCATGCTGCTCGGGATATAGTCCGAAGCCAGCAAATCCAGATGGCCGGAACGTGCGAGATCGCCGGCGGCCACATTGCCTGAGTGGGAGCCGCCGCGAATAAGGTTGGGCGCACCCATCAGGACCTGCAAGCCGCTGGCGCTGGCTGCGGTCGCCGCTTCGAAGGTCGTTGGAAATTCGGTGACCACACAGCCAAGCTCGAAAGCCTCGTCGATATGGGCCGGGCTGGCATCGTCGTGGCTCGCAAGCGGCAAGCCGCGGTCTTTGCAAAGAGCGGCGAGCGATTGGCGATTGCCTGGACCGATGGTCGCCGACCTGGTCATGAGGTCTTTGATATGCCGATCGAGCACCGCCTCGTCATGACCGAAAGCCGGCCTGTAGAAGCGCCGATAGCGCTCGATATCAGGACTTTGCCGATCGCCCGGTGCGTGATCCATCAACGAGATGAAGCGCACGAGCGCATGATCGATATGCTCCTCGACGATCGGTGCGATATCCGGATGGGTCACCTCGCAGCGGAGATGCAGGAGGTGATCCGCGCGCAGCAGGCCTTGCCCATGGGCTTCGTCGAGGCCGCCGATCATCGGTATAATCATCTCTGCTCGGCTGTTCCAGCCGGCAGCAGCCCCCAAGGTAAGGCTGTCAAACACCGTCGTCACACCGGCCGCGATCACCTGAGCGTCATGGCTGATCGCCGACATGACAGGATCCCAGAGAACACCCTTTCTGGGCTGATGGTGCTTTTCCAGATTGTCGGTGTGCAGATCGATGAGGCCGGGGATCAAAAAGTCGCCATCAAGATCAACGGCTCCGTTTGAAACGCCTCTGCCCGTGTCGATCGCCGAAATCCTGCCACCTGCGGACTTGAGGCTGCCGGTAACAACCTCGTCTGCCAGCACGAGACGGGCATTCGCCAATGTCATGTCGGCGACTGCAGTGCCTCCCTGCCAACTACTCACGAAGCTGGCTTTCCCGGCGCGGCTGCATATCATCGCCTGGCCAGTCTCCGCCGGCCTCGATCATTGCGCGTTCCGATTTCGCCAGCACTGAATGCCCTCTCAATCTTTCACCGTTATCACCCATGCCCATCTCGCAGATCGGTTGCCCATCGCCCGGCGGCCAGCAAACTTGCTTTTCTCCAGCCATCGTAACCAACAGTCATAATGTTGATGCCACCTTGATAGGTGGACTAGGTGCTGTGAACGGCAACCCACCGAAGCGTAAACAAGGGGTTCTGGCCTTGCTCTTGAACGTCCCGAGCGCACATTGCATGGCCTGGTTGAAGCGGGCAGGGGAGATGCCAACGGCGCTACCCAGTGGTGTGACCACATCATTTGCCTCCCATGTGATCAAATGGTGATCATTTATATTCAACACGTTAGGCTTAGTTCCGAGTGAGCCATCCGTTGTGGTCGCACCACTAGTTTTTTCTTTTCAGAACAGAGAGGGCGTGGCACCTAACCGCATGACAGAATGGACATGGTGCCCAAACAACGAGAACCCTTTCGGATGACAATATGACGTTGCGCTACGCGATCATCGGCTCCGGCATGATGGGCCAGGAACACATCCGATTTCTGAACCATTTGGAAGGCGCCACCGTGACCGCGGTCGCCGATCCCGATCCGACCATGCGCGAACATGCGGCGATGCTCGCCGGTGCCGAGGCCTTCTCCCATCATGAAGATCTCCTCGGTGCTGACCTCGCCGACGCACTGATCATCGCCAGTCCCAACCATACTCATCACGATGTCCTTCTTAGCGCGATGGAAACCGATCTGCCGATCATGGTGGAAAAGCCGCTTTGCTCAAACGTTGCCGACGCCGAGCACATCTATGCGCTGGCCCGCGATCGGGGCTCGGCGGTCTGGGTGGCGATGGAATATCGCTATATGCCGGCGATCGCCCGGCTCATCGAAGAGGTGAAAGACGGCACGGTCGGCCGGCTGCGCATGCTCTCAGTTCGCGAGCACCGCTTTCCTTTCCTTCGGAAAGTCGGCAACTGGAACCGGTTTTCTCGAACATCCGGCGGTACGCTCGTCGAGAAATGCTGCCACTTCTTCGACCTCATGCACCTGATCGTCGATGCCGAGCCCAAACGCATCTACGCCTCCGGCGGGCAGGACGTGAACCACCTGGAGGAGAGCATTGACGGCGAGACGCCGGATATCCTGGACAACGCCTATGTGGTCGTGGATTTCGATAACGGGGTTCGCGCCATGCTCGACCTCTGCATGTTTGCCGAGGCGAGCAGGGATCAGGAGGAAATCGCTGCCATCGGCGATAAGGGCAAGGTGGAATGCGGCATTCCCTCATCGACGCTGACGATCGGTGAACGTCAGCCCGTCGAGCGCATGGGCCTTTCCCTTCCGCTAATGCGGGAGACCGTGCCCGTTGATCCCGAGCTTCTGGAACTCGGCCATCACAACGGCGCCACCTTCTTCCAGCATGAGCGCTTCCTTCGCATGATCCGGGAAGGCGGGCCCCCGGAAGTCACCGTTGCGGACGGGCTCCGTGCGGTCGTCATGGGGGCTGCCGCCGAGCGATCGGTGAGGGAAGGTGTGCCGATCGATCTCTGATCCTCCCCCTTGCCAAAACGGGAGACCTTCACCGACGATGGGGGCCGGAGCGAATGACCAGGGGAGGGGACGATGAGCGCGAATGGAGAAGCCCGCGGTTTCCAGGGCAAGGTGGCGGTTATCACCGGTGGCACGCAGGGGCTTGGTGAAGGTGTTGCGCGACTGTTTGCAGGGCGTGGCGCCGAGGGGCTGGTGATCTGCGGCCGCAATACGGAGCGCGGCGAAGCGATCGCGAAGGAGCTCTCGGATGTCGGTACGAAGACCATCTTTGTCCAGGCTGACCTGGAACAAATCGCAGACGGCCGCGCCGTCATCGATCAGGCCGAGAAAACATTCGGACGGTTGGACAGCCTCGTCAATTGCGCCGCTGCCACCGATCGAGGTTCGATCGAAAACACGACCGAGGAGGTCTGGGATAAGCTTTTCAACCTGAACGTCAAGATCCAGTTCTTCATGAGCCAGCGCGCCATCGAGGTCATGCGCCGCCACAAAATTGAGGGCACGATCGTCAACATCGGCACGATCGTGGCCCATGGCGGGCCGCCCTTCCTGATCCCCTATTCGAGCTCGAAGGGGGCTCTGATGACGATGACCCGCGCCGTCGCCAATGCCGTCAAGCATGATCGCATCCGGATCAACACCCTCAACATCGGGTGGACCAACACCCCGCGTGAGCACATCGTGCAGACTGAAGTCCACTCCAGGCCGGAGAATTGGCTGGAGATCGCGAGCAAGGCGCAACCCTTCGGTCGACTGATCGAGGTGGATGACGTGGCGCGTGCCGTCGCCTTCATGGCCTCCTCCGAAAGCGGCCTTCTGACGGGGGCGTCGATCGACTTCGATCAGACGATCATCGGCACCATCGATGAAAACCCGGGCATGTGAACCAATCGGGCCGTCTGCACCTGATCATTCATCCGCCCTTTGCGATACCCGGGGCAACAGGCTAGGTTGTGGTCTCGGTGCACATGCCCAAGAAAACGGGAGGTGAGGGATGTTCGATAGACGGTGGCTGCTCGCCACGGTGATTGTGGCTTCAATCGTGGCTGCCCTTCCAGGGCAGGTGAGAGCCGCAGCCGAGAACATCGGCGTATTGCGCCTGGGGGTCCTGGGCTTCGGCACGGTCAATTGGGAACTTGACGTGATCAAGACCAATGGCCTGGATGAAGAACGCAGCTTCACGCTTGCGGTCGAGGGCTTTGCCGGTGGTCAGGCGACGAAAGTCGCGCTCCAGGGCGATGCCGTCGACGGCATCGTCTCCGACTGGTTTTGGGTGTCACGTCAGCGCGCCGAGGGCGAGAAGTTCGTCTTCATCCCCTATTCGAGCACGGTCGGCGCCTTGATGACGCCGCCTGAAAGCGACATTCAAAGCCTCGAAGACTTGAAGGGCAAGAAGATCGGCGTCGCCGGCGGTGAGCTCGACAAGAGCTGGCTGATGGTCCAGGCGGTCGCCAAGGAGCGGCATGGCATCGATCTCGCCGACGAGGTCGAAGCGATCTTCGGCGCTCCACCGCTCCTGAACGAGAAAGTCGAGACCGGCGAACTCGACGCGGTCCTTAACTACTGGCACTTCTGCGCACGCCTCGAAGCGAAGGGCTATAATCGCCTCCTTGGCGTCAACGAAGCGACAGAGGAACTCGGCATCACAAGCGACGTGCCGCAGCTCGGCTATGTCTTCCGCGAAGAGTTCGCCAACGAAAACGCGGATCTGATCGAGGCGTTCGCCGACGCTTCCCGCGCGGCCAAGGCGCTGATGCAGACCGATGAGGAGTGGGAGCGCCTGCGCGAAAAAACCAAAGCGGCCGATGACACCACACTCGAGACGCTGAAAGCCCGCTTCCAGGAAGGCATTCCGCTGAGCTGGGGCGAGATCGAGCGCGCGGATGCGGCGCAGCTCTATGAGCTCATGGGTAAACTCGGCGGCGAGGAGCTGGTTGGCCCCTCACCGGTGCTGGTCGAAGGGACATTCTGGCCGAACGTCACCTACTAGGCGCACGGGCGCGTGGCCGTCGGTATCGATGCCGGAATGAGAGAAACGGAGGGCGGCGGCGCGGCCGACCGCGCGGCGCTCTGGCAAGCCGTCTTCTGGGCGGCCCTGTCGATCATCCTTCTGCTGCTGGCCTGGCAGATTGCCGCTTTCATCGCCGACGACCCGCGCCGCCTGCCGACGCCCTTTCAGGTAATGCAGCGTATCGTCGAAGAAACGGCGAAGGGTGATCTGCCCTATCATCTCAGCGTCACCCTGCTTCGCGTGATCGCGAGCTTTGTCATTGCCATGGTGATCGGCACGGCACTGGGCTTTGCCATGGGCCGGCTGCCGCTCCTGGATCAGATCGGCCATGCCTGGCTGGTGTTCTTCTTGAACATGCCGGCGCTGGTGATCATCGTGCTCTGCTACATCTGGATCGGGTTGGTCGAGACCGCCGTGGTCGTCGCGGTCGCACTCAACAAGATTCCGAATGTCGTCGTCACCGTCCGAGAAGGCGCGCGCGCCCTCGATCCGAGCCTTCTGGAAATGGCGGCAAGTTTTCGTATCGGCAGGCGAAAAACCTTCACGAAAGTCATCCTCCCCCAGCTCTTCCCTTATCTCGCCGCCGCGGCGCGCTCCGGTCTCGCCTTGATCTGGAAGATCGTTCTGGTCACCGAACTGCTTGGCCGCTCCAGCGGCATCGGCTTCAAGATTTTCGAATATTTCGCGAATTTCGACGTCGACAAAATCCTCGCTTACGCCCTCGCTTTCACCATCGTCATCCTCCTGATCGAATGGACCCTCATGATGCCGCTCGAACGCCATGTCACCCGCTGGCGGCGGTCCTAGCAGGACCGGCATGACTTATGCACTTAGAGCCAGATTAGAGGGCAAGCGTTTTCCTGCGGTGGGCGACGCGCCGCCGAAGCATGTGGTGCAGAGCGTCACGCTTGATGTGCCCGAGAACGGCTTCGTCGCGCTGTTCGGGCCAAGCGGCTGCGGCAAGACCACTATCCTGAACTTGCTCGCCGGGGTGGATCAGGACTTTGAAGGCGAGATCGATCGCAAGCCAGATGATCGCATCGCTTACGTCTTTCAAGAACCGCGCCTTCTGCCCTGGTTGACGGTCGAGGATAATCTGAAACTAGTGCTAGATGGCGGCATCGATGCCGAACCGTTGATCGATCACTGGCTCGATGAGATGGGGCTCCGTGACGTGCGCGGCGTTTTCGCCAATCGTCTGTCGCTCGGCATGGCAAGGCGGGTGGCGCTTGCCCGCGCTTTCATCATCAAGCCGCGCGTTCTGCTCATGGACGAGCCCTTCGTTTCGCTGGATGAGCCGACGGCCGTTCGGCTGCATTTTCTCCTGCTCGACACACTGGCCCTGCACCCAGCGGCCGTCGTCTTCGTGACCCACAGCCTGCGCGAGGCGATAACGCTCGCCGATCGGATCGTCTTTCTTACGAAGTCACCGACCAGCGTCGAACGCACCGTCGACATCCAGCTTAGCACCGCCGAGCGCCGGGATGAGAAGGCGATCGAGAACATGCGCCAGAGGCTCATTGACGCATGAGACGGGCGAAGGCAGGACTCTGTCTGCCTGAATACGGCGCAGCCTGCGCACAAAAATCCTCGTTATGGTTGAGTGGTCAAGTCGCGAATTATGCTGACAAAAGTTAGTATTTCCCCGGCGGTGACCGCCTCTAAGCAGCCGAGATTGAGAACACCTTCGGTTTAGACCTTCCGAGACGAATTCTGTTCACCTATGGTGTCGCTCATGAACATAAGTACCGCTTGCGCGCGGGATACGCCTGGGGCTCGATAGAGACGAGGGTATGTACGCAGGGCGGTCAAGGGAAGCGATGCGATGAGGCATATACTCGAACAGCTCGACGACCGGCGACAGGAGGCGCGTCGAGGCGGTGGCGCGGCGCGGGTGGAGCGTCAGCATGCACGTGGTCGGCTGACCGCGCGCGAGCGTATTGAGTTGCTGCTCGATCAGGAGTCGTTCGAGGAATTTGACATGTTCGTCACCCACCGCTGCGCCGAGTTCGGCATGGGTGAGCAAACCATCGCCGGCGACGGTGTGGTGACCGGACAAGGCACGATCAACGGCCGCCTTGTCTATGTATTCAGCCAGGACTTCACCGTCTTCGGCGGCTCGCTCTCCGAGACCCATGCGCAGAAGATTTGCAAGGTCATGGACATGGCCGTGCGCAACGGCGCTCCCGTCATCGGCTTGAACGATTCGGGCGGTGCGCGCATTCAAGAAGGTGTCGACTCGCTCGCCGGCTATGCGGATGTGTTCCTGCGCAACGTCACGGCCTCCGGCGTCGTCCCGCAAATTTCCGTCATCATGGGACCGTGCGCCGGTGGCGCCGTCTATTCGCCGGCGATGACCGACTTCATCTTTATGGTCAAAGACAGCTCCTACATGTTTGTCACCGGCCCCGAGGTGGTGAAGACGGTGACGAACGAGATCGTCACGCAAGAAGAGCTTGGCGGGGCCTCCACCCATACCACCAAATCCTCGGTCGCCGATGGCGCATTTGACAATGACGTCGAAACCCTCGTGCAGGTCCGGCGCCTCTTCGACTTCATGCCGCTCAGCAGTCGTGAAAAACCACCGAGCCGACCGTTTTTCGATGATCCCAGCCGCATCGACAAATCGCTCGACAGCCTGATCCCTGACAATCCCAACAAGCCCTATGACATGCATGAGCTCATCGGCAAGGTGGCGGATGAAGGCGACTTCTTCGAGCTGCAGGCGGATTTCGCCAAGAACATCATCACCGGCTTTCTGCGCATCGAAGGCTCGACGGTCGGCGTGGTCGCCAATCAGCCGATGGTGCTCGCTGGCTGCCTTGATATCGATAGTTCGCGAAAGGCCGCCCGCTTCGTCCGTTTTTGCGATGCTTTCAATATCCCGATCCTGACCTTCGTCGACGTGCCGGGCTTCATGCCTGGCACCGCCCAGGAATATGGCGGCATCATCAAGCATGGCGCAAAACTCCTCTTCGCTTTCGCCGAAGCGACCGTGCCGAAAGTGACGGTGATTACCAGAAAAGCCTATGGTGGCGCCTATGATGTTATGAGCTCGAAGCATCTCAGAGGCGACATCAACTACGCTTGGCCGAGCGCCGAGGTCGCGGTCATGGGGGCCAAGGGTGCCGTCGAGATCCTCTACCGCTCCGAACTCGATGACCCCGACAAAATCGCGGCGCGCACTAAAGAATATGAGGACCGTTTCGCCAATCCTTTCGTCGCTGCCGAACGCGGTTTTATTGATGACGTGATCAGGCCGCGCTCCACCCGAAAGCGCGTTGCCGCAGCACTAGCCACGCTTCGCAACAAGCATGTCGAAAATCCAAAAAAGAAACACGATAACATCCCGCTCTAACCCCGACCGGGGTAGGGCGAACTTGGGGCCGGAGATGCGGGGGCGGCCGAGTAAGGAATGATGGGAAGATTGAGTTCCGGATCATGTTCAAAAAAATCCTGATCGCTAATCGCGGTGAGATCGCCTGCCGGGTGATCAAATCGGCAAAGAAGATGGGCATCGGTACGGTCGCCGTCTATTCCGATGCCGATGTCGACGCGGTTCACGTGCGCATGGCCGACGAGGCCGTCCCTATCGGCCCGCCGCCAGCTTCAGAATCCTACATCGTCATCGACAAGATCATGGAGGCGATCCGGAAGACAGGCGCCGAAGCCGTGCATCCAGGCTATGGCTTCCTGTCCGAGAACCCGAATTTTGCTCAAGCGCTCGACGCGGCGGGCGTAGCCTTCATCGGCCCGCCCGTGGCGGCGATCGAGGCGATGGGCGACAAGATCACGTCCAAGAAGATCGCAGCGGAAGCCGGCGTGTCCACCGTTCCCGGCTATATGGGCCTGGTCGCCAATGCTGATGAAGCGGCCAGGATCGCCGGTGAAATCGGCTATCCCGTGATGATCAAGGCATCCGCCGGCGGCGGTGGCAAAGGCATGCGCATTGCTCATGACGATGACGGTGCGCACGAAGGCTTCGAACGCTCGAAGTCCGAAGCAGCCTCCAGTTTCGGCGACGATCGCATTTTCATCGAAAAGTTCATCACCACGCCCCGTCATATCGAAATCCAGATCCTCGGCGATCGGCACGGCCGATGCGTTTACTTGAACGAGCGTGAATGTTCGATTCAGCGCCGCAACCAAAAGGTTATTGAAGAAGCGCCGTCGCCTTTCCTCGATGAGGCGACGCGCCGGCATATGGGCGAGCAGTCGGTCGCTCTCGCGAAAGCCGTCGGCTATCATTCCGCCGGCACCGTTGAATTCATTGTCGACGCCGAACGTAATTTCTATTTTCTTGAGATGAACACGCGCTTGCAGGTCGAGCACCCCGTGACCGAGATGATTACTTCAGTTGATCTCGTCGAAGAGATGATCAAAGTCGCGGCAGGTGAACCTCTCGCCTTCAGCCAGGACGACGTCAGGATTGACGGTTGGGCGATCGAGAGCCGTATCTACGCCGAGGATCCCTACCGCAACTTCCTCCCCTCGATCGGCAGGCTCACAAGATATCGCCCGCCTGCAGAAGGCATCGACGCCGATGGCCGCGCCATCAGGAATGACACTGGTGTCGAAGAGGGCGGCGAGATCTCGATGTTCTATGATCCGATGATCGCCAAGCTCTGCACCTCCGGGCCGGATCGTGCTGCCGCGATCGACAAGATGCGGGATGCTCTTGACCGCTTCGAGATCGAGGGCATCGGCCACAATGTGCCGTTCCTACAGGCCGTGATGAACCATCCGCGCTGGCAGTCCGGCAATATCAGCACCGCGTTCATCGAAGAGGAATATCCCGAAGGTTTCTCTGGCGTTGATCTTACTGATGAAATGGCATCATCGGTGGCTGCGATCGCAACGGTCATGCACATGATTGCTCAGCAACGCGAGACGGAAGTCTCAGGCGTGCTTGCCAATCACCAGCGCAAACTGAACCGGGATTGGGTGGTCAAGGTCGGCAGAAGTGAATTCGCGGTGCAACTCGATCACGGTGATCGCGGCTGGGCTGCATCGATCGACGGCGGGCCCGTTCTGCATCTGAGCGTCGATTGGGTGCCAGGGCAGACACTGTCAAAAGCCGATGTCGACGTTCGACCTGAAGTCGACGTTCGATCCGTCGTCCTCAAAGTCGCGCCGAGACCTGAGGGCTGGCGCCTTCGTTATCGTGGCGCAGAGGTTGATGTCGTGGTGCGTACGCCGCGGGCATCCGAGCTTGCGCGCCACATGATCGAAAAGCCGAAGCCCGATCTTTCCAAGTTCCTGATTTGCCCGATGCCGGGTATGGTCAGACAGATTGCGGTTAAGGAAGGCGAGGTGGTCGAGGACGGCCAGCCGCTCGCTACGATCGAAGCCATGAAGATGGAGAACGTGCTTCGGGCCGAGCGCAAGGCGACGGTGAAATTGATCCCGGCCAAGGAAGGCGAGAGCCTCGCCGTCGATGCTGTCATCATGGAATTCGAGTGAGGTCTGCCCCCATGGCTAACCAAAAGTCGGATCGGAAAAAGGCGCTCGATGAATGGCATGAGCGCGCGACCAAGGAAGGCAAAGGCCGCTCGCCGGAAGAGCTTGTCTGGCAGACGCCCGAAGGTATTGCCATCAAGCCACTCTATACAAGTCACGATCTGGATCGCATCCAGCATCTCGAAAACTTGCCGGGCGAAGCGCCCTATCTTCGTGGTCCGAAGGCGACCATGTATGCGGGGCGCCCCTGGACCATCCGCCAATATGCCGGCTTCTCGACCGCAGAAGAGAGCAACGCGTTCTACCGTAAGGCGCTGGCCGCCGGCCAGAAGGGTTTGTCTGTCGCTTTCGATCTCGTAACCCATCGTGGCTATGACAGCGATCATCCGCGCGTGGTCGGCGATGTCGGCAAGGCGGGCGTGGCGATCGACAGCGTCGAGGACATGAAGATCCTCTTTGACGGAATCCCGCTCGACGAGATGTCCGTTTCCATGACGATGAATGGCGCTGTCATCCCCGTTCTCGCCAACTTTATCGTCGCCGGTGAGGAACAGGGTGTTCCATCCCAAGAGCTGTCCGGGACCATTCAGAACGACATTCTGAAAGAGTTCATGGTCAGGAACACTTATATCTACCCGCCCGAGCCCTCCATGCGCATTGTCGCGGACATCATCGGCTACACGGCAGAACACATGCCGCGTTTCAACTCGATCTCGATCTCCGGCTATCACATGCAGGAGGCGGGCGCCACGCTGGTGCAGGAACTCGCTTTCACGCTCGCCGACGGCAAGGAGTATGTGAAGGCCGCGCTTGCCAAAGGCCTGGATGTCGATGCGTTTGCGCCGCGTCTCTCATTCTTCTTCTGCATCGGCATGAATTTTTTCATGGAGGCGGCCAAGCTGCGGGCAGCGCGTTTGCTCTGGGCGCGCATCATGGCCGAGTTCAATCCGAAGAAGCCCGAAAGCTCGATGCTCAGGACGCACTGCCAGACATCGGGCGTCTCATTGCAGGAGCAGGACCCTTACAACAATGTGGTGCGCACCGCCTATGAAGCGATGTCGGCAGCGCTCGGCGGCACCCAGTCACTGCACACCAACAGCTTCGATGAGGCGATCGCCCTTCCCACGGAATTCTCCGCGCGCATAGCGAGAAACACGCAGCTGATCCTCCAGCATGAAACCGGCGTTACCAACGTGGTCGATCCGCTCGCCGGTTCCTACTATGTCGAGTCGTTGACTGACGAACTCGCCAAGGAGGCCTGGGCGCTGATCGAGGAGGTCGATGCGCTCGGCGGCATGACCAAGGCGGTCGCCTCCGGCATGCCCAAGCTTAGAATCGAGGAAGCGGCGACCCGCCGCCAGGTGCGCGTCGATCGTGGCGAGGACGTGATCGTTGGCGTCAACAAATACCGACTGGAGCAAGAGGACGAACTCCAGACGCTGGAGATCGACAACACGGTTGTCCGTGACGCTCAGGTCGCGCGTCTCGAACGCCTCCGGGCGGAGCGCGACGAGAACGCTTGCGCCAGCGTGCTGACAGCGCTGACGGAGATGGCGTCGAGCGGCAAGGGCGATCTTCTCGCGGGTGCCGTCGACGCCGCGCGCAAGAGGGCGACCGTTGGCGAGATTTCCATGGCGATGGAGAAAGCGTTCGGTCGACACCGCGCCGACGTGCAGGCGGTGTCCGGAGTGTTCGGCGCAATGTTCGACGAGGACGAACAATTCCAGACAATCCGCAAGCGGGTGGACGCATTCGCCGAAAGTGAAGGCAGGAGGCCCCGCCTCCTGGTCGCCAAGATGGGGCAGGACGGTCATGACCGTGGTTCCAAAGTGATCGCGACGGCGTTTGCCGACATGGGCTTCGATGTCGATATCGGGCCGCTCTTTCAAACACCTGAGGAAGTTGCGCGTCAGGCCATCGAGAACGACGTGCATGTGATCGGTGTGTCTTCCCAGGCTGCTGGCCACAAGACGCTCGCCCCACTGCTGATCAACGCCCTGAAGGAGCAAGACGGTGCGGATATCCACGTCGTCTGCGGCGGCGTCATTCCGCGTCAGGACTATGATTATTTGACGGCCGCAGGTGTCGGCGCGATCTTCGGACCGGGCACCAATATTCTAAAAGCGGTGGAGACCGTACTCGACCTGCTCACGGGCCAGCAGCCCGACGCTTGACAAGAAAAGATCTGGGAAACGGCTGATATGACGACATATGCAGATGTTTACAAAGCCTGGCAGTCCGACCCCGAATCCTTCTGGATGGAGCAAGCAAAGGCAATCGACTGGATCAAACCGCCGTCGAAAGCGCTTGATGACAGCAATCCTCCCTTCTATCGCTGGTTCGCCGATGGTGTCTGCAACACCTGCTGGAATGCGGTCGATCGTCATGTCGAACGCGGCCACGGCGACCGGATTGCCATCATCTATGACAGCCCGGTCACGGATACGAAGCGAACGATCACCTATGCCGAGCTGAGGTATCTCGTCGCATCGCTCGCAGGATCACTGGTCGAGCGCGGCATCGAGAAAGGTGATCGCGTGATCATCTATATGCCGATGATCGCGGAGACCGTGGTGGCCATGCTCGCCTGCGCGCGCATCGGCGCCGTTCATTCCGTCGTGTTCGGTGGTTTCGCTGCAAATGAACTCGCCGTCAGGATCGATGATGCCAAGCCCAAGGCGATCATCGCGGCTTCATGCGGCATCGAGCCTGGCCGCGTCGTCCCCTATAAGCCGATGCTCGATGGCGCGATCGAACAGGCGACGCACAAACTCGACTTCACCATCATCTATCAGCGAGAGCAGGCAAGAGCCGAGCTGATCGAAGGCAGAGACCTCGACTGGCATGAAGCGCAGAAAAACATCTCACCCGCAGCCTGTGTCCCGGTCGGCGGCGCCGACCCGCTTTACATTCTCTATACCTCCGGGACCACAGGTCAGCCGAAAGGTGTCGTCCGTCCGAATGCGGGTCATCAGGTCGCGCTGAATTGGACCATGAAGCACATCTACGACATGGAGCCTGGCGAGGTTTATTGGGCCGCCTCCGACGTCGGCTGGGTGGTCGGCCACAGTTACATCGTCTACGCGCCACTGATCTACGGCTGCACCACGGTGGTGTTCGAAGGCAAGCCGGTCGGTACGCCGGACGCCGGCACCTTCTGGCGGGTGATCAGCGAGCACGACGTCAAGGCGCTGTTCACCGCCCCGACGGCCTTCCGCGCCATCAAGCGCGAAGATTCGCGCGGCGAATTCGTTGACAAGTATGACTTGAGCGGCCTCAGGACGCTGTTCCTCGCCGGCGAACGCGCCGATCCCGACACCATCGAATGGGCGCAGGACAAACTCGGTGTGCCGGTGATCGATCACTGGTGGCAAACCGAGACCGGCTGGTCGATCGCCGCCAACCCGGTCGGCATCGAACTGCTCCCGATCAAGCTCGGTTCGCCAACCGTTGCGATGCCTGGCTACGACATCCAGATTCTCGACGAAGGGGGCAAGGAAGTCGCCCCCGGCGAATTGGGCGCCATCGCGATCAAGCTGCCGCTTCCGCCGGGGACCTTGCCGACACTCTGGAATGCGGACGAACGCTTCGTCCGATCCTACCTCGCCACCTTTCCCGGTTACTACGAAACCGGTGATGCCGGCATCAAGGATGAGGACGGCTACGTCTCGATCATGGCGCGCACCGACGACGTCATCAATGTCGCCGGCCATCGTCTGTCGACAGGCGGCATGGAAGAAGTCCTGGCCGGTCACCCCGACGTCGCCGAATGTGCCGTCATCGGCGTCACCGATCAACTGAAGGGCCAGCTCCCGCTCGGTTTCGTCTGCCTGAACGCCGGTTGTGACCGAAGCCACGACGATATCAAAGCCGATCTCGTCAAGCTCGTGCGCGAAAAGATCGGCCCAGTCGCTGCATTCAAATTGGTGACGGTGGTCGACCGCCTTCCCAAAACCCGCTCCGGCAAGATCCTGCGCGGCATCATGGTCAAGATCGCCGACGGCGACGCCTACAACGTGCCGGGAACAATCGACGATCCAACCTCGCTCGACGAAATCAAGAATGGCTTGCAAGGTCTCGGCTATGCGAAGTCATAACCTGAGGAGAAGGTCGAGGAGAACACCGACCTCTCCGTAGACATCCTGTGTCGCTCGTCCAGCAAGTCCAGCCTGAACGCGCTGCGTTCAGCCGCCTGCGATTTGCGGGATGACGTGGACTTCGCTGTCCTCCGGGATTTTTTCGAACAGGGCGTCTTGGAAGATCTGGCCGTCGATGGCGACGGCGATGCCTTGTTCTAGGTGGGGCTTCATCGCCGGATAGCGTTGGCCGAGTTCGCGGAAGAGGGCCTGGACCGTGCCGACGTCGAGTTCAAACTCGGCTTCACCTTCGGCGAAGCGTCGGAGCGCTCGCGTTAGCACGATCCGGGCCATCTTTTGTTACTTGCCGTTGGCATCGTCCAGAGCTTTAAGGACCTTGGGCGGGGACATCGGCAGTTCGGTAAAGCGGATGCCGGTCGCCTGTTCGATCGCATTGGCGATCGCCGCCATGGGCGGCACGATCGGTGTCTCGCCGACGCCGCGTACGCCATAGGGGTGGTTGGGGTTGGCGCATTCCACGATCACCGTGTCGATCATCGGAACATCTGAAGCGACGGGTATGCGGTAATCCAGAAAGCCAGGGTTCTGCAGCTTGCCGTCCTCGCCGTAGACATATTCCTCATTGAGTGCCCAGCCGATGCCCTGAACAGCGCCGCCCTGGAACTGACCTTCGACATAAGCGGGGTGCACCGCCTTGCCGGCGTCTTGAATAACGGTGTAGCGGAGGATATCGACCCGCCCCGTTTCCTTGTCGACTTCGACGTCGACGACGTGTGTCCCGAAGCTCGGCCCTGCACCCTGAACGTTGATATGCGCATGGCCGGCGATGGGCCCACCTGTTTTGCCAGCCTTCGCCGCAATCTCGGCCATGGACATCGGCTCGAATTTGCCTGCGTTTTCGCCGGCGGGCAGGGCGTAACCGTTCTCCCACTTCACCGCGTCTTCGGGGATCTCCCACATCTTGGCGACGCGCCGGCACATCTCGGCGATTGCCTGGTTGGCCGCCTCGCGTCCGGCGACACCGTTGGAAAGCGTCGCGCGTGAACCGCCGGTCAGGAATGTATAGCCAAGCGCGTTAGTATCCCCGACCATCGGGCGAACCTTGTCATAGTCGATGCCGAACGCCTCGGCGACCATCAGCGCACTGGACGCGCGCGAGCCGCCGATATCCGGCGTCCCCTGGATCACCGTGACGGTGCCGTCCTCGTTGACGTTGACCGCAAACGACGTCTCGCCACCAATATTGAACCAGAAGCCCGAGGCCGTCCCCCGTCCGACCGTACCACGGTCAGGGTTGGCTTTAAGCGGTGCCTGGTAGTGGTCGTGCGCCTTGGCGGCCTCCAGCGTATCGATCAGGCCGATCTTGCCGAATTTCGGACCGTAGGCTGTGCGTGTTCCCTCTTTGGCGGCGTTCTTCAAGCGGAAATCGATGGGATCGATGCCAAGCGTCTTGGCGAGTTCGTCCACGACGCATTCGACGGCATATTCGGAGATCGGGGCGCCGGGGGCGCGGTAGGCGGCGACCTTCGGGCGGTTGGTGACGATGTCGAAGCCGACCGACTTCACGTTTTCCAGATCATAAGGCGCGAACGCGCACATGGCACCTGGACCGACCGGCCCGCCTGCAAAGGCGCCGGCCTGATAGTAGAGTTCGCACTCGCCGGCTGTAATCCTGCCGTCCTTGGTGGCGCCCATCTTGATGCGCATGTGGGCACCGGACGTCGGACCGGAGGCTTTGAACACCTCTTCGCGGCTCATCTGCATCTTTATGGGGCGTTGCGCCTTTTTCGACAAAGCGAGGGCAAGCGGTTCCAGATAGACGACGGTCTTGCCGCCGAAACCGCCACCGATCTCAGCAGCCGTTACCCGGAGCTTCGAAACGTCCATACCGAGCAACCGCGCGCAGTGGGTGCGCACGATGAAATGTCCCTGGGTGCTGACGAACAGCTCCGCCTGGCCATCTTCGGAAACGCTGGCGACACAGGCATGCGGTTCGATATAGGCCTGATGCACCGGCTTGGTGTCGAAGGTGCGCTCGATGATGGTGTCAGCCTTTTTGAACCCATCCTCGATGTCGCCGATCGTAAACTCGACGCGCTTTGCGGCATTGGACGCCGTCTTCGGTGCCGGCTCGACACCTTCGGTGATCATGTCCTCATGAAGGAGCGGCGCATTGTCCTCGATCGCGTCCATCACGTCGATGACATGGGGAAGAATTTCGTAGTCGACCTCGATCAAGGCAAGCGCCTTGCGGGCGACACTATTCGATGTGGCCGCAACGGCTGCGACCGCATGACCCTCATAGAGCGCCTTTTCGCGCGCCATGACGTTTCTGATCACGTCCCTATAGTTGATCATCATCTCGCCGGCGGGCGTGATCTCAGACGGCATGTCCTGAAAGTCGGCCGACGTCACGATCGCCTTCACGCCAGCGAGGGCCGCCGCTTTCGAAACGTCGATCCCGCGAATCCTGGCATGGGGATGCGGGCTGCGCAGCACCTTGCCGACCAGCATGTCCGGAAGGCTCAGATCGGCGCCGAACTTAGCGCGGCCGGTCACCTTGTCGACGCCATCCGGTCGTACCGGACGGGTGCCGATCAACTTCAGCTCGCCGTTCGGCGTCTCGAACTTCAGGGCGGTGGCCATGCTCAGCTTCCCCTCATATCGGCGGCAGTGTCCATGACCGCTCGAATGATCTTGTCATAACCGGTGCAGCGGCAAAGATTGCCGGCAAGCCAGTAGCGCACCTCGGTCTCGCTCGGATCCGGGTTTTTCTCGAGCAATGCCTTGGCCGCCACCAGAAAACCTGGCGTGCACACACCGCATTGCAAGGCCGCATGCTCCAGGAATTTCTGCTGCAGCGGATGCAGTTGCTCGCCATCGGCCATACCCTCGATGGTCTCGACCGATTTTTCTTCGACTTCAGCACCGAGCACGAGGCAGGAGCAAACCAGGCGACCGTCCACCATCACACTGCAAGCGCCGCAATCGCCGGACGCGCAGCCCTCCTTGGAGCCAGTGAGATTGAGTTCGTCTCGAAGAACGTCGAGCAGCGTTTCCTCCGGCTCACAGAGGAACTCAACCGGATCGCCATTGATCTCCGTGGAAACATGGATTTTCGCCATCAGTGCGCTCCCTCATTGGCCGATGCGACGCCGAGCGCTCGATCCCGTGCAATCACGGCAGCGCGTCTCGCCAATACCCCAGCAACCTTGATCCGATACTCGATCGTCCCCCGCTTATCATCAATCGGTCGGCATGCCGCGGAGGCCGCGGAGCCTAGGTTTGCCTGCGCCTGGTCGTCGATTTCGGTGCCGATCAGGGCGTCGGCGGCGCTCTGGACGAGGAGGGGAGTAGGAGCGACGGCGCCGAGGGCGACCCGAGCCGCAGCACAGACCCCTTGGCTATCGATGGTCACGTTGACCCCGCACCCGACCACGGCGATGTCCATTTCGGTGCGCGGGATGAAACGGAGGTAGGCGTCGCCTGAGCGTGGCGGTCGCGCGGGCAGGAAAACCGACGCCACGAACTCACCGTCCTCTAGCACCGTCTGTCCTGGCCCTGTCACCACCGCCTCAACAGGAAGCTCGCGGGTCCCGCTGGGTCCCACAACCCGCACGGCCGCGCCGGCCGCTATCATGGCGGGGACGCTATCCGCCGCAGGCGAAGCGTTGCAAAGATTCCCGACCATCGATGCGCGGCCTTGAATTTGCGTGGAGCCGATCAGATCAACCGCCTCGACCACGCCTGGCCAAAGCTGTTTGACCTCTGGATGCTCGGAAAGCTCGGCGCCGGCGACTGCGGCGCCGATGCGAAAGCCACCATCCTCGGCCGTGATCTGGCGCATCTCTGGAATGGTCTTGATGTCAACCACCAGATCCGGCTCGATCATGCCGGCGCGCAGCTGCACCAGAAGATCGGTGCCGCCTGCGAGAATTCGTGTTCGGCTGGGAGCACCAGCGAGCATTGCTACCGCCGCATCGACGGTTTCAGGACGTTCGTAGCGCATCGTGATGCCGTTCCAATCCGAATGAGCCTCGTGACGAGGGCGTTCAGCCTTCGTTCCTTCAGCCTAGCCCGGCTAAGGGGATTGGCTCAAGTCTTGGCAGGCCTCGATGGATGGCGCCGCGACATTTCGAGGGAAGTCTCAGCCTCCGTCGATAAACACACCGACACAGCGGTTCAACGGCTCGGCGGTCTGATCGTCGATCATCTCGATACCGCCTTCCTCGCCCCTCGAAATCAACTCGATGCGATTGGGATCGATGCCCTCGGCTGCGAAAGCATCGAAGAGCGTCTGAGCACGGCGTTGGGCAAGTTGCATGTTATTTTCAATGGTTCCGATCGTGTCGGTTGCGCCGACCAACCTGATCTTCTCCACACCCTGTTTTTTGATCCATGCGGCTGCTTCCTTGGCGCGTCGAAGGCCTCCGGGTGATAGATCCGCACTGCCAAGATCAAAATGGACCAGCGCCAGACGAACGCCATTTTCAGTCTGCACTGGAAAAGGATGCTGCAGCGGATCGATCGGCAACACGGCGGGGTTGTCGGTGCTCAGGGCGGCTATGGGAATCTGCGGAAGGGATTGATCGGCTGACGAACCGTTCTCAAGAGTTCGCCGCGCCTCGATGATTTGGGCATCGGTATTGGCGACCTCAGTACGCATTTCATCGAGAAGCGCCGTTTGATTGGCAAGCTCAGCTTTGGTCGCGTCCAATTCGTCTTTATAGGTCGCCAAGTCCTCGAGTGCCGCCTGCTGCCGATTGATCGCTGTCTTGAGTTCCACCGTCGTGGCCTCGGCAGTGGCGCGATCACCCTTCAATGCAGCGAGGCTGGCTTCTACACCCTGAATTTCGACATCCCGTGCGCTCAGTATCGATTGTTTTTCTTCGAGTTCGCCATTTTTCTCGGCGAGTTGTTGTTCAGCGCTGTCGATGTCTTCAAGAAGATTGGCGAGTTTGGTTTTGGCGTCGACAAGCTCGTCTTCTTTCTCGCTCAGGACGACCTGCAAGCGATCGATTTCTGCCGTGAGGGCGCTGCTCGCCTCCGAGCTCTCCTCCTGAGCAGCCTTGAGTTCCGCGAGTTCCGTCCTCGCAGCTTCGGTGTTCTTCCGTTGCATCGCCAAACGTTGTTCTTCCTGGTCGACGCTATCGGCAAGGGATGCAAGCTCTTGTTCCAGCTCGCCGACACCGATTTGCTTATCACCGATGAGAGCTTCGATCGATGCTTGCTCGTCTTTTAGTGCCTGTAGACGGGCTTCCTGATCTGCAACGACCTTTTGGTTTTCCTCCAGGACATCAGCACTATCCATCAATGCCTGCTTAGTCCTGTCGCGCTTGTTGGCAAGGGCTTCGAGCGCCCGGTCAGCTTCGTCGCGTTCGGCGATTGCCGCTTCCAGAGAGGCGATCTTCGCCTCGGTCGAAACCTGATCAGCCCTCATGCGTTCGATATCACGGTCGCGCTGCTGCAGCATAGCGCTCTTAGCGCTGAGCGTGGTCATCACGCCGGTCAGCCGATCACGTGCGGCCTTTCCCGCTTCGATGTCGGCCGTCAGGGTCTGAACCTCGGCTTCAGCCGCCTCGACCCGCTCCAGCGCCCGGGTAAGCTCGCGTTCCCGCTGTTGCAGCGTGGCGCTCTTGGCGCTGAGTGCGGTCATCGTGTTGGTTAGGCGTCCACGTGCGGCCTTTCCGGCTTCGACGTCGGCCGTCAGGGTCTGAACCTCGGCTTCGGCCGCCTCGGCCCGCTCCAGCGCCTGGGTAAGTTCGCGTTCCCGCTGCTGTAGCGTGGCGCTCTTGGCGCTGAGCGCTGTCATTGTACCGGTCAGTCGTTCGCGTACCGCATTACCGGTTTCGACGTCGGCCGTGAGGGTTTCTATTTTCGCGGCGGCCGCGGCGGCGTCCTCCTCTAAGCGCGTAAGGTCGCGTTCCCGCTGCTGCAGCGTGGCATTTTTCGCGCTGAGCGCTGTCATGGTCCCGGTCAGCCGTGCTCTCAGGGTTTCGGCATCCGCAGACACGCCTTCGGACTGTGCGTTTGCGGCCGCGAATTCGGCCTCGAATTCTGCGAGCTTAGCTTCAAGGTCGCCCTTCTCCTGCTGGCCGGCCGCAACAGCATCTCGGCTGGTCGAGAGCTCGGTCTCCGCAGCACTCAGGCGTTCCTGCAGGTTCTGCAGTTCGGAAAGAACCGTCTCCTCGCGCTCCTCCTTGCTCTTCAACATAGCCAGCGAGTTCTTGAGGCTTCGAGCGTCCTCATGCTGCTGCTTGGCTGAATAAGCGACGATCGCCCAACCGAGGAGGGCGACGGCAAGTAAAACGGCAATTCCACCCTTGGCGGAACGTGGTAGCGACAGGAAGCTTTCCATCGCTCTGATCTCCCAGACTCAGTTCGTTCGGCGTTTCGTTGTCGATGGTGCAAGACAACGCGGACATTAGCCAGAAAAACAGTGGCGCGACAATAGCAACATCTTGTGTTATTTAGCAAAATTGCGTGATCGCTCGACGATTTTCAACACCTGCGTTAACGACGATCGGCGAGCATCATGTATTCAGGTGAAAAGATGGTGACGGGCTTCATGAACTCGTCTGTAAATCCTTTAATCAACCGCACGCTGTTGCCGATGCTTTTTTCTGTCGAAATGCTCTGCTCTATTTCTTATCGGAGGATAGAGCGGTCACGATCTCGCCATAGGACTTTCCGACCTCGCGCCAGGCCTCTGGCGACGTCGATGCGATCGGTTTTCCCGCGACATGACGGTAGATGTCGGCAATACCTTCAAAGACCGCGGGTGTCAGATCGGCCGAGCCGAAGGTTTTCGAGATTTCTTCCATCTCACCGATCCAGCGATGCGCCTTCGGCACCATTCCCGGGATCTGCTGGTGCATGCGTCGAAGCGTGGCTTCCTGGCTCAGCGCCAGCTCATCGCAGAAGGCGTCAGCGATGCCGAGGCGCTCCGCCATCACCGCAACACCGGTCATCAGCGCAATCGTGCCCTTGTTGAGGGCTGCGTAACACATCTTTTGCGCGGACGCATCGCCGATGCAGTCGCTGATCACGCGAATGTCGAGGCCAAACGCGTTGAGCCTGGCCAGCTCCTCGGCATGAGGACCGGAAGCGTAGAATCGGGTGGCGCTGCTATCCTTACGAGGTGGCGGTCCGATGATGCCTGCATCGACGAAACGGGCCCCTGCCTCCTGGACCACCTTAGCAATTCGCAGCGTGGTTTCAGGCGCGACCGCATTGCAATCGACATAGACGAGATCGGACCCGGCCCGATCGATCGCCGGCGCCAGCCTTTCGGCGAGAGCTTCGGCCTCGGCAGGCGCTACGATCGACAGCAGCATGTCGGCAGTCTCGACCATCGCGGCGTCATCGGCCACATTTTCGATCCCGGCGGCTGAAGCAAGATCCATCGTGCGCTGGCTGCGCCCCGCTAGGGCTGTAATAACCCGTATGCCGCTACGCCGAAGGCGTACGCCGACGGAATGGCCCATATCGCCTGGAGACATCAAGGCTATGATTGGCGCTGCGTTCGATGCGGTCATGGCAAAATCTTCCTTGCAAATCTCGAGCGTTTCCCGAACTGTTTTTCTCCATCAGCCGCGCAATGAAGTCAAAGAGTGCCTCGATCGCTAACCGGCCAATCCGGACAGGCCAGTGACTTGACAAACGTGACGATCCTGCGGATTGAAGGCGGGCGCCCGGGCCATTGTTCCGCGCCGACCTTGGGGAGGGGAGATATGAATCAAACAGGCGACCAGGCTGTGATCGGTCCTTTGGACCCTTCACCCCGTCTCCTGATGGGACCAGGGCCGGTCGATGTCTATCCGCGCGTGCTGCGCGCCATGTCGACCCCGATGCTCGGCCAGTTCGACCCCGAGTTCACCGCCTATATGAACGATGTGATGGCGCTTTACCGCCGTATTTTTTGTACCGGGAACCACTGGGCGCTCCTGGTCAATGGCACCGCGCGTGCCGGCATCGAGGCCTGTCTGACATCGATCCTGTCGCCGGGTGACAAGGTGCTGATCCCGATCTTCGGACGGTTCGGCCATCTCCTGAAGGAAATCTCCGAGCGCGTCGGCGCTGAGGTCGTCACCATCGAAACCGAATGGGGTCAGGTCTTCGATCCGGTCACGATCCGGTCATCGATCCGTGAGCATCGCCCGAAACTGGTGGCTTGTGTCCAGGGCGATACCTCCACCACCATGGCCCAGCCTCTTGCCGAGATCGGCCACATCTGCCGCGAGCACGACGCCCTCCTCTATGTCGACGCCACGGCGACCGTGTGCGGCATGCCGCTCAATGTCGACGAGTGGTGCATCGATGCCGTATCGGGCGGTCTCCAGAAGTGTATGTCCGGTCCGCCGGGTACGTCGCCGGTCACCTTCAATCAGCGTGTGGTGGATGTCATTTCGCCGCGCAAGAAGATCGAGGGCGGCATTCGCCCCGATGGCGCCGTCGATGGCGACGGACCGGTGATCCGCTCCAACTATTTCGATCTTGTCATGCTCATGGATTACTGGAGCGAAAAGCGGCTTAACCACCATACCGAGAGCACCTCCATGCTCTACGCAGCGCGTGAATGCGCAAAACTCATTCTGGAGGAGGGGTTGGAGGCGGGCTTTGCCCGCCATGAGCGTTCTGGAAAAGCACTTCGCGCCGGGTTGGAGGCGATGGGTCTGGAGCTTTTCGGCGATCCTTTGAGCCGCATGCCCAACGTCACCGGTGTTGTCATTCCCGATGCCATTACCGACGGTGAGAAAGTGCGCGGCGCGATGCTGCACGATTTCGGGATTGAAATCGGCACGTCCTTCGGCCCGCTGCATGGCAAGATCTGGCGCATCGGCACGATGGGATATGTCTGCCGCAAGGCCAATATCCTGCGCTGCCTGGCCTCGTTGGAGACTGTCCTCAGACGACATGGCTTCAAGGGTGATTTCGGAGCAGGTATTGATGCGGCCTACGAGGTCTATGATACAGCCTGAGCTTCGAGGGCTGCCAGAGAGACAAGAGAAAACCGGAGCGGAATGATGACGGATCAAACGAAACACGGCCTTTTGAACCAACCGATCAAGGTGATCAATGTAGGCCTGGAGGGCTTCTCCAAGGAACTCGCGGATCGGGACGTACCCGTCGTGCAGGTGCAGTGGAGCCCACCTGCTGGCGGCGACCCGAAGCTCGCTGAGCTCCTCTCCAAGCTTGGACTTTGAGACCTCTGATGACGACCATTCGCGAAACCATCGACGAAGCCAACACGGAAGCCCTCCGGCGCATGCTGGCTGCCGATCCCGTGCTGATCGACGTGATCCCGGCAGGCGAGGCCATGCCAGCACTCGGTGATCGCACGATCCTCCATGCCGGTCCTCCCATCGACTGGGAACGGATGTGCGGCCCGATGCGTGGCGCCGTCGCCGGCATCGCCGTCTTCGAGGGCTGGGCGCCGGATTTGAAGATCGCGGCGACCATGGCCGCAGACGGCATGTTCGAGTTCCAGCCCAATCATCACTTCGATGCGGTCGGGCCGATGACCGGCATGACCACCGTGAGCCAGCCGGTGATGGTCGTCGAGAACCGCGCCTTCGGCAATCGCGCTTACTGTGCGATCAATGAAGGGCTCGGCAAGGTCATGCGCTTCGGCGGCAATGACGAGGAAGTCAGAGCGCGCCTTCGCTGGCTGCGCGATTCCCTCGGTCCGGCACTCGGCCAGGCGCTCCGGGAGTGTGGCGGCATCGAGCTCAAGAACATCATCGCCCGCGGCCTCACCATGGGCGACGAGATGCATCAGCGAAATGTCGGCTGCTCCGGCCTGTTTCTGCGCGCGATCGCATCACCGCTCGCCAAGACCGGCATCGCCCATGCTGACCTTGCCGAGATCCTCGGTTTCATCGCCGGCAATGATCAGTTTTTCCTGAACGTCGCCATGGTCATGGGCAAAGCCATCATGGACCCGGCACGCGACATCGAAGGCTCGACCATCGTGACCGCCATGAGCCGCAATGGCACCGATTTCGGCATCCGGGTCAGCGGCACTGGCGATCGCTGGTTCACCGCACCGGTGGAGATGCCGGTCGGCCTCTATTTTCCAGGCTATACCGAAAAGGATGCCAACCCCGACATGGGCGACAGCACGATCGTCGAAACCATCGGCCTTGGCGGTTTCGCCATGGCGGCAGCGCCGGCCGTGGCTGGGTTCGTGGGAGCCGGTGCGGCTTCGGAAGCCGCAAACTACACGCATGCCATGGGGGAGATCACCCTTTCGGAAAATCCGGAATGGACCATTCCAGGGCTCGACTATGCGGGTGTACCCACCGCTATCGACATCCGGCTCGTGATCGAGACCGGCATCGCGCCAACCATCAACACCGGTATCGCCCATAAAGAGCCTGGAGTCGGGCAGGTGGGGGCTGGTGTGGTCAAGGCGCCGATGGATTGCTTCAAGCAGGCCGTGATTGCCTTCGCGGGTGAGATGGGAGTGTCGGCATGAGCGTCGTGATCAATGCGGTCAGACCATCCTTCTACATGGACAGTGTCGCCCTCATGCGTTGCTCGAAGGACCTGGCGGCGCTCGAGGGTATCGAGGACGCCGCCCTCATGATGGGTACGCCCGCCAATCATCAGATAATGACCGGTGCTGGCCTCATGACGGCAGATGGCCAGGCCGCGAGTGCCGGCGATCTCGTGATCGGTATTCGCGCGGACAATCATGCCGCCGCCGACCGGGCGCTTGCCAACGCCGAAGCCTTCCTGGAGAAGCCTGCAGGCAAGCCTGGTGTCGCTGATACCTGGCAGCCGAAGACCCTTCGCGCCGGCCTGAAGGCCATGCCGGATGCCAATCTCGCATTGATCTCGGTGCCAGGCGACTATGCAGCGGCTGAGGCCAGAAAAGCTCTGAATCGCGGTCTCGATGTCATGATCTTCAGCGACAACGTGCCGATCGAGGCGGAGATCGCACTCAAACAGCAGGGCAGGGAAGCCGGCCGTCTGGTGATGGGTCCCGACTGCGGCACCGCGATCATATCGGGTGTACCGCTGGCCTTCGCCAATGAGGTTCCCAAAGGCAATATCGGCATCATCGGCGCATCGGGCACCGGCATCCAGGAAATCAGCTGCCTGATCGCCCGGGCCGGCAAGGGCATCTCGCACGCGATTGGCGTCGGTGGCCGCGACCTTAAAGCCGAGGTCGGTGGGATCACCACGCTTATGGCGCTGGATATGCTGGACGCTGATCCTGCCACCAGTCACATCGTGATCGTCTCGAAGCCACCGGCATCGACGGTTGCAGCGCGCATCGCTGCTAGGGTCGGCGCCAGCGACAAGACCTTCACCGTCTGTTTCCTGGGTGGCGAGCCGATGAAGCTTTCAGCCAATGCTAAGGCAGCCCGCACCCTTCGAGATGCGGCGCGGCTTGCCCTCGGTCAGACGTCAGTCGATGACAATTCGAGGCGTTCAGGTTTCACAAGGGGTGCAGCCACCGCCGCCACCATCCGCGAACGCACCGAGATCTGCGGGCTGTTCGCGGGCGGTACGCTCTGTGCCGAGGCCCAGGTGATGATGCGCGATGCCGGTCTCGCAGTCGCTTCCAACGTGCCGATATCAGGCGTCTCATCGCTTGATATCGAGCCGGGCAATCGGCATCGGCTCATCGATCTTGGCGACGATCGCTACACCCAGGGCCGACCGCATCCGATGATCGATCCCGCCGTGCGCGATCAGCCGCTTGGCGAGGCGCTTGCCGATCGCAAGGTCGGTGTGATCCTGATGGACATCGTTCTCGGCCATGGCGGCCATCACGACCCTGCCGGCCATCTTGCCGATGCCCTCTCCACCTTTTCTGCAGAGGGGCGGTTGATCGTCGCCTCGGTCACCGGCACTGACGAAGATCCTCAGATCCGGGCCAACCAGGTCGCCAAGCTCGAGCGCGTTGGCGTTAAAGTGGCGCCGTCGAATGCCGAGGCCGTGACCGTCGCGATCGATGGCCTGAACCGACGACCATGAGCTGCCTGCGCGCGGCGTGGCCACGAAGAAGGGAGCTGACATGACCCGGAAAGTACCGGACCGGCTCCTGGTTGCAATCGGCGGCAATGCCACGCACCCCGAGAATATCGAAGGCACGTCGATCGAGCAAAAAGCAATCGCCGAACAAACGGCTCAAGCCCTCCTTCCGCTGGCGCTCATGGACAATGAGCTGGTCGTCACTCACGGCAACGGCCCGGTCGTTGGAAAGATCCTGATGCGCCAGGCGCTCACCCGCGACCGCATTGCGCCCATGCCACTCGACATCTGCGTCGCCCACAGCCAGGGCGGCATCGCCTATCTCCTGATGCAGGCGATCGAGAATGCCCTTCGGCGCGCCGACAACGAACGGCATGTGGCCTGCCTTCTCACGCAGGTCGAAGTCGATAAGGATGATCCTTCATTCATCGATCCGAGCAAACCGGTCGGCCCCTTTTTCACAGAGCAGGAGGCAAAGAAGCTCTCCAAGGAATTCGACTGGCTGATGAAGGAGGATGCGGGGCGCGGCTGGCGTCATTTCGTGCCGTCTCCGAAACCCCGTCATATCGTCGACATCTCGCTCATCCGCGTGCTCGCGCGGCGCGGCACCATCGTCATTGCAGGCGGCGGCGGCGGCATTCCCGTGGTCCGAGGCCCCAAAGGCGAGCGCCAGGGCGTCGCCGCGGTCATCGACAAGGACCTGACGTCGGCGCATATGGCCAATGTGCTCGCCATCGACACCATGATGATCCTGACAGCGGTCAGGAAAGTCGCGATCCACTGGGGAACGCCAGAACAGCGCGAACTCGATCAGGCAACCTTGGCTGAGCTCAAAGCCTGGCGCGCCGAGGGACACTTCCCGCCTGGCTCCATGGGCCCCAAGATCGACGCCGCGATCCGTTTTCTCGAAGGCGGTGGCCGCGACGTAATCATCGCTCATATCGACGAAGCGATGCCCGCCCTCGAAGGCCGCGCCGGCACCCGCATCGTCGCCACCGGCGACGGGGATGACGCTGCCGCGGTCTCGGGCGATGACGTCGGTGCTGACGATGCGGACCAAGGTGCTTGATGCAGCCTCGGTAGGGGTGCTCGCGGGCGATGCCTTGAGCCGTCCGAGCAATGCCAATGTCTTTGCCAGCTTCGAACGCAGCTTTTGCCTCGATGTCGGTGGTACGCTGATCACCGTAGGCGACGGCAGCCTGCATGACGGTCCACTCAATGTTCGGCTTACTGGCTATCACGATGCTGCTTTCACGGCCGACCACGGGATCGAGGTGAGCCAGTGCTGGATGACGTCGCCGGATCGGCTTCGGCGAACGGACGGTCTCACGGTCAACCTCGCTAACGCCATTGTCTGGCAGCCGGAAATTCCTGCTGCAGGGCCCAATCTTTCAAAGCCGAGGGATGGCCTGAATAACCTCCTCGCCCTCTTGCAGGAACGAGACCTCGAAAACGACGGCCTGATCAGGCTTGTCCTACCCGACCCGTGCCCTCGAACGCCGACCGAGCGTACAGCAATGCCCCATATCGAGGCGCTCAAAACCGACCTCCCGCGCTGGCTTTCGGATGACATTCCTCCTGATCCCAATCCTGCGATCCAGCTTCTCGGTCTCGGCCCCGGCCTGACCCCTTCCGGCGATGATCTTCTGGCCGGCATCCTGATCGCCTGGCATCATCTCGGCGCCTCTGAGATGTCAAACCGCCTCGGCCATCTTCTCGTGGCAGCCAGTGCGGCACGCACCACGCCGATAAGCCAAGCTCATCTCATCGCTGCAGCAAAAGGCTACGGCGCCTCGCCGTTGCATCGCCTTTTGAAGGCTCTGATCGCCGATCGCCGCGCCGAACTTGCAGAGACTCTGGACGCGGTCGCCAAGATCGGTCATTCCTCCGGTATGGACGCGGTCGCCGGCATGGTGCTGGCGTTGACCGCCTGGCTGCAGGCCGACCGCAACGTGCCAATCAACGCCTGAAACCGCCGGTTTCCCGCCTGAAGCCGCCGGCCTCTGAGGGATCAACGACATGCTTCAAACAGCTCGTTCCTATGGCGGCATGGTGACAGCACCCCATCACCTGGCAGCCCAGGCCGGCCTTCGCGTACTGAATGACGGCGGCAATGCCATCGAAGCGATGATCGCAGCGGCATCCACGATCGCCGTGGTCTATCCCCATATGAACGCGCTTGGCGGCGACAATTTCTGGCTGGTGGCCGAGCCCGGGACCGATCCGGTCGGGATCGACGCCTGCGGGGCCGCAGCAAACCTCGCTGACATCGGTTTCTACAAAGCCCAGGACCTGGACAAAATCCCCGACCGCGGCCCGCTCGCAGCCCTTACCGCCGCCGGCGCCGTCTCCGGCTGGGAAGCGGCCTTCCGCCATAGCCGCGATGTCTGGGACGGCCGCCTGCCGCTCTCCCGCCTCCTCGAAGACGCCATCTACCACGCCGAAGACGGCACGGCCGTCACCGGGACGCTGGCGCGGAACACGGCGGCCAAGCTCGATCAGTTGAAGGACGTTCCGGGCTTTGCGGAGACGTTTCTAAAGGATGGCAAGCCCTATGAAGAAGGTCAGCGTCTCATCCTCGATCGTCTGGCCGCCACCCTCGACCAGCTCGCCCAAGACGGCTTGCACGACTTTTACCGCGGCGATCTCGCGCGCTCGATGGCCGCTGACCTCGAAAAGCTCGGAAGCCCGCTTCGCCTTGCGGATCTGGAACGTCACGAAGCCCTCACCTTGAAACCGCTCAGCCTCGATGTCGCCGGCCACACGCTCTACAACATGCCGCCGCCCACCCAGGGCCTCGCCTCCCTTATACTGCTCGGCGTATTCGATCGGCTCATGGTCGAAAACGCCGAGGATTTCGCCTTCGTTCACGGCCTGGTCGAGGCGACCAAGGCAGCATTCCTCGTTCGTGATCAATATGTTACCGACCCTGCTTTTATGACGGTCGCGGCCGAGCGCTTTCTTACCGAAAAGGTGTTGGACGAACTCGCCTCCACCATCGACCTGCAGCAAGCCGCCCCCTGGCCCCAGGC
>JBPCVQ010000468.1:0-10965 GCA_051010395.1 Geminicoccaceae bacterium | reverse complement strand
CCTGGCTGATCGCCTTTCTGTCAGCCGCTGTCATTGGCAGCGCGCAGACCGCCGTATCGGAGGCAAAGGATAGCCTCGCCCTGGCATCCGCCTGGGAGATCACCAGCGTCGATCCGGCGATCTCGGGTTTCGCACTGCAAAGACTGCAGATACAGGGGAACCTTGTCGACGCCGATAGCGAGGGCACGTTGCGCCCCGGTCTCGCCACCGAATGGAGCGCGTCCGAGGATGGCCTGACCTGGCGGTTCACGCTGCGTGAAGATGTCTCCTTCCATGACGGCACGCCGTTCGACGCTGCAGCGGCGGTATCAGCACTGCAACGCGCTGCGGGACAGCCCGGTATCCTAGAGAATGCGCCGCTTGGCGGGATCTCAGCGGATGGCAATGCTGTTGTCATCACCCTGGAGAAACCCTTCGCCGCACTGCCGTCGCTGCTTGCCCATGCGACGACGATCATCCCAGCACCGGCGTCCTTCGACGCTGACGGCAATCCGGTCGAAGCCATCGGCACCGGTCCGTTCAAGGTCGCGGAACTCAAGCTGCCGCTCGGCATGGACCTTGCGCGCTTCGATGATTACTGGGGTGAGAAACCCTCACTTGCCACGGTGAGCTATCTCGCGGCCGGCCGCGCCGAGACCCGGGCGCTGCTGGCCGAGAGCGGCGAGGCGGACATCGTCTTCGGCTTCGACCCGGCAGGTTTCACACGCCTCCAATCTGTCGACAGCGTCGAAACGCGCGCGGTGGCGATCCCGCGTGTCGTGCTGCTGAAAGTGAACGCCGGGCACCCGTTCTTCGCGGACACCGAGGCCCGCCAGGCGTTGAGCCTTGCCATCGATCGGGAGGGGATCGCGACGGGCATCACCCGCTTTCCGGAAGCTGCCGCAACGCAGCTTTTCCCGCCAGCACTGGGAGGCTGGCACGATACGAGCCTGGCACCGCTGGATTATGATCCCAAAAAGGCGAAAGACCTGCTGGCCGGGCTCGGCTGGACACCGGGTGACGATGGCATTCTCGAAAAGGATGGAGAGCGCTTCTCGGTGCAGCTCCGCACGTTCCCGGATCGTCCGGAACTGCCGCTCATGGCAGCGGCCCTGCAGGACCAGTGGCGCGCCATCGGCGTCGAACTCGATGTCAGCGTCGCGAACTATTCGGAGATCCCTGCCGGTCACCAGGACGGCTCGCTGGAAGTCGCGCTCTACGCCCGCAATTACGGACTGACCCCGGACCCGATCGGCACCGTTCTGAACGACTTCGGCGCTGGTGGCAGCGATTGGGGGGCGATGAACTGGGACGCACCGAAGGTGGCCGAGGCGCTCGAGACCATCGCGGAAACCGCTGACGAGGCGATCCGAAAACCGCTGATCGCTGAAGCGACCGCTGCGATCCATAACGACCTGCCGCTAATGCCGATCATTTGGTATCAGCACACGGTCTCGATCGCCAAGGGCCTCGATGGGGTCATTATCGACCCGCGTCAGCGCACCTACGGTTTGGAGCGCATATCCTGGGCCGAATGACGTTGAAGGATACCGGGACGGGTACTGGGATAAGCTCAGTACTCGGAGCCCGGGCGCTGCAGGCCGTCATGGTCGCCATCGTCGTCGGGATCGTCAGCTTCGCCATGATGCAGGCGCTTCCCGGCGATGCCGCTTTCCGCATCGCCGCCGGGCGTTACGGCTATGACATGATGAATGCAGCCTCGGCCGAAGCTGTTCGCGCCGAGCTTGGCCTCGACCAGCCACTGTTCGTCCAGCTCGGCACCTGGCTCTGGTCACTTGCCCAGTTCGATATGGGCAGCTCGCTGGTTACCGGTGCGCCCGTGGCGCATGAAATAGCCCACCAGCTCGGCGCCTCCCTCCTGCTCGCCGGTGCCGCCGTCGCGATCTCGATCCTGATCGCGCTCCCGGTCGGCGTCGCATCAGGGCTCAATCCCGGCGGTCTCTTTGATCGGACCACGCTCGCGATCTCGGTCGCCCTTCGCGCCGTGCCCGCCTTTGCGCTCGCCGTGGTGCTCATCCTGGTCTTCGCCGTCCAGATCAGACTTCTGCCCGTCGCCGGCTTCGATCGTATGGAGCATCTGGTTCTACCGGCACTGACCCTGGGCCTCAGCCTCGCTGCCGTCTCCAACCGGGTGGTCCGGGACGCTGTCGCCGAGGCCATGACCAGCGACTGGTACCACTTTGCTCGAACCAAAGGGCTGAGCCAGCGCATCACGCTGTTTCGCCATGTGGCGCGTAATGCCGCCGTGCCCGTCGTCGCCTATATCGGCGTCCAGCTCGCGTTTCTCATCGAGGGTGTCGTGATCGTCGAATCGGTCTTTTCCTGGCCGGGTATCGGCCACGCCCTGGTACATGCGATCTTCGATCGCGATGTGCCCATGGTTCAGGGGACGGCGCTGACCCTGGGTCTTCTCTACGTGCTGCTCAATCTTGTGATCGACCTCGCCTGCCGCGGCCTCGATCCGCGCGGTGCGGAGAGTGCTTCATGACGGCGTCGGCTGACAGCATGTCGGCGACGGGTAGCTCACCGGTTCGGATCGCCATAAGCCCGACACGCCTTCTCGGCATTGGGCTCTTGATCCTGCTCGGCCTGGCAGCCCTGTTGGGACCGGAACCCTTCGGGCTGGACCCGGCAGGACAGTCGCTTCGCGACAGCCTTCAGGGGCCAAACACCATCTATTGGCTGGGCACCGATCATCTCGGCCGCGACATGGCGGCGCGTCTTCTGTCAGGCGCAAGGCTGTCCCTGTCGCTCGCCGTGCTTTCGGTCATCACGGCGGCGATCCCGGGCGTCGCTTTCGGCCTGTTCGCCGTCTTCGGCGGCCCTTGGGCGGATCGCCTGCTCGGCATCTTCGCCGATGCGGTTCTTGCTCTGCCGGGGCTGCTCCTGGTGCTGATGCTGGCGGCGATCGCACCCGGCTCCTGGTGGGCGCTCTATGTCGGCATCTCGCTGACGCTCTGGGTCGAATACTTTCGCTACACCCGGCAGCGGACCCGCATTCTGGTCGCCAGCCCCGCCGTCGAGGCAGCACGCCTCCTCGGATTCGGTTCGATCCACATTCTCCGCCGGCACATCGCGCCCGAACTCACGCCGGGCCTTCTCACTATCGCCGCCTTCGGCATGGCCACCGCCGTCACCGCCATGGCAGCACTCGGCTTCGTCAGTGTGGGGCTCCGCCCGCCAACAGCCGAATGGGGCATCATGATGACCGAGCTTTTGCCCTATTGGCGTGAAGCCCCCTGGCTGATCCTGCAGCCCGTCGCCTGCCTCGTCGTCACCGTCCTTTCCCTGCATCTCGCGATCGGCATCGGGAAACGCCCGTGACCCCAAGACTGGAAGTCTCCGACCTCACTATCCAAGCCGGCTCGAAACGTCTCTTGGGGCCGATAAGCTTCGCCATTCCGACAGGCGGAACACTGGTCATCATGGGCGAGACTGGTGCTGGCAAGAGCCTCTTGGCCCAGGCCATTTTGGGTGCCCTGCCACACGGTCTGTCGACGGCAGGTAAGATTGCACTGGACGGCAGACGAGTCGATCGTCTGAGCTCGGCAGAACGCGGAAATCTCTGGGGCCGCGAGATCGCCCTCCTGCCGCAAGAGCCCTGGCGTGTGCTCGATCCGCTCATGTCATCCGTCCCGCAAGTGACGGAAACCTATCGCTTTGTTGCCGGCCTTGAGCGCGAAGCAGCCAAGCAAGCCGCCGGGCGCGACTTCGAGAGGCTCGGATTGTCGGGCGCTCAAAGAAAACGACCGGGCCAGCTTTCCGGCGGCATGGCGCAGCGCGTCGCCTTTGCTGCGGCTCGTGCCGGAGGTGCGAGCCTTCTTCTGGCGGATGAGCCGACCAAGGGGCTCGATAGACCACACGCGCAAGCCATCGTTGATCTCTTGAAGGCCGTTCCCGTAAACGGCGGTGCCCTTCTCGCCATCACCCATGAGGTGACCGTCGCCCAAGATCTCGTCGGGACCATCCTTATCCTGAAAGATGGTGCGATTGTCGAGCAGGGTGAGACAGCAGATGTTCTCACGGATCCCCGCTCCGACTACGGCAAGGCGCTGCTCGCCGCCGATCCGGCAAACTGGACGCGTCCTGCCACTGCAGCCAATGACGATGAAGTCCTACGCGTTGAAGATCTATCGCTCGTACGTGACGGCCACCGCCTTCTCGAAGGTTTCGAGCTATCGCTTACGGGAGGTGAGCGCATCGCCATCACGGGCCCAAGCGGGGCCGGCAAGACGACGCTTCTCGATACGCTGGCCGGTCTGCTGCCGCCTGCCGAGGGACGCGTGACCCGAGGCCAAGGCGTGCCACCGACCGGCATCCAGAAGATCTATCAGGACCCGCCTGCAGCCTTCCCACCGCGCGTCACGCTAGGCAGCAATCTCTGGGATGTCTCCGATCTCCATGGCATCGACGGACAAACCATCATGAGATTGCTGGCGAAGCTCCGCGTCGATCAAGGCCTGTTGGAACGGCGGCCCGATCAAGTCTCAGGCGGCGAGCTTCAACGCATCGCCATCGCCCGCGCGCTTGCCGTCACCCCCTCGATCCTGCTTGCCGATGAACCTACTTCCCGGCTCGACCCGATTACCCAAGCCGACACCATGGAGCTGCTGGCAGAAACGACGACAGAAGTTGGAACGGCAGTCGTGCTCGTAACCCACGACAAGGCCATGGCCACAAACTGGACCGAACGGCAAATGGATGTTGGGGGCCACGCGTAGCCGGACATCTCGGCTGTTGGCCAGGCACGACTGAAGATCACAAACAATCCCGCCGGTCGACAGCAGGCTCTTCGAACTTGCGAAAAGGGTGCCGAAAACGGGTTTCGGTAGGTTGGCTCCCCTAACTGCCCGATAGTGTTTGGCTTTTCCACCCCGACAGCGCCCTGACCTCATGCATGGATCGGCCACGTTCGGCAAGAAAGAATGCCCTGGATAGCGGACGTCGCTATTATGTATCAGGCCTGTTGTCTCGGCCCGACGGTGCCGCTGATTGCAGTCTTCGATTGCCACGCCAATCTCAACCAGACCATGGTTGACCAGGCCGACATGCTGATCGGCTACGACACCTATCTGTCCTTTCTGATTATGGGATCGGCCCATCAAGCAGCGATCCTTTCGAAGCGATGATGGAGGGCACCCACTTTCGGAAAGGGAACAACGGTCCCCTGCCCTGCTGAAGCCGGCCGGACATCAGGAGAATCCTTTACCAAAGACAGATGAGTACGGGAGCCATGATAGTCATCCAGATACCGGCTCAGAAGGCGCCGAAGATGACGCTCATTCAAGATGATGACGTGGTCTAAACACTCTCGACGAACAGAGCCAATCATCCGTTCAACATAAGGATTTTGCCATGGGCAGCGCGGCGCAATCAGCACCTCCTTGATACCCATGCCAAAAACGCGTCTTCGAAAGGTTTTTCCGTAGATATTGTCTCGATCTCGAAAAACATGGCCGGGAGAGCGTTGTTGCAGAACTCGTGGAGAGGTTCTGTTTCTCCCAGTATCCGACGTTCACGCAACCCTTGCGGAGATCGGCTTGGCCGACATGCAGTTTCTTCCAGCCACGACGTTTCCTGCCATGCTTGGTCCGACACCATTCGCCCTGGCCGTAAGTTTTCAATCCCGTGCTGTCCACGACCAGATCCAACGGTTCCGACATATCTCGAAGCCAAGGCCCGATCGACAGCGCCTTGCGTCGACGCACTGGCAACAGGAAGATCCAAACCAAGCAGCTCGAACAAACTTTTGGTGAAGCCTTAGGTCTGGCGCAGTCGAAGATGATAAACCGCGCCCATCGTCAGCATCGCCTCGATCGCACCGTCCGAATAAACAATCTCGCCGCCTCGGCCCTCGCGCTTCGGCCCCTTCCAGCCATCCGTCACATCAGCGGAAAGCCATAGGGTGATCGCGCCACGCTGACAAAGACCGGCGTTGTAGGCCCGCCAATTCCGCACTCGGTACGTCGCCGTCGCCTTAGGAATATGTTGACGATGGGCGTCATGGAATTTGTAAGGCATCAAAAAGCTCGGCAGCTGGAACAGAAAGGGAAAAATCGCCTACCATCCCATCCTTCACCAGCGCAACCATCGACGATTTCTGCAACAACGCTGTCCTTTGCTAACCTCGTTGCAGGCTGAAGGTGAACTATTCGCTCTCTTCGCTGAAGCTGACAGTACCTTCAGAGAATAGTCGTCCGCTGTCCATTTCATCGACAATACCGAAGCGCCGCATTAGATCATGTCGAGGCCGTTCGGCACCGATCCCTGATCGCCATTGACGAGATCGGTGGTCGAGGGGCGGGCGGCGTTACCCGTTGGAGGGAGTGGAGCGTGTCATTGGTCAGGCAGATCGGGCTCAGTATCCTGATCCTTCTCGTGTTCGCAGGCGGTGGCTATTGGTATGCCGGCGGTTCCGCCGATGTTGGCGACCCGACGTCTATGACCGGCGGGAAGCGATCGCCACCTCTGGTCGAGATAGCTCTTGCCGAGGTCATGGTGCTTTCAAGAAAGGTCGATGCCGTCGGTACGACACGGGCGCGACAGTCGGTCGACATCAGCCCGGCAGCCTCGGGGCGGGTTCTGTCGATCAGCTTCACACCAGGCAGCCAGGTCAAAGAGGGTAGCACGCTGCTGCAGCTGGACGATATAGCCGAGCGCGCCGATGTCGCAGAAGCCGAAGCTGAGCGGCGCAAAGCGGAGCTGGCATTGGATCGCGCGCAGGCGCTGGTTGCGAGGAAGAGTATCCCACAATCCACGGTGGATGAGCTTGCAGCCGCCTTCGCGGCCGCCGGGGCCAGGCTGGATCGGGCGGAGAAGCAGCTGGCCGAGCGTCGCATCGAAGCGCCATTCGCCGGCCGTGTCGGGCTGAAGCAGGTCGATGTCGGCGCGCGCGTGGATGACGGCACGATCATCACCACCCTTGACGATCTCGGTGCGGTCAAGGTCGGGTTCGGCGTGCCGGAGATCTTTTTCGGCGACGTCAGAGCCGGACAAAAGGTGACGGCGACCAGCGCTGCTTTCGGTGCGCGGGTCTTTGACGGCACCATCGAGACGGTGGACAGCAGGGTGGACCGCGTGTCCCGCTCCTTTCAGGTTCGCGCCACGATTCCCAATGACGATCTCGCTTTGCCGACCGGCATGTTCATGCTGGTCGAGCTGACACTCGCCGAGCGCACTGCCGTGACCGTGCCCGAGGAGGCGGTGGTGGTTTCAGGCGATCAGGCACGGTTGTTCGTGGTCGAGGATGGGAAGGCGATGCAGCGGGACGTCGTGCTCGGTCAGCGCGAACTCGGTCTGGTCGAGATCGTCGATGGGATTGAAGAAGGTGAGCGGATCGTCGTCAGCGGCACCCAGAAGGTTCGCGCCGGCGCCAAAGTCCGCGTCGTCGGCGAAGATGCCGATGAGGTCGAAGCCCCCGCCAAGTCGGATCCTTTGCCTTCGTCCGAGAAAGTGAAGCCGAGCGCATGACGCTTTCCGATCTTTCGATCCGGCGTCCGGTTTTCGCCACCGTGCTGAGCCTCCTGATCGTGGTGTTCGGCATCGCCTCGCTTTTCGAGCTGCCGATAAGAGAGCTGCCCGATATAGACTATCCCGTGGTCAGCGTGCGCGTCGGCTATGACGGCGCGGCTCCGGGGATCATCGATACGGAAATCGTCGAGACGGTCGAAGGTGCGCTCGCCGGCATCGCCGGGGTCAAGTCGATTTCGTCCTCCAGCCGCCGCGGGAACGGCCGGACGGTGATCGAGTTCGAGCCCGGCCGTGATATAGACGAGGCTACCAACGACGTGCGGGACGCGGTTGGCCGGGTGCAGGCCCGATTGCCCGACGATGCGGACGAACCCCGCATCACCAAGAGCGACGACGATGACGACCCGGTGATGCGGATCGGGATCACCAGCGATCGCATGACACCATCGGCGCTCACCGACTACGCCGACCGCTTCATCGTCGACCGGCTGGCGACGCTGGAGGGGATCGCCGCGGTCGACATCTTCGGCCAGCGGCGCTTTGCCGTTCGAATCTGGCTGGACCGTCAGGCGATGGCCGCCCGAAACCTTACGGTCGATGACGTCGAGGCTGCTCTGAACCGCAACAATATCGAGCTGCCTGCGGGCGAGTTGAAGAGCCGGAACCGCCAGTTTCAGATCCGCACCATCAGCCGGCTGGGCGACATTGATGCGTTCCGGCGCATCGTGGTCTCGAGGATCGGTGGCTATCCGGTTCGCCTTGCCGATATAGCCCGTGTCGAGCAGGGGGCCGAGGATGACAGCACCATCGTCCGCTCCAACGGGGTCGGCGCGATCGGCCTCGGTGTGCTTCGCCAGTCCAATGCCAATACCATCAGGATTGCTGATGCAATCGAAGCGGAACTGGAAGCGATCCGGCCAAACCTGCCCGAGGGCATGACTATCGCGGTCGGCTCGAACGATGCGCTTTTCATCCAGCAATCGATCAAGGAGGTGTTGCGCGCCCTTTTTATCGCCATGGTGCTGGTGGTGCTGGTGATTTTTTCGTTTCTGGCTTCCCTGCGCGCGACTTTGGTTCCAGCGGTCACCATCCCGGTCGCGGTTGTCGGGACCTTTATCGGCATCGCAGCGCTCGGTTTTTCGATCAACGTGCTGACCCTGCTCGCTCTCATCCTGGCGATCGGGATCGTCGTCGATGATGCGATCGTCGTTCTGGAAAACGTCCAGCGCCGGATCGACCAGGGCGAGGCGCCGCTGGTTGCCGGTGTGCTCGGCACGCGCCAGGTGACCTTTGCGGTGATCGCCACCTCGCTCACCCTGATCGCGGTGTTCGTCCCGCTCTCCTTCATGCAGGGACAGGTCGGCTGGCTGTTCACGGAGTTCGGTTTCGTGCTGGCGATCACGGTGGTGATCTCGACCTTCGTGGCGCTCAGCCTTTGCCCCATGCTCTGCACCCAATGGTTGAAGCCGGGAGACAGTGGTAACGCGCTCGGACGCTGGATCCACCGGCGTCTCGATGGGTTGGGCCGGGGATATACGCGCCTTCTTTCGGCCGCGCTCCAGGCCCCACTGGTGGTCCTCACGATCGCGGTCGTCTTCGGTGCTGCGTCCTGGTGGCTCTATCTCGCCGTGCCGAAGGAGCTGGCGCCAACCGAGGACCGGGGCGTCTTCTTCATCTCGGTTTCTGCCCCCCAAGGAGCAACCGCCAGCTACACCGATGGCGAGACCGCCAAGGTCGAAGCCCTCGTGCAGCCGCTTCTCGACGACGGCACGGCGGAGCGCGTATTCGCGATTACCGGCAGGCGATCATCGCCGCATCGCGCTTTCGTGGTGGTGCGCCTGGCGGACTGGGCCGAGCGCGACCGGGATGCTCAAGCGATCAGCCGCTCCCTCATTCCGGATCTCGGCAAGATCAGCGGCATCCGAGCATTTGCGATCACGCCCTCGGGTCTGGGCCTGCGCGGCAGTCGCACACCGCTTCGTCTGGTGGTCGGTGGTCCTGACTATGAGAGCGTCGAGGCCTGGGCCGAGACGCTGGCCGAGCGCGCCGAGCAGAACCTCGGCCTTCGCGACATCGACATCAATTTCGAGCAAAACCAGCCGCAGTTCGACGTGGTGCTCGACCGTGAACGGGCGGATGATCTCGGTATCAGCGCCGAGACCATCGCGCGTACGCTTCAGACTATGCTCGCATCGCGAGAAATCACCAGCTATGTCGACCGCGGCCGGGAATATGCCGTGATCCTCCAGGCCAAGGACGAGGACCGGCAGACGCCGACCGATCTCGCCAACATCTTTCTTCGGACAGGCGACGGCGAGGAGTTGGTGCCGCTCGGCGCTCTGGTCAGCACGAAGGAACGTGCGGCCTCGCCGATGCTCAACCGCTTCGACCGCCTGCCCTCGGTCACCATCTCCGGCGCGCTCAATGACGGCTATGATCTCGCCAGCGCTATCGCCTTCATGCAGAACACGGCCGCCGAGACGCTGCCGGTCGGCGCCAAGCTCGGCTATGGCGGCCAGACGGCGCAGTATATCGAGACCACGGACAGCGTGGCTTTGACCTTCGCGCTCGCTCTCCTGATCGTCTATCTGGTGCTCGCCGCCCAGTTCGAGAGTTTCCTCCACCCGGTGATCATCATGCTCTCGCTGCCGCTTGCTGCATCGGGCGCCTTGTTCGCGCTCTGGGCCGCAGGCGCCTCGCTCAACATCTACAGCCAGGTGGGCCTGATCCTCCTGGTAGGATTGATGGCGAAAAACGGCATCTTGATCGTCGAGTTTGCGAACCAGCTCCGGGACGAGGACCGGACAGTCCGCGACGCTGTGCTGGAGGCCGCGGTCATCCGGCTTCGACCGATCGTCATGACCGTGCTCTCCACCATGCTCGGCGCCATCCCGCTAGCACTCGCCACCGGCGCCGGTGCTGAGAGCCGCCAGGCGATCGGCCTGGTGATCATCGGCGGGCTCGGTATCGCCTCGCTCATGACACTGATCGTAACGCCCGTCCTCTACGATCTGCTGGCGCGCTTCACCAGTCCCAAAGGCGCCATCGACCGCGAACTCGCTGCTTCGCTCAGCAAACACTCGTCGGTTTAGCAGAGTGCTAAGCTGGCTCCGGATCACATAGCTATCGTCTAACGACAGCTATCCGAGACTCTGCTGACTCTAAGGAAGAGGTACGTAGAGGCAGTGGTAGCCCCGAATGCGACATGGTGTCGAAATGACCATTTGGTTACATTGATCAACTCCACCGACAAATTAGGATCAGATTATGAGTTTTGGAATAGGAGAACGTAGCGTGCTGAGGCTCATTCTTGCTAGTGTTGCCGCCATAGGGCATCCTGATCCTACGTGAGAGTCCTCTGTGATAGTGCTAGCTGTTCGTTCCCGGGGTGTGGTGCTACGAGAGATCGCCCTATCTGGAGGGATGAACTTTGGGCCAGCTTTTACACGGCAGCGCCAGAACGACGGCGGCAACTCGTCTCGCAATCCAGCGTAG
>JBPCVQ010000467.1:0-11804 GCA_051010395.1 Geminicoccaceae bacterium | reverse complement strand
ACTTTGTCGAGCCCTGACATCCCGGAGACGAGCCGCATCCACGGCGACCGAGTCTGTCAAAATATCCACAGGTGAACGCATAAATACATTACGTTTTTTAGTCAATCTAGTTTCGATTGATCATTCCCCCCTCCCTCGCGCCAAAAAGTTCTATTGGTAAGCCCTGGCTTTGCCGCCAGCCTTCAAGGCATGACGACTGCGACGCCATCATCGATCCTAACAAGCCTTCAGGTTTCACCGGGGCTCAAAGTTAAGGATTGCATACCGTTTGATGTCTCAATCCGCTGACTAGAAATATCGGCCCCGACCGGGAACAGCTCTAACGGTATGGCCATACCCAAAAATGCATGCAGTCATGAGGGTTACGATATGGACCCGGCCCAATTCTCCTGCTTTGCATGCAATGAATGATCCGGCCATACTACTATGTGGATCAGCCTAGCTGCGCTATATCTGGCTCCGACGCTGCCCCACCTCCATTGGAGCCCTTGAGGAGCTTGAGCTGCCGTGGACCAAGACGTGACCATCGCCATCGCCCAAACCAACCCGACCGTTGGCAACATTGCGGGCAATCTTTCCCTGATCCGCGAGACACGCGCCAAGGCCTCAAGGGAAGGCGCCGATCTCATTTTGTTCTCCGAACTTGTCATCTGCGGCTATCCGCCTGAGGATCTGGTTCTGAAACCCGCGCTCCAGCAGCACTGCCGAGAGGCCATCGAGGCGCTGGCCGAAGAAACCTCCGACGGCGGCCCTGCCATGCTGGTCGGTACGCCCTGGCTCAAGGATGGCAAGCTCTACAATGCCGTCGCACTCTTGAATGACGGCGCGATCGAGACTGTCCGCTTCAAGCACGATCTGCCCAATTACGGCGTGTTCGACGAAAAGCGCGTGTTCACGCCTGGACCGATCCCTGGCCCCATTCCGTTTCGCCTGAAAAACGGCTCCCAGATGCGTCTTGGCGTCATGATCTGCGAGGATATGTGGGCCGAGGATGTCGCTGAAGGTCTGGAGGAGAGCGGCGCCGAAATCCTGATCATCCCCAACGGCTCGCCCTTCGAGTATGACAAGCAGGACCTCCGTCTGAACCTCGCAGTCGCGAGGGCGACCGAAACCGGCCTTCCTCTGATTTACGGCAACCAGGTCGGCGGCCAGGATGAACTGGTCTTTGACGGTGGCTCCTTCATCTTGAATGCAGATCGGCGCCTCGCCGCACAGTCGCCGATGTTCGAGCCTGATCTCCTCATCACGCGCTGGCAGCGCGACGCTGATGATCAGTGGACCTGTTCTGGCGGAGACATGGTCGCCCCCCTGCCCGACCTGGAGGCTATCTATCGCGCCATGTGCCTCGGCCTTCGGGACTACGTCGAAAAGAACCGCTTTCCAGGCGTGGTCCTCGGCCTCTCCGGCGGGATCGATTCTGCACTGACGGCGGCAGTTGCCGTGGACGCGCTCGGTCCAGAGCGCGTCCATGCGGTGATGATGCCGTCGCGCTACACATCCGATGAGAGCCTCAAGGATGCAGCCGGTTGCGCTGACGCCCTTGGCATTCGCCTGGACAATGTACCGATCGAGCCCGCGATCTCAGGCTTTGCCACCATGCTGGGGCCAATCTTCGAGGGGCGCGAGCCAGACACCACCGAGGAAAACATACAAGCGCGCATCCGCGGCGTTCTCCTGATGGGGATTTCCAACAAGCTCGGCTCCATGTTGCTCACCACCGGCAACAAATCCGAAATGTCGGTTGGCTACGCGACCCTTTATGGCGACATGTGCGGCGGCTATTCCGTTTTGAAGGACGTCTACAAGACCACCGTGTTCGCACTTTCGCACTGGCGAAATCAGCATTGCCCGCTGGGCGTCCGCGGGCCAGCGGGCCGGGTCATTCCAGAGCGGATCATCACCAAGCCGCCCTCCGCCGAGCTTCGCCCCGACCAAAAAGACGAAGACAGCCTCCCTCCCTATGACGAACTCGATGCGATCCTGCAGGCACTCGTGGAAGCCGACGGGTCCGTCACTGATCTCGTCGACCAGGGCTACGAAGCCGAAAGCGTCAAGCGTGTCTCCCGCCTCCTCGATCTCGCCGAATACAAGCGTCGCCAGGCACCGCCGGGCGTGAAAATCACCAGAAAAGCCTTCGGCCGTGATCGGCGTTATCCAATCACAAACGCTTTCCGCGGGCATTGATGACGCGCTAATCGATTAACATTCCGTAATTTTCTATATATTTAGCCGATTTTTTTATGTAAAAATTGTATCGAGACAATTTGAAGAAGATTTAACATCCGGGGGAGATCATCGATATGGTCGATACTTTCGTCGTCGGATTCGACGGCACGGCGTCCGCCAAGCGGGCTGTACAGCATGCAGCAAGCCAGGCCAAGACCGGGAGCGGCACGGTTCATCTGGTGCATGTGCTCGAATGGTCACCCTATAGTTTCCTCACGCCGGAGGAATTGAGCGAGCGCCATAAACGCCGCGAGGATGAATTGGCCCGCGCCAAGGCGATCGTGCAACCGATCGTTGACGATCTGAAAAGCAAGGGGATCAACGCCACATGCGAGGTGCGTCACGGCCATGCCGGTGAGCTTCTCTGCGAGATCGCTGAAAACATGCAGGCCCGCCAAATCGTGATCGGCCGCACCGGTTCGACCTCGATTGCCGCCCGCCTGATGGGAAGTCTGGCCTTAACCCTGGTGCAGGCCTCGCCCGTGCCGGTCACGGTCGTGCCCTGAGACCCCATCGTCAATTGCCATCAGATCAAAAAGCGAGCCTTGCCATGCAAAGAGTGTTTCTCGCCATCCTCGGCCTGCTGTTCGCCTCGACCGCCTTCGCTCAGGAAGCGGCCGAGGAGGTCAACATCGACCAGGCGATCAGCGACGCGGTCGCCCCCTTCGTCAACCCGATCGTGTCGACCGTCTTCTATTCGGTGCCCCTGTTCGGCACACAGTTTCCCCTGATCGTCGGCTGGCTTGTGGTCGCCGCCGTTGTTTTTACCCTCTATTTCGGCTTCATCCAGTTTCGTGGTTTCAAGCACTCCATCGAATTGGTGCGCGGCGACTATTTCGACCCGAAGGACGCCGGTGAGGTCACGCCCTTTCAAGCACTCGCCACTGCCCTTTCCGGCACAGTCGGCCTGGGCAACATCGCCGGCGTCGGCGTTGCTGTCTATCTCGGCGGCCCAGGTGCCACTTTCTGGATGATCCTCGCCGGCCTTCTGGGCATGGCGTCCAAATTCACCGAGTGCACCCTCGGCGTTCATTACCGCAACGAAAACCCCGATGGCTCCGTTTCAGGCGGGCCAATGTACTACCTCTCCAAGGGCCTTTCCGAGGACGGTAAAGCCGCACTCGGCAAGTTCCTCGCCATCTTCTTCTCGATCTGCTGCATTGGCGGAGCGCTCGGTGGCGGCAACATGTTCCAGGCGAACCAGTCCTTTGCCCAGGTCTCCAGCATCATCCCGTTCTTCGAGGGCAAGGGCTGGCTGTTCGGCCTGATCATGGCGATTGTCGTCGGCGTCGTGATCATCGGCGGCATCAAGTCGATCGCCAAGGTCACCGAAAAGGTCGTGCCCTTCATGGCCGTCATCTACGTCATCGCCGCCCTGGTGATCATTCTGATGAACATCGGCGCCGTGCCGTCGGCGATCAGTGCGATCATCGCAGGTGCTTTCGCCCCGACAGCGGTCGCAGGCGGCATGATCGGCGCCCTGATCCAGGGCTTCAAGCGCGCCGCCTTCTCCAATGAAGCTGGCATCGGCTCCGCCTCCATCGCTCATTCCGCAGTGCAAACGAAGCACCCGGTCACAGAGGGCTATGTCGCCCTCCTCGAGCCCTTCATCGATACGGTGGTCATCTGCACCATGACCTCGCTGGTCATCGTCATCACCGGTTCCTGGGTTCCGGACAGCGGCGTCACCGGCATCGACCTCACCGCCAAAGCCTTTACCTCGAACATCTCGGGCTTCGGCTACATCCTGGCGCTGGCGGCCTTGCTCTTCGCCTTCTCGACCATGCTCTCCTGGTCCTATTACGGCCTGAAGGCCTGGACCTATATGTTCGGCGAAGGCAAGGGCAAGGAGGTCGTCTTCAAACTGATCTTCTGCGTCTTCGTGGTGATCGGCGCCTCCATGAACCTCGGCGCCGTGATCGACTTCTCGGATGCCATGATCTTCGCCATGGCGATCGCCAACATCATCGGCCTCTACATGCTGATGCCCAAGGTGAAAGCCCTGCTCGCCGATTACCACGAGAAACTCAGGTCAGGCGAAATCAAAAAAGTGTGACGCGAGGCGCGTCGGCCTTGACTTAGGTCGGGGCCATGAGTTGGGGGGCGGGTGTCCGATTGCGGCGGATGCCCGCCTTCTCTTTGCCTCAATGCCGATGATCGGTCAGGATGGATGAGACCCTAAAGAAATCCGGAGAGGAGGCACGCTTGGCCATCTATGAACTGCGAACCTACAATCTCTATGTCGGCAAGCTTGCCGAGGCGGTCGAGGTCTACGAGAACTTCGGCTGGCCAGCCCTAAAGCCCCATGGCGACGGCAAGCTGATCGGCTATTTCACCGGTGACGTCGGCGCCATGAACCAGATCGTCCACCTCTGGCGCTTCGAGGACGACGCCGATCGCCGTACTTTCTGGGCCAAGGTCTATGCTGACAAGGATTTCAAAGCCTTCGGTGCCAAAATCCGCCCCCTCATCCTGTCCCAAGAAAACAAGCTCCTCCAAAACGCCTCCTGGGGCCCAGAGGCGGGCCGGCCTTGACTTGGGATCGGTGTTCGGGGGCAGCGGGCGAGCACCTTAGGCCGCAAATCAGTGAAAGCGGCAGTTTGGTGCGCAGCATATGGATTGATAGGACCTGAGCAAAATATTGGGTCGTCGTGACAAACAGCTCAATCAGCGTCGCTGCCGACCAATAGGACAAGAATACCAAACGTCACCAACGCTATCCCGATCAGCTCAAGCCGGTTGCTGCGTTCGCCGAACATGAAATACGAAAATGCGAAGGTGAAAATCAGCTCGACCTGGCCCAGCGCCCGCACATAGGCGGCATTCTGGATAGTCATCGCCGTGAACCAGCCGGCAGACGCCAGCATGCCGGTGAGACCGACCAGCGAGGAGATACGCCAGGAACGAAGCACGGCTGTAAGTTGCCCAGGCTCCCGCCAGCGCATGTAGAGCGCCATCAGTACCGTCTGGAACGTGGTTACCGCCGCCAGCGTGAACGCGGCCTGCATCAGAAACCCTTCGCCGCCGAGCGAAAGAGAAGCTGCGCGATAGGAGACGGCGGAAATACCGAAACAGGCGCCGGACGCGATGCCGATGAGTGCTGTTCGGTCCGTGAGGCTGCGAATAAATCCACCAAAGCCCTTGCTCGCTCTCGCGGATGAGATCGCGAATACGCCAATGAGGCTGATCAGAATGGCGATCAAAGCCGAAGACATCAGGTGATCACCGAGTATGAAGAGGCCAAAGATGGCGGTCTGGATGGTTTCGGTCTTGGAGAAGGTGGTGCCGACGGCGAAATTTCGAAAGGAGAAGAGATAGACCAGGAGCGCCGTCGCCAGGATCTGAGCGATCCCACCAACAGCCATAGAGCCCCAAAAGGCAGCATTCGGCTTCGGCAAGTCGAACCCGCCCAAGGTCGACAAGAAGACGGCGTAGAGAATGGCGAGCGGTGCTGCGTAGGCGAAGCGGGAGAAGGTCGCGCCCGATGTACTCAGGCTACCCTTCAGATGCTTTTGCAAGGCCGAGCGCAGATTCTGCAAGAACGCTGCGGCGAGCGTAATCGGTATCCAAAGTTCCAAGTTTTTTTGTTACCTATCGGTGACGTCGACGACCCCTGGCCGCCTATTTGTCAACACTGTCGACCGGTCGGTAGACGGGGATGACGTAGGGGCCTTCGGGAATAACAGCGAGCTTCCGTTCGCCGCTTGCCGCCACACTGGTCTCGATCGCCCTGCTCAGACTTGCTGCACATTCAACCCCGGTGAGACCACGATCGAAATCGGACAGGCCTTCCGTGTACAAGTAAACGTTGCCGATCGCCATCGGCTTTAGCTGCATCTGGCTCTGCCATTCGTCGATGTCGGCGAAGCGCTTTTTTGAGATCGCCTCAAGGAAGCCATCAGGTCCCTGGCTCACCAGACGGCGTTGTGCATCGACGAACTCCTCAGAGCCCATGCCTTCGGAGCAGGCCGATGCAATGATCAGATCGCCGCCCTGTTCCAGAATATCGATCGGGCCGACCATACCTTTCACCGTCTGATAATAGGTCTTGTCCAGCGGATAGCCGGCGGCGGTGGTGACCACCGTCTTGAAGCGCTCGGGCACCGGCACTTCGGCGAAGGCGCGCACCTCCGCCACCGCCTCGAGGTGGCTCTCGATAATCTCGCCGAAATTCACGAAGGAAAGGCGGCGTGCCTCGTCGATGATCGTATTCAGTGCCAAGGCACCACCCAGCATCTTGACGATCTCCAACTGCTCTTCATGCAGCGGATTGCTCTCGAGAATGCCGTTGGCTGCCGCCGGACTGCTCATGAAACGGGCACTGTGGAAGGTGGTAATGGTGTCTTTATGGGCAACCCCTGGGGCGATCACCTTCCGGCCACCGGAATAGCCGGCCATGAAATGCGGCTCGACCAGTCCCGTCGCAATCTTGAGATCGGCGGCTACCAGCCGGCGGTCCAGCTTTACCGGCGTTCCGCGGGTTGGTGTCATGCCGAGATCGATATGTGCTGCATCATCTCGGGCAAAGTGGTTGGCGACGGTGACCGTCTCCAGCACCCAGGGATCGCTCACGAGTTCAGCGAGTTCTTCGCCCTCATTCGGCCGATGGAGCCCTGTCGCCACCAGAACCGTAATGCCAGAGGCCGGCAGCCCTGCCGCCATCAAGGTCTCGATCAGCGGACGGAGAAACAGATGGTTGGGCACTGGCCGCGTGATGTCGCAGATCAGAATGCAGGCGGTTTTCTTGCCTCTGGCCAAATCGGCAAGCGATGCGGAGCCTACAGGGTTCGTTATCGCCTCCCGCACCGCATCACCCGGCGCTGGCAGCACCGGCATATCGGGCTTACGGATCACGCTGACGTCGATATCATCCGCAAGGTCAAGCGCCAGCCCCTCCCTGCCGTAGTTTAATTCGATCCGCATGAGCCCTCACGTCGCAAGCACGTCCTCGGCGTCAAGCATGGCATGGCTCGTGCCCGTCAGCCAGTCGTTTACTAATCATCACCCAGGCTTCGCTGCATGATGATCACATCAAGGAACTGGCCAAACTTGAAACCAACATGTCGGAGCGTACCCACCAAATGAAAGCCTGCCTTCTCATGAACGCGAATCGAACCCTGATTGGCGCCGCCACCAATGACCGCAACCATCTGGCGCTTGCCGGCGGCGATGCAGCCCTTGACCACCGCATCGAGCAACAGAGAGCCAAGGCCCCGGCGCTGATGATTGCGCCCAAGATAGATAGTTGTCTCGACGGTCAGGCAGTAGCCTGGGCGGCTGTGGTAAAGATGGGCGTAAGCAAAGCCGGCCACGATATTGTCGACATCGGCAACGACATAAGGAAGACCTGCATCGACAACCTCTCGATATCGCCGCTCGATTTCTTCCAGACCAGGGGGCGTCGTTTCAAAGGATGCGGTCCCTTCCAGCACCTCGATGGCATAGATGGCCTGAATAGCCGGGAGGTCGGAACGCTCGGCGGGCCTAATGAGCATGACGATTTCCTTTCGAACGAAGACCCAGTGGCCAACGTCGAAAAGGTTAAGCAAATCTAATGCCAATCTCAGCCTATGCGGCAACAAGCGCTTCCGAAGGCTCAGCTTCGGAAAACGCAAAAGCGTCTCGCCTGAACCCACCAGCCGTGATCATACATTCTTATGTGGGGATGGTCTCAGTGGTGTTTGGGTAACGGGCCCAGTGAGATAATGGTGGCCATCGGCTCACTGGGCCAACGTTCAACCCTCTAACGACGTCCCGCTAAGGCCGCTTACGAGAACTTGGCCACCACGCCGGCCCGGCAGTTGATTGGGGGCGAGGACGAGAAAAAAACGGCTGCCGATCGTCGTCAATCCGGCAGCCGGTTCGCTGATGCTAATTCAGCGCGTCACGCAGTTGCTTGCCGGCCTTGAACTTCGGCAGCTTGGAAGCCGGAATCTTGATCGGCTCACCTGTGCGCGGATTACGCCCTTGAGAGGCATTGCGCTGAGCAACGCTGTAGGTACCAAAGCCAACTAGGCGAACCTCGTCGTCGCGCTTTAGGGCATCGGTGATGCCTTCGAGCGTGGCGTCGACCACCTTGCCAACATCGGTCTTTGACATGCCGCATTTCTCGGCGATTTCAGCAACCAGATCATTTTTGTTCACAGTCTCACCCCCTTAACATTGGAGTAGGGTTCTGGAGCAATCTCCAGCAAGTCGGGCGTAACCTAAGTCCGCCGCAACCGGGCCGTCAACGCCTTGACGCCAAAGAAAACGGCTTTTTCCGCCTTTACCGGAAGATTTCTGTGGATCTTTTCGCGTAATTCGCTAGTTCGGCAACTGAGTGGGGGGCGCCGTCGGGTCCTCGGCAGCGGCACTCGCTACAGATTCCGCATCGACCTCGGTCCATTCGACCGGTTCCGGCTGTCGGGTAAGGGCTTGCCTCAGCACCTCGTCGGCCTGATTGATCGGGATAATCTTCAGGCCTTTTTTCACATTATCTGGAATGTCAGCCAGATCCTTCTCATTCTCCTTCGGGATGAGAACTGTCTTGATGCCACCACGTAGCGCTGCCAGAAGCTTCTCTTTCAAGCCGCCGATCGGCAGAACACGACCTCGCAGCGTTATCTCACCGGTCATGGCGAGATTGGCCTTGACTGGGATTTTCGTCAGCACGGAAACGATTGAGGTCACCATCGCCACGCCCGCTGAAGGCCCATCCTTGGGCGTCGCTCCTTCGGGCACATGCACGTGGATGTCCATCTTGTCGAAACGTGGCGGCAAAATGCCGAGATCGACCGAACGTGAGCGCACGTAGCTCTTCGCGGCCTGCACCGATTCGGTCATCACATCGCCAAGCTTACCGGTGGTGGTCATACGCCCTTTGCCGGGCATTGTGACCGCCTCGATGGATAGAAGTTCACCACCGACCTCGGTCCAGGCAAGACCAGTCGTGACACCGATCTGATCCTCCAGCTCAGCCTCGCCAAAGCGGTATTTGGGGACACCTGCATATTTTTCGAGATTGCGCTTGGTGACCCGGATCTTGTCCTTCTTCTCGACGAGGAGTTCACGGGCCGCCTTTCGGATTAGGCCAGCGATCTCGCGCTCGAAATTACGGACACCGGCTTCACGTGTGTAGAGCCGGGCGACGGTCAGCAACGCGTCATCGGTAATCGACCATTCTTCTGGCTTGACGCCATGGGCTTCAAGCTGCTTTCGGATCAGGTGGCGCTTGGCGATCTCTAGTTTTTCGTCCTCGGTATAGCCGGGGATACGGATCACCTCGAGCCTGTCGAGAAGCGGCTGGGGCATGCGCAGCGTGTTGGCCGTACAGACGAACATCACATCGGAGAGATCGTAGTCGACCTCGAGATAGTGATCGTTGAAGCTGCCGTTTTGTTCGGGGTCCAGCACCTCGAGCAAGGCGGATGAAGGATCACCCCTGAAGTCCGAGCCCATCTTGTCCAACTCGTCCAGCATAAAGAGGGCATTCGATGTCTTGGCCTTTTTCATCGATTGGATGACCTTGCCAGGCATCGATCCGATATAGGTCCGCCTGTGGCCGCGGATCTCGGCCTCGTCACGTACGCCGCCGAGGCTGAAGCGGACGAAATTACGGCCCGTGGCACGGGCGAGCGATTTTCCGAGCGAGGTCTTACCCACACCGGGAGGACCGACCAAGCAGAGAATCGGCCCCCTCATCTTGTCGACCCGTTGCTGCACCGCGAGATATTCGACGATACGCTCCTTGACCTTCTCGAGGCCAAAATGATCCTCATCGAGGATCTCTTCGGCTCGGATGATATCCTTCGAGATCTTGGAGCGCTTTTTCCAGGGGATCGATAGCATCCAGTCGAGATAGTTGCGCACGACGGTCGCTTCCGCCGACATCGGGCTCATGCTTCTGAGCTTCTTGACCTCGGTCAGGCACTTTTCACGCGCTTCCTTGGTCAGTTTGGTCTTCTTGATCTTCTCTTCGAGCTCAGAGACCTCATCCTTGCCATCTTCGAGCTCGCCCAGTTCCTTCTGGATCGCCTTCATCTGTTCATTCAGGTAATATTCGCGCTGCGTTTTCTCCATCTGGCGCTTGACGCGCGAGCGGATGCGCTTTTCGACCTGAAGAACGGAAATCTCACTTTCCATGAAGCCGTAGAGCCGCTCCAGCCGATCGGCAAGCGAGGAGGTTTCCAGAAGATCCTGCTTGTCGGAGATCTTGAGCGAGAGGTGGGCTGCAACCGTATCTGCGAGCTTGCCAGGATCATCGATCTGACTCAGCGAAACAAGCACCTCGGGCGGCACCTTTTTGTTGAGCTTCACATACTGCTCGAACTGCGAGACGACGGTGCGACCAAGTGCTTCGAGTTCGCGCGGATCGGAATCTGCCTCCGGCAGCAACTCGGCTTCGGCCTGGAAAAACTTGGGATTATCAATGAAATCGCTAATTTCTGCACGCGCATTGCCTTCGACAAGCACCTTTACCGTGCCGTCGGGCAATTTCAAAAGCTGCAGGACACTCGAAACCGTACCTACCCGGTAGATGTCGTCGGTGCCGGGATCATCCTGGCCGGCGTTTTTTTGCGCCACCAGGAGTATCTGCTTATCGTCGCGCATGACTTCTTCGAGGGCGCGGATCGACTTTTCGCGACCGACGAAGAGCGGCACGATCATGTGGGGGAAAACCACAATGTCGCGAAGCGGCAGAACTGGGAACAACGATGTCTTGGGCTGATCAATCATCTTGTCTCACCAAAAAGGAGCTTCGGCATGAACCGCTCTGTCATCGAAGGCTCCGACAAAGGATCGAAACCAATTTTATCCGGGGCAACGTCATATCCCCTGTCTCGAAGTGCAGATGGCCTTCTATGTGCCTGGTTTCAACCTCTTGACAGAACGTCGAGACGATCCAGTACGGAATCATCCGAGAGGCTCATTGACAAAAAAAGGCAGTAAAAAGGCCGGACGCGTCTACGAAGCCGATTCAACGTCTTCGGGGCGATCGGCATAGATCATCAGCGGCTTACCGGTATTGCCGACCACGTCCTTGTTGATGACGACTTCCTCGACGCCGTGAAGGCCCGGAAGATCGAACATTGTCTCCAAAAGGATCGTCTCCATGATCGAGCGCAGGCCTCGAGCGCCGGTCTTGCGCTCGATCGCCTTGTTGGCGATCGCCGAGAGCGCATCGTCGGTCATGCTAAGGCGCACGTCTTCCATCTCGAATAATTTCTGATACTGCTTGACCAGCGCGTTTTTCGGCGCCGTCAGGATCTGTATCAGGGCCGCCTCATCAAGATCGGTCAAGGTCGCCACCACCGGCAGGCGGCCGACAAATTCAGGGATCAGCCCGAACTTCAGGAGATCGTCAGGCTCGACGTCGCCCAGCAACTCGCCCACCTGGCGGTCATCCGGGGCTGCGACCTCGGCGCCGAAGCCCATCGAGCGATCGATGCCGCGCGCCGCCACGATCTTGTCCAGACCGGCAAACGCGCCGCCGCAGATAAACAGGATATTGGTGGTGTCGACCTGCAGAAATTCCTGCTGTGGATGCTTTCTGCCACCTTGCGGCGGAACGGAGGCCACCGTGCCTTCGATGATCT
>JBPCVQ010000466.1:0-18868 GCA_051010395.1 Geminicoccaceae bacterium | reverse complement strand
CTTCCCCTCGATCATTTGTTCCGTGCGGTCTTGGGACTCCCCCTTCCCGTAAGGGGGGGGGGTTTGGGTTCGGGTCCCAGGGATCGCATGGACCAGGAAAGCCATTCTGCCCAAGAAATGTTAAGAATACGTGAATCGCAAGGTCACTGTTCGGGTCGCAGAAGCCGGACCATCCAGCCGCACGAACACCGCACGTCTCGCGCACGCCCCACCGCGACCACTACCAAAATCACCCAAAACAAAGTTTGCCACCGAGCCCGAGGGACAGATCGAGGTCCAAGTCAACGGTCAAGGCCACGCCTTGGAAAGGGCCTTGTCGATGGCGTCGCCGAGGCGGTCGACGATTGCCGAAAGCTCAGCGTCGGACACGATGAAGGGGGGCGCCAGGAGCAGATGATCGCCTGTCCTGCCGTCGATCGTACCGCCCATCGGGTAGCACATCAGCCCGTTTTCCATGGCCTCGGATTTGATCCGAGCATTGACTTTGAGATCCGGCGAAAACGGCTGTTTGGTCGCGCGATCTTCGACGAACTCAAGCCCGCGAAACAGGCCGCGCCCTCTGATGTCACCGACATGGGCGTGATTACCAAACCGTTCATGGAGCAGGTCATCGAGTTTGGCGCCTCGTTCCTTCACCCGATCGACCAGCCGCTCCTCGGCAATAATTTTCTGTACCGCAAGCCCGGCGGCGCAGGCCGTCGCATGCCCGATATATGTGTGGCCGTGCTGAAAAAACCCACTACCGGCTTCAATCGCCCTATAGATGCCCCCCGAGACGAGTGTCGCCCCGATCGGCTGGTAGCCAGCGCCCAAGCCTTTAGCAATGGTGATCATGTCCGGGCGGACATCGTCCTGCTCGCAAGCGAACAAAGTCCCCGTCCGCCCCATGCCGCACATGACCTCATCAAGGATCAACAGTACCCCGTAGCGATCACACACCTCCCGCATCGCTTTGAAGTAACCAGGTGCCGGCGGCACCGCGCCGAGGGTCGCCCCAACCACCGGCTCGGCCACAAACGCGATAACCTTGCCTTCGCCGAGACGCCGAATAGCCGCCTCAAGCTCACCTGCCAATCGGTCAACGTAGCCGGCGTCCGGCTCGCCAGGCTCCTGGCCGCGATAGGCGTAGCAGGGGCTGACATGCTCGACGTCGATCAGGAGTGGCTCGAACTGCTGGCGCCGCCAGGCATTGCCGCCAAGCGCGAGCGCTCCCAGCGTGTTGCCGTGATAGCTCTGTTTCCTCGCAATGAAATATTGCCGATCCGGCTCGCCGATCTCCAGAAAATACTGGCGCGCAAGCTTCATCGCCGCCTCGACCGCCTCCGACCCGCCGGAGACGAAATAGACTTGTTCAAGGCCTTCAGGGGCTGCCTTGATCAGATGGTCCGCCAGGGCCTCAGCGGGTTCTGATGTAAAGAAGCCGGTATGGGCGTAAGCGAGCCGATCGAGCTGATCCTTGATCGCCTGCACGACGCCCGGATGGTTATGCCCCAGGCACGACACCGCAGCCCCCCCAGACGCATCGATATAGCGCTTCCCCTCGGCATCGACGATCTCGACTCCGCCACCACCCACGGCCATCGGATAGGGTTTCTTTAGCTGACGGTGAAACACATGGCTGCTCATCGCTGGCACTCCCCAATCAAACGGCGCGCATGATGGCACGCCCCCTACAACAAGGCCACGCCGCTCTGCCGCCATCGGCGGTCGCTCTGTTGCCAGCGGCAACCGAAAGCGCTACCGAAAGGCCCTCATCATCAGGAGACGCCGCGATGACCGACCGCCCCGTGCGCCGAGCCCTCTTATCCGTGTTCGACAAGACCGGCCTCATCGAGTTTGCCAAGGCGCTCGCCGCACGAGACGTTACCCTGGTCTCGACAGGCGGAACCGCGCGTGCGCTGCGCGATGCCGGGCTTGATGTTACCGATGCCGCCGACGTGACGGGCGCGCCAGAGATCCTGGATGGTCGGGTCAAAACGCTCCATCCTGCCATCCATGGCGGCCTGCTCGCGCGCCGCGATGTGCCCGAACACATGGCGACCATCGACGAGCACGGCATCCCGCCGATCGATCTCCTCGTGGTCAATCTTTACGCCTTCGAAGAGACCATCGCCGATGGCGCCGGTTATGACCAATCGGTGGAGATGATCGACATCGGCGGACCGGCGATGATCCGCGCTGCCGCGAAGAACCACGGCAGCGTGACCGTGGTGACCGATCCCGTCGACTACCGGATCGTGCTCGAGGAACTCGAGGAAAACGACGGCCGAACCGACCTCGCCCTGCGCAAGACTCTTGCCGCCAAAGCCTTCGCCCGCACGGCATCCTATGATGCCGCCATCGCCGCCTGGTTCGCCGAGCAGCAGGGCGAAACCATGCCGGAACGCCTCACCCTCACCGCCAAGCGGCAGCTCGTCACACGCTACGGCGAAAACCCCCACCAGCAGGCCGCCTTCTACACCATGGGCAAGCGGCGGGCCGGTGTTGCGACGGCGGAGCAGGTCCAGGGGAAGGAGCTAAGCTACAACAACATCGCGGACGCCGATGCCGCCTTCGAGCTGGTCGCCGAATTCGACGAGCCGGCAGTCGCCATCATCAAACACGCCAACCCCTCCGGCGTTGCGATGGCAGCAACGCTCAGAGACGCCTATCAAAAGGCCTTCATCTGCGACCAGGTCAGCGCCTTCGGCGGCATCGTCGCCGCCAACCGCCCGCTGGACCGCGCCGTCGCCGAGGCTATCTCGAAGGTCTTCACGGAGGTGGTCATCGCACCTGGCGCGGATGACGAAGCGAGAGAGATCCTGGCGCCAAAGAGCAATCTCCGGCTTCTCCTCACCGACGGCATGCCGCCTGCGGCGGACGCCGGACTTTTGGTCCGTTCGGTAAGCGGGGGGCTTCTTGTCCAGGATCGGGACAGCGCCGGTGTTTTCGATCTCGCTATGAAGGAGGTGACCGAACGAAGCCTAAGTGAGCAGGAGATCGCCGACCTCCGCTTTGCCTTCACGGTCGCCAAGCATGTGAAGTCGAACGCCATCGTCTTCGTCAAGGATGGCGCCACGGTGGGTATTGGCGCCGGGCAGATGAGCCGATTGGATTCCGTGCGCATTGCTCGCGAGAAAGCCAAGGACGCCGCAAATGCAACCGGCGCAAGAGCCCCCTTGACCGACGGCAGCGTCGTCGCCTCGGATGCCTTCTTTCCGTTTGCCGATGGCATCGAGGCCGCACTCGAGGCCGGCGCCGTCGCCATCATCCAGCCAGGCGGTAGCCGGCGTGATGATGAGGTGATTGCCGCCGCCGACCGGAAGGGTGCGGCCATGGTGTTCACCGGCCGGCGACATTTCCGTCACTGAGAGCCCGCCCGCTTAGCAAGGCACTACGCGCTCTGGCGCGAACATCCCAACCGAATAAGCGACATTTCCTCGGCAGTATCCAAAGCGGATAGTGCGCTTCGGCTTCGTTCGACCGGCTCCTTGCCGTCTCATCAGGCACGGAACGAGTCTCATTTTGAGACCTAGACGACACCATCACAGCATATGTCCGTCAATTTTTGACAATACAGTCATTTAGAAACAACAAGTTAACCAAATATCTTTAGTTTGGCATGGCTCTTGTAACATTTGTGCCAGGTAGGCTGGTGCCGCCCCGGACGTTGATCGTCAGTCGCTACTCATCTCGAACAGGTTCGCCCCGAACCCTCGGAATGGGAAAGCCGGCAAATCGATCCACGTTGGCGCCAGACCCACCAGGCGTCGATGCCATTTCCCCGGATGACATCGACAGAAGTGTACAGCCGGCCAGCGGAAACTCCCCGCGAACACCGCTGGCCGGTTGTCTTCAAGAGTGGAGCGAACCTTAGTCGGACGGGATCTCTGGATAGGGCGTTGGCAGCGCAGATCCCGTCCGCCTAAGGCTCGATCGATGACCCGAAGGCCTGACGACTTGGCTAGATGAGTACGTTTTTTTGGCTCTTTTGCTTATTGCGTTGTTGACGAGGAGAACGGCGCCTCTCTGCCGACATCGATCAGCAGGAGGCGCCGTTTGCCTTTCAGGCGGGCGCGCATCCCCAAACACCATTAACTTGCGGGCTCTCTGCAATAGATCGTGGACACCAAGTGTTTAGATACACAGGCGTTCCGGCATACCGATAGAGCCCGATGAATAAGCAAAGGATTTGACCATGACATCGAACATACATCCCCTTCCCTCTGCATTCTCCGGCGACGATCTAGATCAGCTCTTTCTCGATTGTGCCGACCTCGAACAGTTGGTCGCCTCGATCAGACAGGCGATCGACAAGCTGGGTCCTGCGGTCGACTCGGGCCTCGTTACCACAGAGCATCTCATGAACCTCGCCTTTCGCATCGAGAACACTGAACAAGGGCTGATAGCGATCGCCCATCAGATCGGCGACACCGCGACGACCGTAATCGATCGCCGGCGAAGAAGCGCATAAGCCTGTGGTCAATTCAGGGCTGTGGCTTAATTACCCAATAACGCAGAAAACCGGTGTTCTTGAGCAACATGACCGAGAATTTATCGAGAAAAGCGTCGACCTGACGGAAGAAGTTGCCGCCCCCGCTGTATGTCTTTTCTGAAGGCCCAAGTCATTCTCATTCACGACGAAACCTCGGGGAAGCCCATGCGCCTGCCGCTTATGATCGCCTCAGCACTCATCTTCGGCTATGTCGGCCTATCGCATGCTGATAGTAACGCCGCTCTAATTGCTGACGTTCAGGTCAAGAGAGACAGCCCCGACCAGGCCGGCATTTTTCATATCAGTGTGACCATCGAGCATGAGGACCAGGGTTGGGACGACTATGTCGAGTCCTGGGAGGTCTTTGGACCCGACGGCGAGGTCTTGGCCATTCGGCCATTCTTCAAGCCCGAACTTGAGCGTAAAAAGACGGTATCCGCGCTTTCCGGCGTCATCATTCCAGAAGATATCAAGACCGTGACCGTGCGCGCCCGCAATTATCCCAACGGACTTGAAGGAACTCCCGTCGAGGTCAGCATTCCCCATTGAAGTTGGCCCCCGCCCCCAACAGACCAGTTCCACCGGCCATCCCCGCACTGAGCGGTTTTTAGGGATCTCTTCCCGGGAGCCTGCCTAGAAAACCTTCGGATGATTGCATTGTCTTGCAGTCGCAAGTCGGACAGGGGAAGAGGGAGCTTTACGACGCCTTGGCATCGCCGATGCTGGATGACGGTGCATGAACCGGCTTCATAACGCCTCTTTGGGCGCATTGGTCCCGTAAAGCTTTCACCCAGCTTCGCCTCTCGACACTTGCGGTGCTTCGGGTTCAGCTTTGAACATCGCGGCACTGCAAGCTCGTCACATCTGTCAATCGACAGGGACATGAAGTCGCTTGAAGATTTCTCAAGCGAATTCTGAGGCATTATCCGCATCATCACCCCTTCGGATCTGCGAGGTGATGACAAGGAATGGTTGGCATCACACCAGTTTCGAGCCTTTGATACAAGAATGAGTATCTCGGGTATCGTCGTTCGATGCTTTCAAATGCCTCGGCGAAGCAAATAGCTCTGATACCGGCAAATTGGGTACTTCGCGACAAGCGAAAACATGTCCATGGGACAGCGACAAAGGCCTCGAGTCAACCGCCCAAAGTCCGATCAAAATACCTCCAGACACCTCCAAGAATTCACCAATGACAGAGCCGACTTGTTCGATAACACGATTCTATCTATAATCCCTCCTTCTTAATAACAATTTATCCGTGTGTTTATCAGGAGGTTTCTTCGCCACATTCGAAGGAGACAAGCGATGAATAGGCAGCAACGTCACTTCATTTCGAAGATCAGACGACTTGAACATGACGCAACACCAGCGCCTTGGGCCCAATATGGGGACAGCATCGAAGATGCGGGGAAAATCCCGCTGATTACGCTCACCAAGGAGCATTTCGATGACAAGAATGCCGAGTTTATTACGGAACTTCGTAACGCCGTGCCGATATTGTTGCGGCTGATCGAGCAGCAGGATCGAGAGATCATGCGCTTGAGAGGCTCCAGCAGCGGCAAGGTCGGCAGCGCCGGCCCGAGACCGCCGAGCCTTCTTCAATAGGCTGCAGCCCGCCCGCGCCTATCGAAAAAAGCAGCGGGGTGTCAGGCATCATGCTCAATCAGCCGGATGCGGCCTGCTGATCGCGAATGGCGTCCATGAAGATTGAGGCGAAGTCCTTGAGCTTCGCGCGGCCGACGCCGTGAACCTCGGCAAACTCGTCGATGGTGCTGGGCTTTTTGATCGCCATGTCGTGCAGTGCTCGGTCTGGGAAAATGACATAGGCCGGTACGCCGCGCTCGCGCGCCAGCGTCATGCGCACTTGCTTGAGATGGCCGAGAAGCCCCTCATCGCCATTGCTCAGTGATGCGAGCGGCACGGCACTGACCTTACGACGTGCGCTCTTCGTCCGTTCCGACCGTTTCAAGCTGTCGAGCCTGATCTGAAATGTCAGCCCACCGGACGTCAGTTCCTCACTTCGAGCGGTCAGTTTCAGACTGCCGAATTTTTCCATGTCGATCGACAAGAGGCCACCCGCCACCATCTGACGGACAATCGATTGCCAAGCCGGCTTTGAGCGATCATGGCCTTTGCCGAAAACGGCAACCTGCTCATGGCCAAAGCGCTCGACCTTGTCGGTGCTCTTGCCCATGATGACATCGACCACATGGCCAACGCCGAACATCTGATCGGTATCTCTCACGGCTTCCAGCACCATGCATGCAAAGTCCGTCCCATCGATCACGGGCTGAGGATGGGTGCAAAGATCGCAGTTGCCGCAGGCATCGATGGTTTCGCTGAAATAGGCGAGCAGCGTCTGCCGGCGGCAGACCGGTGCTTCGCAATAGGCCAGGAGGGCTTCCAACCGCCTGTGCTCGACCCGTTTCTTGTCCTCGCCAGCATCGCTCTGATCGATGAACATCCGGCGCATGCGAATGTCATCCAGGCCATAGAGCATCATGACCTCCGCCGGCTTGCCGTCACGGCCGGCGCGCCCGATTTCCTGGTAGTAAGCTTCGATACTGGCCGGAATATCCATATGGGCGACGAAGCGCACATCCGGCTTGTCGATACCCATGCCGAAGGCGATGGTCGCAACGATGATCGTGCCGGGCTCGGCAAGAAAACGTTCCTGGCAGGTCTGACGATCGACATTATCCATGCCGGCATGATAGGCGAGCGCATTTTTGCCTTCGGCTGCCAGAAAATCACGGGTTTCCTCCACCTTCTTCCGTGACAGGCAGTAGATGATGCCACTTGCGCCTTCGTGGCGTTCAAGAAAATGGAGCAGCTGCCGCTTTGGTGTCTGCTTCGCTTCGACGGCGAGATGAAGATTGGGCCGATCGAAGCCGGAGATGAAGACGGCGGCGTCACCGCCAAATATCTTGTCGACGATTTCTTCCCGGGTCAGGCGATCCGCGGTCGCCGTCAATGCTGCGATCGGAACATCCGGAAAGGCAAGACGCAGCGTACCGAGTTCCAGATATTCGGCGCGAAAACTGTGTCCCCATTGACTGATACAATGCGCTTCATCGATCGCGAACAGGCAAAGCGGAAGCTTTTTCAGCGCGGCCAGCATGCGCGCGGTCATCAGTCGCTCCGGCGCCATATAGAGAAGGCGCGTCTCCCCTTGCATCACACGGCGCCAAGCTTGCACGTTCTCATCCCGGCTCCTGGCCGAGTTGATGCACTCGGCGGCGACACCGTTCAGCCGAAGCGCGTTCACCTGATCCTGCATCAGCGCGATCAACGGCGAGACCACCACGGCAACACCACCCTGAACCAGAGCCGGCACCTGATAGCAAAGCGATTTTCCAGCACCTGTCGGCATCACCGCCAGGACGTGCCTGCCAGCGAGAATGTTATCGATCACCTCTTCCTGTCCGGAACGAAACGATCGATAGCCAAAGGTCTCGGCCAGAATGCGATGCTTCGTTTCACGCTCACAGGCGTCCACCTCGTCATTCATGCATTCGGTCGTCCCAGTTTCGGCCAGCTGTCGAGCCAAAGCTTATAGGCGATTTCACGCCGAGCGTCAGTGCTGAATGCGAGCGCAGCGCGCTCGATCGCCGCCGATGGAAACCATTCACATAACCATGAAGAGAAAATTCACCGGCACTATCTCTCAATAAAAGAATAATTGGTTCAATAGGCTGCATGAACATGCGTAGGGGTTGCATTAAGCTTGGATGTTCTGCACTTTCTTAAAGTCTTCCGATGCTGATCAGTAGCAGCAAACCTCTAAAGTGACGAAGGGGAGCCTTGGCAAGGTTCATGCAAATCCTTCCGTCAAGACGGCGGATCGGCGCTTGGTTGCGTACACATCAGCTGGTGCCGCCGAAACCGACCCGATTCCGTATTCTCGTCACCGACCTCAAGGGTGATGACGATGCGTTAACGCAGACCCGTCATCTCGAGAAGGGATTGCATGATCAGCTTGGATTGGCCATTCAGCCGGTCAGCGGGACGCCCGACATTGCCGACGGCGAAATCGATGCGGACGCTCTTGAAACATGCCGCGCGCTACTCGCCGGACATAATGGCGACAGCCTGATTTTCGGCGAGGTCATGCCCGCCGCCCCGCATATTCGAATCCGTATGGTCGGACGCTACGAACAGGAGGCCGGCCGCCACGGCCCCTATCAGATGGATTGGACCGTACTGCCCAAGCGCTTCGGCCCGGATGTCGATGGGCTGCTCCTTACTCTGATGGTGCTAAGCGTGTCGCCGGGAGCACAGAGAGAGGAGGACCAAGCTTATCTGATCAACCTGCTGCGCCCAGCCGCAACCAAACTGACGCGGCTTCTGGAAAATCCGAGCATCACCCTTTGCAGTGAGCAACAGGGCGTCTTCTGGCATGCGCTTGGGCTAGCGGCCTCATTGCTCGGCGAATACACCCGAAGTCAGCGTTGGCTGGAAGTCGCCGTTCATGCCCACAAGACTGCTCTGCTTATCTGGCAACAGGATACAGTGGTGTTTCAGTGGGCGATCGTCCAGAACAACCTCGGCCACGCACTCCGCCTACTTGCCGAGCAGCAATTGAACAGGCAGAGCCAGATCCCCTTGTTGAACCAATCCGTTGAAGCTTTCCGGGAGGCACTCCGGATTTACCGGGCTGCAGTCGCGGCAACGACCTATCAGCGCCAGACCGAGGCCAATCTCGCCCACGCTGAAGCACTGCTTCTCGAACGGTCAAGCGCCGCGGCATGACCACTCGCCCTTCTTCCTGTTCGCCATTCTCCGAACGCAGGTCGATAACTATCAGGCCAGCGCGGAAAAAAGAGCTGTTTCAGCGCTCGCGAAAAGCTTCGTTGCGAATACGCAAGATGGGCTTCATCAGATAGTCCATGACCGTTTTCTGTCCGGTCAGAATGTCGATCTGGGTGGTCATCCCGGGAATGATGGGCAGAAGCTTGCCGGCCTTGTCCAGGCTGTTGCTCCTGGTGCGTACACGTACACGGAAAAAATGCTCACCGCGGTCATCGGTGATGGTATCCGCGCTGATGGTCTCGACCTCCGCGTCCAGCCCGCCATAAACGGCGTAGTCATAGGCGGTAACCTTGACGACCGCCGGCTGGTCGGGACGCAGAAACGCGATGTCGGCTGGGCGAACCTGCGCTTCGACCAGAAGTGTGTCTTCTAGCGGCACGATCTCGACCAGATCCTGGCCCGGTTGGATTACGCCGCCGACGGTGTTGACCAAAAGGCTCTTGATCGTGCCGCGCACCGGCGAGCGAACATCTGTCCTGCTCACCCGGTCGCTGTCGGCGGTTACCGCTTCAGCAAGGGCCGCAGCTTCGGTCTGGACGGTATTGAGTTCACGCTGCGCCTCCGCCTGAAAGTTCAAGAAGCGCTCTTCGATCCGCCGATGGGCTTCACGTTGAGCCAGCATCAATCTCGGCAAAGAGAGGCGGGCGCTTTCCAGTTCACCCTGGAGATCGTTGACCTGACGCTTCAGCCGGAGGAGTTCCACCTTGGAGACGACTCGCTTGGCCGCGAGCGGTTCGGTGATCTTGAGCTCATCTGCCGCAAGCGTTGCCGAACGTTCAAGTTGCCCAAGCCTGGTTTCGAGTTCCGCCACCTCCTGGTCCCGCTGGTTGGCTTGATTGCGCAGAATCTCAAGTTCGGACTGTAGTGCAGCCTGACGCGCGTTGAAAAGCGCCGTTTCATCGATCGCGACGCGCCGCGCTTCGGCCATCACTTCGGCCGGAAATTCGATGCCGCGCTCCTCGATTTCCGCCTGCAGTCGCGCCACCGCGCCTAGAAGGGCGAGATAGCGCTTGCGCCCGCCACGAAGATCGCTTGCCGCTTTGACGTTTTCGATGCGCAGAAGGATGTCACCAGCTTCGACGATCTGGGCTTCCCTGATCCGAAGCTCAGCAACGATCCCGCCTTCCAGATTCTGCACGACCTGCACCTGGCTGGAAGGGATCACCCTTCCCTCGCCGCGAGTGACTTCGTCCAGCGTCGCAAAGCTCGCCCAGGTGATGAAAAGGACGAAAAACAAGACGATGGTGAACAGGAGAAGATGGGCAAAGCGGCGCGGCCGATGGAGGTCGGCGCCGGCCAAACCACCGACGAAAGACTTATCCTCGGCTCGAAGGCGTGCCTTCGCTCCATCATCCAGTTTGGCCCCTTTGCCATGCCCGATGGATGAGGCCTGCATGCCGAGGCCCCTCATGCCGTTCCTCTGATCTTGCCTGCCGCCAAGGCGCTCAAGATCTCCTCCTTCGGACCATCGGCGACAACCTTGCCACCATCCATGACGAGCAGTCTGTCGACCAAAGTCAGGAGCGATGTTCTGTGGGTCACCAAAATGAGCGTTTTTCCAGGCAGGATCGCTTCGAGATGGCGTTTCAAGCGGTTCTCGGCGCTATTGTCCATGGCGCTGGTCGGCTCGTCGAACAGCAGAATGGGCGGATCTTGCAGCAGGGCGCGCGCTACGGCGACCGCCTGACGCTGACCGCCGGAGAGATGCGCACCACGCTCGCCGACCTCCACGTCATAGCCAAGAGGATGGCGGGCGGCAAAGGCATCAACGCCTGAGAGCCCGGCTGCCTCGAGCACACGATCATCGTCGACATGGCCCGCCCCCAGCGTGATGTTGTCGCGCAGCGTCCCCTGAAACAACGTAATATCCTGCATCACGGCACCGATATGCCGGCGAAGATCGACGGGGTCGATCTGCCTGAGATCGGTGCCGTCGAGCAGGACCGCCCCTTCATCGGGCTCATACAACCCGAGCAAGAGCTTTTCGATCGTCGTTTTGCCGGATCCGACACGGCCGATCAGAGCGACACGTTCGCCAGCTTCGATGGTCAGCGAAACGCCGTCCAGTGCTTTTATCTTTTCGCCGGGGTAGCTGAAACTTACATCGCTGAAGGTCACGCGCCCCTCGATCACAGGGCGGTGAAGAAACTGTTTGTCTGCCGGGCGCTCCACCGGCAGCGCCATCAAATCCGTCAGCGCATGATAGGCCGCGCGCGCCTGATGATAGCGGGTGAGAATGCCAGCCACCTGCCCGAGCGGTGCCATGGCGCGCCCGGCGATGATGGTGCAGGCCACCAGCGCACCGACGGTCAAAACGCCTTCACCGATCCGATGCACACCATAGATGACGATGCCCACCGTCGTCAGGTTCTGCGCCAATGAGGCGGCGTTAATACCGATCGTTGCAAAAAAGCGCGCCTTGGTGGTCGACGTCGCCGTCGCGTCGACCGCATCTTCCCAAAGACGTTGTATCCTGCCTTCCGCAACAGACGCCCGGATTGTCTCCAGACCGCTGATGCTTTCGATCAGGAGGCCGTGCTTGCGCGCCGCCTCCCTGAAGGTGGCTTTGGTGACACGCCGAAGCGGCAGTTGGACCAGGAGACCGATGATCAGAACGACAGGTATTGCGACGGCCGGCACGATAGCGATCGGCCCGCCGATCAGCCAGACGATGGCGACGAACAGCAAGATGAACGGCAGATCGATCACCGCTACCAGCGTGGCGGAGGTGAAGAAATCTCGAAGCGTCTCGAATTCCCGAAGATTGTTGGCAAATGCGCCCGCCGATCCTGGCTTTGCCGCCATCTTGATGCCGAGGACCTGGGCGAAAATCCGGGACGCGAGCTTGACGTCGGCAGCCTTGCCGACCGTATCCACAAAGTAGCCTCTAAGCGTACGCAGCACGAAGTCGAACAGGAAAACAGTGACAACGCCAAGCGAAAGAGCCCAAAGCGTCTCGATCGCCTGATTGGGGACGACACGATCATAGACGTTCATCACGAAGAGCGGGCTTGCCAAAGCAAACAAATTGATCATCAGAGCCGCAAGCGCGACCTCGATGTAAGTCGGCCAGGCCTCGGCAATCGTGCCCCAGAACCAATTTCTGGCCCCTGCCTCCGATGCCGCGACTGCCGGCAAGTCAACGCTGCGTGCCAGCTTCGCAAACAGCACGTGGCCTGTGTGATCCGCATCGAGGGCGGCCATGTCGATGCGCACCTCGCCACGGCCGATCTCCGGCAGCGCGATTACAGCTTCATCACCCTCGCGCGCGAGAAGCAGGCAAGCCTTCTTGCTTCTCAAGAAAAGGATACACGGCAGCAGAGGGTCACCGACATCATTCAAGGAGCGCTTGGCCAAGCCGGCCACGAAACCTGCCTGTTCAAAGGCGCGCACTGCGAGGCCGGGCGTAAGACATCCATCTTCCAGGGGCAGGCCGGCAACCAGCGCCTCCGCCGAACGGGGTCGCTCCAGGCAGGCCGCCAGCTGCACCAGGCAGGCAAGCAGAGGATCACCCGCGGCCGCCACATGACGCGGCATGGCCCAGGTTGGATCGACGGGGCCTTCCCCGATCTCCTCACAACCTGGCGTTTGCGCATCTTCATCTGCTGATAGAAGCGCTGAGCGATCGGAATCGATCATCGACATGGGTAACAACTGCCTCGAAAAACCATCATCAGTACCATCGGCCGCAATCAACAATTAGACACTTATAGTTGATTATTAGTTAACTCGCTACGGCTGAAACTTATGATCGAATGCATGAGAAAGAAAGCGCATTCAAAAATATACCAAAGATAAAAATATAGCTGACCAACGCAACATGAAAGATATTACATCAAATTTTTCCGATCTTGTATGAAAAACACAACAAACCATACTCTTAGGAAAAAACATCATCCTCTATATCTAAACAATTGACGTAGCGATCGAGCAATCTTATTTACCTTCCGAGCTAGTTTGCTCGATCTGTCTTTTGTTGATTTGTCCACGTGAACGGTGAGATACGCTGATGCACATCACCTGGCCCATTCGTTTATCGACCATAAGTTATAGCGGACTCATCGCCCTCGCCGGCGTGCTGACGCCCGCCATGACCTTGTCGGCGGATACGCTGGAGGACAGCATTGTAAGGGCGCTGTCGTTCAATCCTGACGTGGGTGTCGTACAGTCGGACCGGCGGGCAATCGATCAGGAACTTCGCCAGGCGCGAGCGCTCTATCTGCCATCGATCGACTTTAGGGCGGCGATCGGGCCGGAATACACGAACAGCACCGGTACGCGTGGACGCGACAGCCGTCCGCCCGGCGGCAATGCTTCATCGGTGCTGACGCGTATGGAATCGCAGATAACCCTGACCCAGATGCTGTTCGACGGCTATGCTACGGACAGCGAGGTCGCGAGACAGCTTGCCCGGACCAATTCTGCCGCTTACCGAGTTACCGAAGCCGCCGAGTTCATCGCCCTCGATGCGGTCGAGGCTCACCTCGACGTCCTCAGAAACCAGGATCTCGTTCGCCAGGCCGAACAAAACATGGCGGCCCATCTGGCTATATTGGGCCGCATCCGCGAGGACGCTGGTTTCAACAAGTTCAAGCTCTCGGAACTCCATCTCTCCGAAGCCCGCCATGCGGCGGCGAGTGAAGTGCTGGCGACCGCTAAAGGCAATCTGCGTGATGCCAAAGCACGCTATATCAGAGCGACCGGCGTTGAGCCGAGAGAACTGGAAAATCGTCCTGTCCCCAAACAAACACTGCCGCGCGGCGCCGAATCCGCAGCCAGGCGCGCATCCGTAAACAGCCCGACCATCAAGATCGCAACCGCCGATATCGACGTCGCCAGAGCCGATCTTGAGGGATCACGCGCAGGCTACTACCCGCGCTTCGACCTCGAGGTGGGCGCGGCCGCCAACCGGCAGATCGATGGTTTCACCGGCAGTAACGTCGATGGGCAGGCCCTTCTGGTGATGCGCTACAATCTCTTCAGGGGCGGCGGCGACGTTGCCCGCGAGCGCGAAGCTTTCAGCCGCCTCGGCCAAAGCCGGGAAAGCTTGAGGAAAGCGCGGAACGAAGCCGAGGAGCAGGCACGGCTTTCCTTCAACGCCCTGAAGACCGCCGAGGCCCGCACCCTGGCTCTCTCCCGGCAGGCGGACGCCAATGCGGCGACCAGAAGAGGCTTTGCCGAAGAGTTCGATGCCGGCGAGCGCAATCTCCTGGACCGCCTCGATGTGGAGAACGAATATTATTTGTCGAAAGCCAACCTCACGACAGCGAAATATACGAGAGATTTCGCCATCTACCGGGTGCTAGCCGTGATCGGTGATCTGCTGCCGACGCTGGATATCGACCACCCCAAGGAGGGCATCAATATCTGGCGTGAACGTCTGGACGAGAAATAATCCTCGACTTCATCCCGACAAGAGCCCGCATACCCTCGATTTTCCTGGCTCTTTCTTCGACAGCGGCCAGAACCCAATGATGTGGTCACACCACTAGCCACGAAAGAAGGCGGCGAGTTCCGATGCTGTCGCCTCGGGCTGTTCTTCCGCGAGAAAATGCCCACACGCCAGCGCCTTGCCGGTCACGCTGGCGGATGATCGCTCGCGCCAGCATGCCAGCACATCGAAATGGCGCTCCATCATGCCGTCCAGTCCCCAAAGCGCCTGGACAGGACATTGGATATTCTTGTCCAGATCCGTCTCGTCATGGACGAGGTCGATGCTGGCGCCGGCGCGGTAGTCTTCGCAGCTAGCATGGATCACATCCGGGTCCCTGAAGCAACGCTCATATTCCTCGAGAGCATCAGCCGCAAAGATCTCGATCCCACCCTTGCCCCAATGGCCGAGCTTGCTGTGCAGATAAAAGACCGGATCACCACCGATCAGGCGCTCGGGCAGACCGTTCGGCTGGATCAGGAAGAACCAGTGGTAATAGCCTGTCGCGATCGCCTGGTTGGTAGCCTCAAAGATCGTCCGTGTCGGTACGATGTCGAGGAACGAGACCTTCCGGACGCGATCGGGATGATCCAGAGCGAGGCGATGGGCGACGCGGCCGCCGCGATCATGGCCCGCCAGCATGAACTGTTCGAAGCCGACCGCCGACATGAGTTCGACCATGTCTCCTGCGGTCTTCCGTTTGGAAAAGACGAGATGATCGGGATCGCTTTTCGGCTTGCCGCTGTCGCCATAGCCACGGAGATCAGCGCAGACCACCGTGAAGTGCTCGGCGAGCACAGGCGCTACCTGGTGCCACATGACATGGGTCTGCGGATAACCGTGCAAGAGGAGCAAGGGCGGCCCGGAGCCCCCAACACGCGCATGAATCACCGTCTCGCTGGTCGGGATCGTTCGTTGCTCAAAGCCTTCGAACATGAAGCTGCCTCCAATATTGCGCCCGATCCGGCGTGTCCTGGCCTTTGACGGCGCCATGACAAAGGCCAGGTATTACCCATCCGTTTCTGCAATGCTGCATTGCAACATCACCACTTCTTCCAGGCAGGCCTTCGGATCATATGTCGGTTGTCGCCGCGGATCGAGCCTTGGCGCTTTTGCCAGGCCAGCCCCGTCGGCAGGAAGAGGAGAAGGACAATGGCAGCACATGCAATCAATTCCCATGGGATCGAGCGCTCGGATGAGCGTCGCCTTGGCGGGTCGTCGCTGCTTGAATTGCTGAAGGGCGTTGCGGGCAAACTGACGGCGTCATGGACCTGGCATCAGAACTACCGGCATACCGTGAGAGAGCTCGAAGGGCTGTCCCAGAGGGAGCTGGACGACATCGGCATTGCGCGTTGCGACATCCCCGTGATCGCCATGCAGTCGGCGAACACCATCCAGGAGCGGCGCTGAACGCTCAGCATCCACCGTAAGGCCGGGATTTCGCTACCAGCCCGGCCTGATCGGCGACGGCAGAATGCGGCCGTCACAACGACCAAAGCCGATACGGTAGCCCTCACCTTGGGCATGCCCCCGGAGCGTCATGAGGTCCCCATCCTCAAGAAACGTCCGCGTTTCTCCGGTATCCAGGGTGAGCGGCTCCTTACCGCCCCAGCAAAGTTCCAAGAGCGAACCAAACTGGCCCCTGTCAGGGCCGGAGATCGTCCCCGAGCCCAAGAGGTCGCCGGTGTTCATCAGGCAGCCGCCGACGGCGTGGTGGCAGAGCTGCTGGGCGGCTGAATAATACATGTAACGAAAGTTAGAGCGTGAAATGGTGGTTGCGACGGCAGCGCTCTCCGGCTGCATCAGGATCTCGAGCTCGATGTCAAAATTGCGCGGCGCCTCATCGACGAGATAGGGCAAAAGCGGGTTTTGACGCTCCGTAGCCTTCACCCGAAACGGCTCCAGGGCCTCCCTGGTGATGATCCAGGGGCTGATCGATGTCGCGAAAACTTTGGCCTGGAACGGACCGAGCGGTTGATACTCCCACGCCTGCACGTCACGCGCGGACCAATCGTTCAAGAGAACGAAGCCGAAGATCATCTCATCGGCCTCAGCGACCGTGACCGGCTCGCCCATGCGGTTCGGTATACCGACGATGGCGCCCATCTCAAGCTCGATGTCGAGCCTGCGGCAGGGGCCGAAGACAGGGGCATCGGCTCCTTTGGGCTTCATCTGGCCAAGCGGTCTTCGAATGTCGGTACCGCTGACCACCACGGTCGAGGCACGGCCATTATAGCCGATCGGGATATGCAGCCAGTTAGGCGGCAGGGTGTTCTCAGGGCCGCGCAGGATGCTGCCGACATTGAAGGCATGCTGATATGAGGCGTAAAAGTCGGTGTAGTCGCCAACCCTAACAGGCAAGTGTGGCCGAGCGTCGGCCAGCGTTGACATTGCCGCCTGTTGCAGCTCGGGGTTCTTACGCAATGCGGGATCGCCGCCGTCGGCGAGGAGGTCGGTGATCCGTGCGCGCATCGCGGACCACGCCGTCTTCCCAAGACCCATGAATGCGTTCAAGGCGGGTTGATCGAAAACCGGCCGGCCGCCCGCGGCCTTGATTAGCCCCGCTTCTTCCAGCGCCGCAAGATCGAGCACCCGGTCGCCGATCGCAACACCACATCGAGGCCCACGATCGGCAGTCGAGAACACGCCATAGGGAAGGTTCTGGATCGGAAAGTCAGTCTCTGCGCTATTCGCACTTTCAACCCAGCTTCTCAACGCCATACACCTTCCCCCCAACATTCCCCAACAACACCGCCCCAAAGTCAACGAACCGGCGCGTCGCCGGCGCCGGTTAGGCGGCTTCGCGCTGGTCGGTCAGGGCCTGCTCGGCGGAAACATAGCGGTAGCCCAGGTCGCGCGCCACCGGCTCGCAGGTGATCTCGCCATTCCAGACATTGAGGCCGTTCCTGAGATGCTCGTCATCCTTGAGTGCCTGTACCCAGCCTTTGTCGGCGATCCTGAGCGCATGCGGCAGAGTGACATTGTTCAGCGCATAGGTGGACGTGCGCGCCACACCGCCCGGCATGTTGGCGACGCAGTAATGCACGATGCCGTCGACCACGTAGATCGGGTCTTCATGGGTGGTCGCCTTCGAAGTCTCGAAGCAGCCGCCCTGGTCGATGGCGACGTCGACGAGAACCGCGCCCGTCTTCATGCTGCCAAGCATCTCGCGCGTGACCAGCTTGGGGGCTGCCGCACCCGGGATCAGGACGGCGCCAATCACCAGATCGGCGGTGGCGACGCTGTCGGCGAGGTTCACGCGATTGGAAAAGCGGGTTTTCGCCTGGGATTGGAAATACATGCCGAGCCGCTCGAGCGTTGCCGGATCACGGTCGAGAATGGTGACGTCAGCGCCGAGGCCGACCGCCATCTGCGCCGCATTGAAACCGACCACACCACCGCCGATCACCACGACCTTGCCAGGCATCACGCCCGGCACGCCGCCCAGCAGCACACCGCGCCCACCGTGGGATTTTTCGAGCGCCGTGGCGCCGGCCTGGATCGACATGCGCCCGGCCACCTGGCTCATCGGCTTCAACAACGGGAGGCCGCCGGCCTCATCGGTGACAGTTTCATAAGCGATGCAGGTGGCGCCGGAGGCGACCAGGTCCTTGGTTTGCTCGGGGTCCGGGGCGAGGTGCAGATAGGTGTAGAGGATCTGGTCCTTCCTGAGCATCTTGCGCTCACCAGCCTGCGGCTCCTTGACCTTGACGATCATGTCAGCGCTCGAAAAGACCTCTTCGGCAGTCTGGACGATCGCGGCGCCTGCCTTGACATAGTCGTCATCGCTGGCGCCGATGCCGAGCCCGGCGCCTGCCTGAACCAGCACCTCATGGTCATGCCCGACCAGCTCGGCCGCACTTTCCGGCGTCAGCCCGACCCGATATTCGTGATTCTTGATTTCTTTCGGCGTGCCAATACGCATCTCGATGTCTCCCCGATGATATGAATGCAACGCGGTTCGATTGCTGGATCGCACTATGGCAGAATGTTCATGAAAATTGTTCTCGAATTTCCTACCTTGAAAAGAATTTTCAGTATAATTTTCACCTAACATCAAAAAAAATCGGAAAAATTTGCATGGATCGGCTGGATCAGGCGATACTTGGCGAACTGCAGGATGATTCGCGGCAGTCGATCGCCGACAT
>JBPCVQ010000465.1:0-19367 GCA_051010395.1 Geminicoccaceae bacterium | reverse complement strand
CCTCGCGGTCGAGTGCGATCCCAAAAAGATCGAGGCTCGCTTGCGCACCAGGTATCTCGACGAGAAAGCCGATGACCTCGACCAGGCGCTGTCGATGATTGAGCAGTGGAGTGCCGCAGGCACAGCGAAGTCTGTCGGGTTGCTTGGCAATGCAGCGGACATTTTTCCGGAGTTGGTCAAGCGTGGTGTACGCCCGGATATCGTGACCGACCAGACCTCTGCCCACGATCCGATCAATGGCTATCTGCCAAGTGGCTGGACGCTTGCCGAATGGCAGGACAGGCGCGAGCGAGATCCCGACGCGGTCGAGAAGGCGGCGCGAAGGAGCATGAAGGTCCATGTCGCCGCCATGGTCGATTTCTGGAACACCGGTATCCCGACGCTGGACTATGGCAACAACATCCGCCAGGTGGCGCTGGAGGAAGGGCTGGAGAATGCTTTCGCCTTCCCAGGCTTCGTGCCGGCATACATCCGCCCGCTCTTTTGCCGCGGTGTCGGCCCGTTCCGCTGGTGCGCGCTGTCAGGCGATCCCGACGATATCTACAAGACCGACGCCAAGGTGAAGGAGCTAATGCCCGACGATGCTCACCTTCACAACTGGCTCGACATGGCGCGTGAAAAAATCGCCTTTCAGGGGCTGCCGGCGAGAATCTGCTGGGTCGGTCTCGGCGACCGGCACCGCCTCGGCCTCGCCTTCAACGAAATGGTCGCCTCCGGCGAACTTAAAGCACCTGTCGTCATTGGCCGGGACCACCTGGACAGCGGCTCGGTCGCCTCGCCCAATCGCGAAACCGAAGCAATGAAGGATGGCTCCGACGCGGTCTCGGACTGGCCACTCTTGAACGCGTTGGTCAACACCGCATCCGGCGCCACCTGGGTGTCACTGCATCATGGCGGCGGCGTCGGCATGGGCTTTTCTCAGCATGCCGGTATGGTCATCTGCGCCGACGGCAGTGCCGACGCGGCACGGCGGTTGGAAAGGGTGCTTTGGAATGATCCGGCCTCGGGTGTTATCCGCCACGCCCATGCCGGCTATGATGAGGCGATCGACTGTGCCCGTGAACATGGTCTGAACCTGCCGGGGTTGTCTTGAACGAGGATGATGAGGGAGCGCGTTTCATGACGTCGGAACGAGCGACGATGCCGAGCGAAACTGAAATCCAACAGTTCACGGATGACGGTGCGATCGTGCTGCGCGGCGTGTTCCAGGACTGGATGACGCCGCTTCGTGACGGCATCGACAAGCTGATGGCCGATCCCAGCCCAAGGGAGCGTTCTTATCAGCCGACGGACGGCAGCGCCCGCTTTTTCCAGGACCTCTGCAACTGGCAGCGGATCGATGAATTTCAGGATTTCGTCATGAACTCGCCGGCGGGCGGGATTGCCGCCGCCTTGATGCGCTCGAAAACCGGGCGTTTTTTCCATGACCATGTTCTGGTGAAGGAGCCCGGCACCTCGATTGTCACGCCCTGGCATCAGGATCAGCCTTATTACTGCACTGAGGGTGAGCAGTGTGTCAGCTTCTGGATCCCGCTCGATACTGTGCCGGCGGAGACCTCGCTGCAATGCATCGCCGGGTCGCATCGCTGGGGTCGCATCCACAAGCCGAAACGTTTCAATGGCGAGGACCTCTACGAGAATGACGACCGCGAAGACATACCGGACATCGACGCCGACCGAGATGCGTACCGCATTTTGAGTTGGGCACTTCAGCCGGGCGACGCCATCGCCTTCGACTTCCGCTCCGTACACGGTGCCGCCGCCAATACCGGCCAAGCCAATCGTCGTCGCGCCTTCTCCGCCCGTTGGGTCGGCGACGACGCCGTCTTCATCGACCGAAAGGGCAAGGGGTCCCCACCCTTCGATCACCTGACGCTAAAAACCGGTGCACCCCTGGACGGGCCGGATTTCCCTGTAATTTACAGCGCTCAGTGACCGAACCTGGTACTACTCAGCCTGAAGACTACCCCGACGAGAGCCCGCATGCTTCTGAACATCCGGACACGTTTTTCGAAGGCGGCCGCAACCAAACGAGGTGGTCGAACCACATGAGGTGGTCACACCACTAAGCGTGTCTGCGTTGGTTGCTTACCAGTGCTTCCTCGACGGTCTCGACCGTCGCGTCGATCGCCGGGTCCTGCATGCCGAGGCGCTGCCCGATGAGCTGCACCAGCATGTCGACGCGTTCGATCATCGGTGCGCCATTGGCGACCGCGCGGGCGGCTGAGGAGGGTTTGACCAGGCTTTCGGCCGCCTTGGCGTATTTCTCGAAGGGGACCTGATCGGCGGGGTCTGCGCCTAGACGCTGGGCGAGGGCGTCGACCTGGCTGTAGATCCTTCTCGAGGTTTCGAGATCGCCATGGACCGCATCGCGGATGGCGATTGGTGTGTCTCCGGTAATGCAGCGATAGTTGCCGGTGAGCAGCATGCTCCATTTCGCAAGCGGCACGAACAGCGAGTTGAAGACCTTCAACTTCACCGGAACGTCCTTACCGTCCAGGCGGACCGCCTCGATGTCCGATGCCAGCGCTCTGAGCATGGCATTGTGGTCATCATTGCCGAATATGGCGGCTTTGAAGTTGGTGGGCAGGCCGACATGCAGCACGTTGGGCGGATCTTCGGGGGGCCGGAAGGCCTGCGGGTCCGGTGAGCAAAGCGTCATCAGCGCAGGCTCGAACCGATCCCAGACACTGGCGTCCGTGTAGGCGGGCTCCAGCGGCACGGTGTCCAGATCCGGAATTCGCTTCAGGTAGGGAAGCGGTGGCATGTTCATCAGCGAAAGGCAGGGGCGTCCTGCGGCGGCGACTTTGATGAGCAAGGTTCGGATGGCATGGACGACATACTGCGGCTCTTGCATAGCAAGGACGACGAGGTCGTAGGTCGTTGGGTCGACATCTTCGGGCGTCTTGGCGTCCAATTGTCCTGGCAAGGCCTCCGAGCGGATCGTGCGGTGCTCGGTTTCATCTTTCAGCTTGATGCGAACCTCGGTGCCTTGATCGTTGATCAGTTTGGCTGTCGCCCTTCGGCAGACCAGCGTGACGTCGTGGCCAGCCATCAGAAGCTTTGTGCCGAAAAGCGAACCGTAGGAAGCACCGAGAATAAGAACTCTGTAACCCATCGCTTTGGTATCCCGTTCCTTGCCCTGTTTCGACATCTGTCGTCAGGATCGTATCTTGCATGTTCTCGAGGCGAAATGAGAGCTGGCCTGGTGAGACGCTTTGAAGCGGTCTTCCGATCCAGCTCTCTGCATCAAACAGGCCTTCTTGAGAACGTCCTGTTCATCTTCAGGCCGCCGGCTTCAAGGCGACTGACTTCGCCTCATCCAAGAGGAAACGCTGGGCGGCGGCGACGCCGGAACCGAGCTCAACGCGGTAACCGGCATCGAACAGCGCCATCTCGGTACCGGACAGCGCTTGCAGGATCATGAGTTCGTTCAACGAGCCCAGATGCCCGATACGGAACACCTTGCCGGCAACCTTGGTGAGGCCGGTGCCTAGCGACAGCTGGTAGTTCTTGAATGCGTGACCGATCACGTCCTTCGCATCGATGTCTCGGGGGACGACGATGGCGCTCACCGTGTCGGAATACCACTTTCGCTCCTTGGCGCAGAGTTCCAGGCCCCAGGCGTGGACACTGCGCCGGACCGCTTCGGCCAGGCGATGGTGGCGGGCGAATACGTTCTCCAGGCCCTCCTCGAACAGGAGATCGAGGGAGGCGCGCAGGCCGTGGAACAGGGTGGTCGCCGGCGTGTAGGGGAAGTAGCCGTCGGCGTTCAGCTTGATCATGTCGGCAAAATCGAAAAAGCAGCGCGGCAGCTTGGCGTCGTCATAACAGGCAAGCGCCTTCTGGCTGACGGCAACGATCGCAAGACCGGTCGGCAGCATGAAGCCCTTCTGCGAGCCGGAGACGGCGCAGTCCACACCCCATTCGTCCATGCGGAAATCGATACTGGCGATCGAGCTCACACCATCGACCATCAGGAGGGCAGGGTGATCGTTGTCGTCAAGCGCCTTCCTGATCGCCGCGATATCGGACGAAACGCCGGTCGCGGTCTCGTTCTGGCAGACCAGGACGGCTTTGATCGACTTGTCCTTGTCGGCTTCCAAGCGCTTTGCATATTCTTCCGGCCGTGCACCGACGCCCCACTCGGTATCGATGATGTCAACGTCGAGCCCGTGCCGCTGGCACAGATCTGCCCAGAGGTGCGAGAACTGGCCGAAGGTCGCGACCACGACCTTGTCGCCTGGGGAGAGGGTGTTGGTGATCACCGATTCCCAGCCGCCTGTGCCCGAACCGGAGAACATGAAGACCTGGCCGGCTTCCGTCTTGAAGACCTTCTTCAGATCCTCGAAGAGCGGAAGCGTCAGCTTCGGAAAATCAGGCGAGCGCTGATCTTCGAGCGGCACCGTCATGGCGCGTTGCACGGCCGGCGGCATGTTGGTGGGACCGGGAATAAACAGACCTGGATAACCTGGCATCAACTGTCTCCCACTTCTATTGGCCTACGGCTGCGACGAACCTTCAAGCGCCGTCCTTCATTCAAGGCTACGGGTCGAATGGGATGCTCACAATCAAAAAAATGGGAAAGCTTCTGCATAATGGGAAAAAATATTCATTAATGAAATCAGTTTCTTATAGGTAATTTTCAGAATCATACGCTGATTTTGGGAAAGATTGCGTTATATAAAGACACGTAAGAGTTGTGAGAAGTGATGCTTGGGAGGGGCTGATGGCGACAGGCGGGTTGGGGCGACGGGCGCCCGGTGCTCGAAGGTCCGGATCACGGTCGAAGGAAGCCGGAAGCATTCAGGTGCTCGATCGGGCGATCGACATCATGGAGGCGGTCTCGGCGGTCGATGGCATGACGCTGACCTCGATCGCTCATCAGACCGGGACGACCACATCGACCGCCCACAGGATCCTGACCACGCTCGAAACCAATGGGCTGGTGACGATGGACCGGGAGCGTAAGCTCTGGTTTATCGGCGTAACCGCGTTTCAGATCGGCAACGGCTTCTTGCGCAATCGCAAGGTGGTCGACATCGCCCGACCGCTCATGCGCGATCTTCGGAGCGAGATTGGTGAATCGGTCAATCTTGGGATCGAGGATGATGGGGCGATCATCTATCTGGCGCAGATCGAATGTCACAATCCTATCCGAGCCTTTCACCGGCCTGGCACCAGAACAACGATCCATTCCTCGGCTATGGGCAAGGCTATTCTATCGAGATGGCCCGATGCGGCGATCAGAAAGCTGATGGAGAAAGTCGGCATGCCCGGCTTCACGAGAAAGACGTTGACGAATGACCGCCGCTTCTTCGCCGACCTGGAAAAGACACGTGAGCGTCAATGGGCTCTCGACGATGAGGAAGCTACGGTCGGCATGCGCTGCGTTGCCGCTCCCATCTATAATGAGTTCAACGAAATCGTCGCCGCGGTATCGATATCCGGCCCCACCACCAGGTTGACTTATGACCGCATCGGCGAGCTCGGCCCCAGGGTCAAACGGGCAGCAGCGGATATCTCAACGGCGATAGGCGGCCCGGCTTGACCGGATGCCGGTCAGGGACAGACATACTCGATCAAGCGAGGCCCTTCTGATCCTCCGACGATCCGGCCGAGCTGGTCGATGTCGGTGACCCGCTCTGCCGGGAGGCCATAAGCGTTTGCGACCTTCACGAAGTCCGGGGCGGACGGCTCGACACCGAGCGGTTGGACGTCAGCTGATATCATCGAGGTCTCGATCTCCTGATAACCCCGGTTGTTCCAGACGAGGAAGGTGACGTTGGCGCTACAGTCCGCAGCACTGCCAAGTTCGGCAAGGGTGAACTGCAGGCCGCCGTCACCGATGATGCAGATGATCGGCCGGTCGGGCTTGCCGATCGCGGCGCCGATCGCAGCGGGTGCGGCATAGCCAAGTGTGCCGAAGCCGCTTGCCGAATTGAACCAGGCGCCGGGGCAGGGCGGATCGATCATCATGTTGCCGGCATAGACCAGCTGTGTGCTGTCGCCGACGATGATCGCTTCCGGCAGCAGACGCCAGATCTCGTGCAGCAGATCGACATGCGCTCGATAGGTTGGGCCGATCTCATCCCAGGCCGACTGTCGCACCTGTTCTACGCGGCGAGGTCCCCGCCTGTCAGCCGCCGTCAAATGATCGGCAAGAGCTGATGCAAATATACTGGCATCGGACCTGATCATCAGGCCCTGATCGTCACGTTTGGCGAATTGCTCTGCCTCGATATCCACGCGGATCACGTTCGCCAGGGCGGGCACCGCCCCGGTGTCGTACATGTCGTAGTCGGTCGGGCCGAACTCGGTGCCGAGCGCCAGCACCAGATCGGATTCTTCGATGAACGTGCGAATAGACTTCAGGGTGGCGCTCGCCGGAACGTTCAGGGTGTGTCCCGCCATGAGGCCGCGGGCGTTGACGGTCGTGACGACCGGCGCATCGAGGCTTGTTGCCAGCTTTTGCAGAGGGCGCGCGTCCTTGATGCCACCGCCTGCAAGAATGAGCGGCACTTGCGCCGATTGACAGATCGCGGCGGCTTTCCGGATGTCGGCTTCGTTCGGTTCGGAACATCTTGTCACCGAGCCATGCCGCTGCATGGTCGGAACATCGACTTCCATGGCCATGACGTCGGTCGGAATCTCGATATGAACCGGCCCTGGTCGCGCCCGGGTCATGGCTTTGAAGGCGGCGGCTACGACTTCGCCCAGCCGTTCGGGCTCGAGCAGCGTGTGGGTTTCGAGGCAGACGGTGCGCGACAAGGCGGTCTGATCCGGCAGCTCATGCAGATGGCCAAGCCGCTTGCCGAGGCTGTCACGTGCGTTAATGCCGGAAATGACCAGCATCGGAATGCTGTCAGCCCTTGCCTGGGCGATCGCGGTGACGGCGTTGGTGAAGCCGGGGCCAGTGATCAGAAGACAGACGCCGGGCTTGCCGGTCACGCGTGCATAGCCATCCGCCATGAAGGCAGCACCCTGTTCGTGGCGCGGCGTGACGTGCCTGATGGCGCTGCCATCCAGCCCGCGATAGAGCTCGATCGTATGGATGCCGGGAATGCCGAAGATGGTGTCGACGTCCATTTGCTCCAGCAGCCGAATGAGCGCTTCGCCGACCCGCAGCTTTGGCATCAAAGGGTCTCCACAAAATATGCGATCCGCTCGCATGCGGTGACGATGGCATCATCGGGCACGGTGAGGCTGAGGCGGATGAGATCGGCTGCATTCACGCCGAAGGATGACCCCGGCATCACGGCAACGCCGGCCTCCAGCAGGGCCCAGGCGAACGTCTTGCCGTCCAGGCCGGTTTCGGCGACATCCGCCAAAATGAACATGCCGGCCGCCGGCGGGTGGGGGGTGATCCCGCTGATGCCGGCGAGTGATTCGGTGAAGATGTGGGCTCTGCGTCGATAATCCTCGCGCATGCGCATCGCTGTGTCGGGTGGATTGCGGAGGGCATAAGCCGTCATATCGGCGATGAAGGGCTGATTGCCGAACAGCATCGCTTCCGAAATCGGCAGGATCTTCTCACAGAAATCGGCGGGGCCGATCGCCCAACCTGAACGGAAGCCCGGGGCGGCAAAGGACTTGGAGATCGATGAGAGCGCGATCACGCGATCAGCGAAGGCGGGGTTGTCGAAGGGGGAGGCGAAGGCGCCGTCGAACACCAATTCCTCATACACCTCGTCGCAGACCAGCCAGAGATCATGTAGCCTGCAAATTTCTCCGATGTTGTCTATCGTGGCCTGATCGAGCACGGCGCCGGACGGATTTTGCGGCGCGTTCAAGAGAAGGACCGTCGAGGCTGGCGTGATCGACGCTACGAGATCGTCGGGCTGCAGGCGAAATCCATGCTCCGGCCTGAGCGGAACGCTCACCGAATGCGCGCCGCTTGCGCGTATGACACCCTCGTAAGTCGCATAGAAAGGATCGCCTACGAGAACGCCGTCACCAGTCCCCGCAAGCCCCATGATCGTCGCGAAAAGTGCGGTTTGCGTTCCGGGAAAGCAGAGCACGTTGTCGCCGGTGACATCGCTCCTGCGCTTTCGATAGCGTTCGACAAGTGCATCGATCAGCTCCGGTTCGCCCTGGCCGCTGGAATAGCCGACCCGGCCGGCCAACATGGCCTGATGAGCGACATCGATCAGGGCAGAAGATGGCGAAACATCCGGTTCTCCGATGGTAAGCTCGATGATGTCAGCGCCGGCCTGCCGCATCTCCCGGCAGCGCAGATGAACAGCCCATTTCGCTCCGCCGGTGTCACGGAGGCGCTCGGTGATCGCTGCGAAGCGTCTGGTCATGCGGGGGCTCCCTGACTGATCGTCATGCGCAGCATGGCAAGAATGCTCTCGAGTGCGAGCGCCATGATGTCGATGCCGTCGAAGGCGGCTCGGTCCAGCGATACTTCGAGCCAGATGCCATCGATGATCGCGTTGACGGCAATCGCCTGCCGACTGATCCGGGCGGTTTCAATCTCAATGCATCGCTCCGTCCCGAGATCGGCAATGATCTCTTCGAGAAGCTGCCGGAATGATCGATAGCCGTCCCGATGAACGCGCGCCATGGCGGCATCGGTGTGAGCAGCACCAACAAACGCCGCCCAGATCGCAATGTGCCGGCTGCTGGCGAGTGGTTCCGAACAGGAGGCGCGCACCAGTCTCTCCAGCCTTTCGGCGGGCCGCCCTTCGCCCACCTGGCGGCGCACTTCGGCGATCATCTCGGTGATAAAGGCGGTATACGCTGCCTCGACCAGACGATCCTTGCTCTGAAAATAATGGCGAATGAGACCGGGCGTCACCGAAGCCCTGGCTGCCACCTCGCGAACATTGGCGCCAGGGAGGCCAAGATCGGCGACAGCGTCCAGCGTGGCGTCGATCAGAGCCTGCCGACGCACATCCTCCGGTTCGTGATGGAAGGCGCGTCGGGTCATGAGGCGCCTCGGAGGATGGGGCGTGTCAGGCATGTTGGTCCGCCTTCGCAGGCGATGCAGAGCGCATCGGCCTCGAAGGTCGTGACCGTGCATCCCGCTGCCTGCATGAGGGCAGCAGTTCTGGGAAACCCATCCACCATGATCAGGGCGCCGGGTGCTGTCGGTAGCACGTTCAGGTTCAGTCCGTTGGACGCATGAAATTCGTCGGGCGGCGCCTCAAGGAGGCGGTAGCCGCGTTCCTCCAGCAACCGCCAGAAGGCGACCGGAAAAAGGGGGGCGTGAACGAGAGCGAGCTTCTCCGAGAGCGGCGACATGATCGACATCAAGTGGAGACAGGCATCGAAGCCCTGCCATAGAGGGAGGTCGTAGCCATGCACATGCACACCGAAAGGTTTGAGCATCGACTGTAGCTGATCGATGCCCGCCTGATTGGTGCGCACTCCCCGTCCGACCGCAAGCGTGGTCTCATCGACCCAGATACAGTCCCCGCCCTCGACCTGACCGGGCGCTGCGATTCTGCCGAAGATGGGGACGCCCCCGGCTTCGAAAGCCTTCGCATGCAGTTCCGGTTCGGACGCGCGGCGCGCCTTGCCCATGCGCAGGAGGATGGCGCCCTCATTGGTCATGAGTGATGGGTCATGGGTGAACATGGCATCCGCGAGATCATCGCCATCATCCCGAAGCCAGAGGATTTCCGCCCCGGAATCTTCGATCAGTTCGGCGAAGGCCGCGTATTGGGAAATCGCTCGGGCAGCATCGAAGTCAGCGCCGTAATGCCAGTCATGCGCGCATGCGCCGAGCAGGCTCGGCCCGGGGCGCCGCATCAGCACTCGCAAGAGGGGTAATGCCATCGTCTGGCAACCGTAGCGCTGTGCTGGGGACGGGGATGCCGTGGATATCATCTCTAATCCTACTCCTGCTGAAATTATACGCTTGAATAATTACGCATGGCAGGCAAGGATGCAATCAAGAAATGGAGGTTGGCCTTTCGAAGGTCGTAGAATGATGAAGACGACGAAAGGTGGAAGATTTATCGGCGGGCGGCCGCCTGGCCGGCGGCAAATACCGAATGTCTCATGTCGACGATCTAAACAGGGAGAAGAGTTGATGAAAAACAGCCTGAAGGCGGCCATGGTCACCGTCGGTATCGCGTTGGCGGCAACGGCGGCGAGTGCGGAATCCGTTAAGATCGGCATCGGCGCCGAGCCCTATCCGCCCTTCACCAGCCCCGATGCTTCCGGTAATTGGGAAGGCTGGGAAATCGATTTCGCCAACGCCGTCTGTGCGGAGGCCAAGTTCGAATGCGAGATTACCCCGGTCGCCTGGGACGGCATCATTCCTGCCCTTACCTCCAACAAGATCGACGCGATCATCGGTTCCATGTCGATCACCGAGGAGCGTCTGAAGACGATCGATTTCTCCGACAAATACTACAACACGCCCGCCAACGTTGTGACCGCCAAAGGATCGGGCATCACGCCTGACGCCGAAGGGCTCGCCGGCAAGATCCTGGCGGTTCAGGTGTCCACCACGCATCAGGCTTATGCCACCAAGTATTTCGGCGATGCCGAGATCAAAGAGTATCAGACCCAGGATGAGGCCAATCAGGATCTAGTTGCCGGCCGGGTCGACGCGACCCTCGCTGACGCACTGGCGCTTGATGTGTTTTTGCAGTCGGCTGACGGCGGGTGCTGCGAGGCCACAGGTGCTGTTGTCCATGACGAAGCGGTGTTTGGCCCCGGTGTCGGCATCGGTCTCAGGAAGGGTGACGAAAGGAAAGAGACGTTCAACGCTGCCATTGCGGCAGTTCGTGAGAATGGTACCTACGACGAACTGACCAAGAAATACTTCGACCTGGACATCTACGGCGAATAGCGCCTGATCATGCAGGCGGCCATGCCAGTCGGTCGATATTGCCCGGACGCCCTCGATGTTTGAGTGGGTTCTGGGGCTCGCCGACTGGCATCTGCTTGCCCTGAACCCGCCAGGGTGGGGCGGCGTCCTGTTGAAGGGCCTTTGGGCCTCCATCCAGATCGCTGTCGGCGGTTATCTCCTCGGCTTTCTGATCGGTATCGGCGGTGCGAGCGGCAAGCTCTATGGCGGCGTTGTCATCAGGGACGTTCTCGAGGTCTATACGACCCTGATCCGATCCGTTCCCGAACTCGTCATCATTCTCCTCCTCTACTATGCCGGCACGGATGCCGTGAACCGCATCCTGGCACTCGCCGGTTACGATCCCATCGACATCAGCGGGCTGATGGCCGGCATCTTTGTCATCGGCGTCGTCCAAGGTGGCTATCAGACCGAAGTTCTGCGCGGCGCCATCAAGGCCATTCCGATCGGCGAGATCGAGGCAGGGCGCGCCTATGGCATGTCGCCTGTCATGGTCATGCGTCGCATCACGCTTCCAAGCATGTTGCCACACGCCTTGCCGGGCCTCGCCAATCTCTGGCTGATCGCCACCAAGGATACGGCCCTGCTCGCGGTCGTCGGTTTCAGCGAGCTCACCCTGGTTACCCGCCAGTCGGCAGGCGCCACCAAGGCCTATTTCCTCTTCTTCTGCGCTGCAGGCTGCCTTTATCTCCTGGTCACGCTGATCTCCAATATCGGCATCAGGCGGATCGAACGCTACGCGCGCCGCGGCCAGGCGAGAGCGTCATGACCACGGCGAGCGAAGAGCGCTGGATGCAGCCCCATCGCGTGATCATGCTGGCGATCTGTGTCCTGGTCATCGGTTGGGCGGCCGTCGCCATGCGCTGGGACTGGCTGCCGGGCTATGGTCCGAAGTTGGTCGACGGCGTCTTGACGACCATCTGGTTGCTGATCGTTACGGCAACGCTCGGCTTCCTTTTCGCCGTTCCGATCGGCCTTGCTCAGGCGGCCGGTCCCTGGTGGCTCGCAGGTCCTGCGCGCGCCTTCTGCACGGTGATACGCGGCACGCCTCTTCTCCTGCAGCTCTGGCTTCTCTATTACGGCGTCGGTTCGCTCTTCGCCCTTTGGCCGGAGATCCGGGAAACCTGGGCCTGGCCCTATCTGCGCAGCGCCTGGCCCTACGGCGTGACGGCCCTTACGCTGTCTTCCGCCGGCTATGGGGGCGAGGTGATGCGCGGCGCTTTCGCCGGTGTCCCCAAAGGCGAGCTCGAAGCCGGCCGCGCCTATGGCATGACGCGCTTTACGATCTTTCGCCGCATCTGGCTGCCGCGCGCCATTCATCGCGCTTTGCCGACGCTGGGCGGCGAGACGGTGCTGCAGCTCAAGTCAACGCCGCTTGTCGCAACGATTACAGTTGTTGACGTCTATGCGATCATCACACGCGTCCGGCAGGATACATTTCTAACCTACGAACCACTGCTACTGCTGGCCCTGATCTACATCATTCTGGCCGGCATACTCGTGGTGATCTTTCGCTGGCTGGAGAGGCGCTTGCCGTCAACCGGCGTTTAAGAGTGCCCCCACGCTGATCGGAGACCGCTGATGCCGCTACAAATGAACCGCGAGGTCTTTGTAACCTGCGCTGTCACCGGTTCCGGCTCTTCACAGGATCGCTCGCCTCACGTGCCGCGCAGTCCCGAGCAGATCGCAGCATCGGCAATCGCGGCCGCGAAGGCAGGCGCTGCCATCGTTCATTGCCACGTACGTGATCCCGAGACGGGTGCCCCGTCGCGCAACATCAAGCTCTATCGGGAAGTCACCGAGCGCATTCGCGATGCCGGAACCGACGCCGTCCTCAATCTCACCGCCGGCATGGGCGGCGATTTGTTATTCGGGCCGCCATCTTCGCCTCTGCCACTCACCGACGGCACTGACATGGCAAGTGCCGAAGAACGGATTGAGCACATCACCGAGTGCCTGCCGGAAATCTGTACGCTCGATTGCGGTACCATGAACTTCGCCGAGGCCGATTATGTCATGACCAACACGCCCGGCATGCTCCAGGCCATGGGCGGTATGATGAGCACGCTGGGCGTGCGCCCGGAGATCGAAGCGTTCGACAGCGGTCACCTCTGGTATGCAAAGCAGCTGGTGGCGGACGGCGTGTTGAAAGAACCGGCACTTGTCCAGCTTTGCATGGGCGTTCCCTGGGGCGCACCTGACGACCTCAACACCTTCATGGCGATGGTGAACAACATCCCCACCGGCTGGACCTGGTCCGCCTTCTCCATCGGACGAAACGAACTCCCCTATGTCGCAGCGGCCGTACTCGCCGGCGGCAATGTGCGCGTCGGCCTAGAGGACAATCTCTGGCTCGCCAAAGGCGAGCTCGCCACCAACGAGGCGCTGGTATCCCGCGCTGTCACCATCATCGAAGCGATGGGGGCGAACGTCATCGGGCCGGATGTAGTCCGCGAACGCCTCGGCCTCACCAAGCGAGCCCCTCGATGACAAGCACGGGCCTCTGCCGTCATGCCGCCATCATCGGCGGCGGCGTCATCGGCGGTGGCTGGGCTGCACGTTTTCTTTTGAACGGATGGAACGTCACCATCTTCGACCCGGCGCCGGACGCGGCGCGGCGGGTTGAAGAGGTGATTGCCCAGGCGCGCCGCTCACTTCCAGCCCTTTACGAAACCAAGCTGCCACCGGAAGGAAAGCTGCGCTTCACGCCGAACTTGGCTGAGGCTGTTCAAGGGGCCGACTGGGTCCAGGAAAGTGTGCCCGAGCGCCTTGACCTGAAGCACCAAGTCCTGGGTGAGACCCAACGTCACGCACCGGGCGGCGCGCTGATTGGCTCTTCGACCTCTGGGTTCAAGCCTTCCGAGCTTCACCAAGTCGAGGCCGATCCGCCTCGCGTCCCTCGGGTCTTCGTGGCGCATCCGTTCAACCCGGTCTATCTGCTGCCGCTGGTGGAGCTGGTTGGCCATTCTGACACGACCAGGGCAGCGTCTGACATTCTCACATCGATCGGCATGAAGCCGCTGATCGTCCGAAAGGAAATCGACGCGCACATCGCCGACCGTTTTCTCGAAGCCGTTTGGCGCGAAGCCCTTTGGCTGATCAAGGACGACATCGCGACTACGGAGGAGATCGACGATGCGATCCGCTTTGGCTTCGGCCTTCGCTGGGCGCAGATGGGCCTCTTCGAAAATTACCGCCTCGCCGGTGGCGAGGAGGGCATGGCGCATTTCATCGAGCAGTTTGGGCCTTGCCTGAAATGGCCCTGGACCAGGCTCATGGACGTGCCAGAGCTGAGCGACGAACTCGTCCAGAAAATCGCTGGCCAATCCGATGCGCAGTCCGGCGCCCGCGGCATCCGCGAGTTGGAGCGCATCCGGGACGATAATCTGGTCGCCATGATGCGCGCGCTGAAGGGGCGGAACTGGGGGGCGGGCGCTGTTCTCAATCAGCAGGATGCAGCCTTGCGGTCGCAAGCTGGCGGCAAACCCGAGACGAAACTAGTCACATCGGTCGAGCGCGCCATTCCGATCGATTGGACCGACTATAACGGCCACATGAACGAGAGCCGCTACGGCCAGGTATTTTCCGATGCTGCCGATATGATCATGGCGATGATCGGGGCGGACGCAGCATATGTCGCTTCGGGTTTGAGCTACTTCACGGTCGACACCCACACGCGCTTCCTGAAGGAATGCCATGCAGGCGACGCCATCCATGTCGAAACTCGCATTGTGGAAGCCGCAGGCAAGAAGCTCCGACTCTTTCACGAGATGAAGGATGCCGAAGGCAACACCCTCGCTAACTGCAACCAACTGCTCATCCATGTGAGCTTGAAAACCAGACGCTCCTGCGAGCCCGCGCCGTCCATAGCGGTCAAGCTGGCTCAGCTTGTGTCGGAGGATGGCGCGTGAATTTTGGCCTCAGCGAAGAGCAGGAGATGATCGTCTCCACAGTCCGGGCTTTCGTCGAGCGGGAAATATACCCTCACGAAGACGAGGTGGAGCGCACCGGCGAAGTGCCGCCATACGTTGCCGAGGCTATCAAAGAGAAGACCAAAGAGCTTGGTTTCTACGCCTGTAACTTCCCCGAGAGCGTCGGCGGTGCTGGTCTTTCCCATCTCGACTTCGCGCTGGTCGAGCGGGAGCTGGGACGCGGCTCGATGGCGCTCACCCACTTCTTCGGCCGCCCGCAGAATATCCTGATGGCCTGCGAAGGCGATCAGATCGAACGCTATCTCCTGCCAGCGGTGCGCGGCGAAAAAATGGACGCGCTTGCCATGACCGAGCCCGAGGCGGGTTCGGATGTGCGCAGCATGAAGTGCTCGGCCAGGAAGGAAGGTGGTGATTGGGTGCTCGACGGCACCAAGCATTTCATCTCCGGCGCCGAACACGCGGATTTCGTGATCGTCTTCGTCGCAACCGGCGAGGACGAAACGCCAAGAGGCAAGAAGAAACGCATCACGACCTTCCTGGTCGATCGCGGTACGCCAGGCTTCACCATCCGGGACGGCTACAAATCCGTTTCCCATCGTGGCTACAAGAACATGATCCTTGAGTTCGATAGCTGCCGCCTGCCTGTGGCTCAGGTGCTTGGTGAGGTTGACGGTGGTTTTGCGGTGATGAACGAATGGCTCTACGCGACCCGCATCACCGTTGCCACCATGTGTGTCGGCCGCGCGCGACGCTGCTTCGATCTTGCTCTCAACTACGCGGCCGACCGCAAGCAATTCGGCCAGCAGATCGGTAAGTTCCAAGGCGTGAGCTTTCAGATAGCCGACATGATCACCGAGATCGATGCCGCTGATTTTCTTACGCTTGCCAGTGCTTGGCGGCTGGATCGGGAGCTCCCTGCCAATCGCGAAATTGCCAGTGCCAAGGTCTATGCGTCGGAAATGCTGGCAAAGGTTACCGACACCACACTGCAGATCTTCGGTGGTATGGGGCTTATGAACGACTTTCCTGTCGAACGCTTTTGGCGCGATGCCCGGGTCGAGCGTATCTGGGATGGTACGTCCGAGATCCAGCGCCATATCATCAGCCGCGATCTCCTCCGTCCCCTCGGCGCCTGACGACATGGAAGTGGCGTAAGGCTACTTCAACGAGTGGCATGATTACCCCATTGACTTGTAACTCAAGTTAGAAGCACCCCTCTAATGGTGATGGTCACTTTGGCCATCGCCGTCGATGCGCTGATAATGAGGACGACATGACAGATTATCCGGACAAGGGCGCTATTCGCTGTCGGATCGAGGGAGCGGTTCTTCAAGTTACACTGGACCGCCCTAAGGCGAACGCTATCGACCTTGCTACCAGCCGCATCATGGGCGATGTCTTTTCGAGTTTTCGCGACGACGACACACTGCGCGTCGCTCTGCTCACAGCAGCCGGCGAAAAGTTTTTCTGTCCCGGCTGGGATCTCAAAGCTGCGGCAGGGGGCGATGCGGTTGACGGAGATTACGGCGTCGGCGGCTTCGGTGGTCTTCAGGAACTGCGCGATCTCAATAAGCCGGTGATCGCTGCCATTAACGGTATTTGCTGTGGTGGAGGCCTTGAGCTCGCTCTATCTGCCGACATCATCCTTGCCGCCGACAGTGCAACCTTCGCCCTCCCTGAAATCCGCTCGGGCACTGTTGCCGATGCCGCCAGCATCAAACTCCCAAAGCGTATTCCCTACCACATCGCTATGGAGATGCTGCTGACCGGCCGCTGGCTGGACGCCGAAGAAGCTCACCGCTGGGGCTTCGTCAACCAGTTGCTGTCGCAACATGGGCTACAAGAAAAGGCGATGGAGCTTGCTCAGATGCTCGCAAGCGGCCCGCCACTGGTGTACGCAGCGATCAAGGAAGTGGTGCGTGACGCAGAAGGCAGCAGGTTTCAGGACTGCATGAACCGCATCACCAAACGTCAGCTGAAGACCGTCGATATCCTCTACAGCTCCGAAGACAATCTCGAAGGTGCGAAGGCTTTTGCCGAGAAGCGGGATCCCGCCTGGAAAGGGCGTTAGGTGGTGTGGCCACGGCAAGAATACCCCTGGCACAGCGGTAACGAACAGTCGTCACCTCTACCACTGAATATGCTCGATGCCCGTGAAGTCGATTTCCGTGCCGTCCTGCATAGTGATCGTGCCGGCGGCGTCATCGGTCAGATCGAGCCAGCTATTCTGTGCATCGCTGCCAGTCGATTCAACGGATCCGCTATCGAGCTGCACCGTCCAGTCGCTGCCGTAGGTGCCGATAGCGTTGCCTCCCGATCCATCCTGCAGCTCGATCGTGTCGGTCCAGCCACCACCCGCGCCACCACTGATCGCGTCATTGCCCTGGCCTTGCAATAAGATGAACAGATCGGCGCCGTCTCCCCCGAGTAACGTATCATCACCTGCTCCACCATTCAGTGTATCGCTGCCGCTAAGGCCATGCAGAACATCGCTGCCAGCTCCACCAGCCAATGTATCATCGCCGGTGGACCCAAGGCTGATATCAACGATCTCTTCATAGCTCTCGCCACCACTATCCGTAGTCCGGATCGTGATCTCGTCATTGGCGACCGACGAGCCGTCGTGGCTGACCTCAAGCCTCACATCACCCGATGAATCAATGCTGTAACGTCCCCCATCATCATCGACGAGACTATAGCTCGCCGTGTCGCCACTATCAGCATCAACGGTTTGAACGGAGGCGATCACCGTATCGGCATCGATACCACCGTTCGCTGAGTAGCTGGTTATGCTCGCCGCACCGGTTGGGTCACCCCATTGACCACCATCAGTCGGATCCGTCGCGATCCCGTTGAGTGTCGTGCTGCCGGTGAGCGTAATTTGGTAGGCCCCGGTTTCCTGTGACCATGCGTCGTCATTGCTGCCGCTGGCTATTGCTTCACGGTTGCTAGTTCCATAGCCGCCAACAGCCAGGATGTAGTTGCCCGCTGATAGGTCGCTTAGGTTCAGGTAGGAGTCGTATCGACTTGTGGATCCATCATCTCCCCTTGCGCCATCATCATTGTTTGCGACGAGAGAGTAGCTGCCACCACCATTGTCCCGATAGAGGTAAATAATACTGTCCAAGCCGCTACCGTTGAAACCACCGGCATAGACATCAATCTCCAGATCACCGCCATCATGGTCGATCGACCAGCGGTCGACAGAAGCATAGTTTTCAGCGGTGCTGACGATTTCGCCGGTAGCAACGGTTTCTGACGTAGCGGCGATTGTCTCGGACGGACTGCTGATTGTGAGGTCGGTCGGTGCGGCGTTCTCTTCGACATCAACGACATCGATCGTAAAGGTTTCATCGTAGCTGGCGCCGCCAGCATCGGTTACCTGAACCGTGAGGTCGTGGCTGGTCGCTGACTCATAGTCCAGCAACGAGCCGTCGGCGACGGTGATCTCACCTGTTGTGCCGTCGATGGCGAAACGGCCGCCAGCGCTGTCGGTCAGGCTGTAGCTCAGCGTCTCGCCGGCATCAGGATCAGCGCCAGCAGCCGTGCCGACCACCGTACCATTGGCGGAATTTTCCTGCACGTCGGTCGAGCTTCCCATGCCGTGCTCAACGATCTGTACGTTGTCAATGCCCCAGGATTCGGTGTTGTTCGCCAGTGATTCATCTAGGCTGGCGCCAAACCCCAGCTTGATGGTTGAGGCTGAGCTGTTGACGGTAAAGCTATAGCTGTGAGTCTGATCGTTATATCCCCCTTCGCCGAGATTACTGGTCGTCCCGGACGTGCTCGTGCCATAGGTGCTGGAGTCGGAACTACCATAATATTGCTGGGTGAAATAAGTGTCTGTGCTTATCAGCTGATCATCTACCCAGATCTTGAATTCTTCGCCATTCCAGGTGTCGAACTCCCAAAAATCGAAGTTGATGGTGACGCTGTCCTGATCGCCAGACAGGGAGAAGGTCTTATAGATGGTTTGCGCGCCGCCGGTATCGCCAAAGTTGCCAAGGTAATTGCCATCCAATCCAGCGCCGCCTGCCGACGTCTCGTTGTCACTCCAGCCACTGGCTCCTGATTCGAAATCTTCTGTGACCGCCGTTGTGCTGGTCGTTCGTGCAACGCCGGTTAGGCTCAGATCGTTGGGTCCCTCGTTGATGTCGGCGACATTGATGGTGAAGGTCTCGTCGTAGGCCGAACCGTCGGCATCGGTCACTTGGACGGTGACGTCGTGACTGTCCGCAGCCTCATGGTCAAGGTCGGCTCCCTTGGCTACGGTGATCTCGCCGGTGGCGGCGTCGATCGCGAAGCGTCCGTCGGCATCGTCCTTCAGGCTGTAGGAAAGCGTGTCGCCGGCGTCGACGTCACTGCCTCCTACCTTCGCTGCAAACGTGCCGCCCTGCGCATTCTCGTTGACGGAACCGCCCTTCATCTCCAGATCGTCTGGTGCGTCATTGGTGTTGGCGGTCGCGAGCTGGAAGCTGTCGGTGACGCTTGCGCCTTGGTTGTCGGTTGCCGTGACGTTGACGCTGATGTCGCCGACATCGCCATTGCCGGGTGTTCCTGAGAAGGTTTTGGTATCGGGATCGAAGCTGAGCCATGCGGGTAGGGCT
>JBPCVQ010000464.1:0-20425 GCA_051010395.1 Geminicoccaceae bacterium | reverse complement strand
TCGAGCATCATGAAGCAATATTGCGTCCAGAACAGCGGCCCGCCGAAGTCGGGGCCGAGCGGCAGCTTGATGCCGTAATAGTCGCGCTCGTTCTTGAAGACACGCCCCATCGCCCAGCCGCGATGATAGGCCTCTTTTTGGATCGGGTAGGTGTTCGACGAGGCGCCGAGAACGTAGGTCAGGAGGCACTCGTTCCAGCCACGGATCTCGAAATCCATGCCCCAGCCCTGGTTCGGTGACCAATGCCAGTACATGATGTGCCGGCCGCCGCGGGTATGCCAGTCCCACTCGGTCTGGTTCCAAAGGACGTTGATCCGATCCCGAAGCTCCGCCTCCTTGCCGTCGCCGTCGAAATATTGACGCGCGACCAAAAGCCCGCCGATCAGGAACGCCTGTTCGACCACATCCGAGCCGTCGTCTTTTCTGGAAAACGCGATCGCTGCGCCGGTGGTGCCGTGCATGAAGTGGGGTAGAACACCGTGGAAATGGGCGCCCAGATGCAGAAACTTGACCATTTTCAGAAGCTGGTCAACGGCCTCGCCGCGCGAGATCCAGCCGCGTTCGGCGGCGACCACGATGGCGATGGCGCCAAAGCCGGTGCCGCCGATAGCCATGGCTTCCGGGCCATATTTGTCCTGAACATTGGTCCGGTCGCGCGCGAGGCCGGAGATCGGATGCGCGCCGTCCCAGAAAAACCGGAAGGTCTGCCGCTGCACGAGCTCCAACAGGTCGTCATCTGACAGCCCCTTGGGGCGATCGGGACCGACGCCAGCGGCTTCGGTGGCGCGGATCGGGGCGATATCGTTCATGCAAATGGTCTCCGACTTTTCCAGATGTGCGCGTTTGTACAAGCTCAACCGGTGAGTACAGCAATGTCAATGGGCGCCGGCCCGGCGCTGGGGTTACTTGTTCTTGGTATCGATGAACGGCCGGGGCTCAATCGTCGCATGGCTTGTCCGCCCGCTGACATCGACAAGAAACCGCATACCATTGGCATTCCTGGCTCTTTCTTCGACGGCGCCGAAAACCCAATGCCGTGGCCACGCCACTAGTTTTTGCTGTGCTTGATGGCTTCGCGCCAGTGGGCTGGCTCCAGGGTCGGGCCGACGATGGTGAGCGGTGAGCGGCTGAGATCGTTGGGCGTTTCGATGCGCACATCGATATAGTCGTCACCCCAGCGTTCTTCCGGATCGAAGCTGATGCGAATGTCCCGCTCATCGTTCCGGCCGGCATAGACGGAACGGCCATGTATGGCGGCATCGGTCATCTCTTCGAGATCGAGGATGTCGACGAGGCTTGGGAACAGGTCGACGAGCTGGGTCGCCCCGCTGACTTCGCGCAGCGGTCCGGTCTCGTCCGGCCGCTTGATCATCAAGAGCGCATTGGCCCCGGAAAGGATCGTGCTGTCTGCCCAGCCAAGCGTGCTTCCGGCCGAGCGATAGTCCGGCGGGTCAGCCATGAAACCTTCTTCAGCACCCGTGTCCGCGTGGATAAGAATGGTCGCGTCGTCATAGCGTCGAAGCGTCTTCAGGCGGGCCATGAAATCCTGGATAAGCCGCACCGAGCAGGCGGACTGATCGAGGTAGGCCTGCCTTCTACCGATGTCATCGAGCTTTTCCGCCGAGACGTCCCAATAGGTGCAGTCATCGGTGAAGACATAGGGATGATGGGGCATGACGGCATGCAGATAAACATATTCGCCTGCGCCGGCGCGGCTATCCTCATCGGCGGCCATCTGCTCGACCATCTGCTTGCTGGCGACCACCTGAATACCCTCAGCGATCGTCAGCCGCTCGTGACGAGCGTCGTCTGCGAGATGAGCATCGTCTGCGAGACGAGCATCGTCCTTGGGCACCGAGCCGGTGCTTGCTGAACGGTCCAGGCTGGTGACGATCTGGTCACGGAGCGTTTCGATCGGTGCTATGGCCTCGTTGGTCAGCGCGTTGGGTGCGAGACGAAGAAGCCAAAGTGTGATGAAATCCGCAAAGCCGCTGCCGGCGATGCCGGTCTTCTCCTCGTAGATGTCGATGCTGTATTTGAAGATGTCGACGTCAGGATCCCGCCATTGACGAAACGGCACGTAGTTCCAGATACGATAGCCCTGATCCGCGAGAAGTTTCTGAACACCTTGCTCGCGCCAGATCGAGGTGTGCCAATCCTTGAACTTGCCTTCGTGAAAGAAGGTGCCGCTCAGATAGCTGGCGCGTGATGGATGCGTGGTCAGGTAGTTGGCGACGTTATGTCGAAACAGCTCGAAGCCATCGAAGCTCGCGCGCGCTCCTATGCGGTCGGCGGCATCCAGAAAGGCATCGGTCTGCATACGATCGAGCACGATATGATAGACATTGCCCGAGGTCGCGTCGGCGACCGCGGGGTCTTGGGTCAGGTCAGGCTCGGGCCGTGTGAGATTGACCAGCACGACGCCGCCATAGCCAAGGCTGACGACGGCCAGGAGTGCGGAGAACGTGAAGGCGGCACGTTCGCCCCGACCGCGTAACAGCAGGACGAGCGCTCCAAGCGCGATCAAGCCGATGGCGATCTCGAGCAGCGTGTATTTCACAGGTTCGTCGCTTGCGAGTGCTGCGCCTTCCATCGCCGCCATCTGAACGGGTGCATAGAGATCCGCGAGCAACAAGTAGCAGCCGAGGACGAACAACGAGATGGCGATGCCGGCTGCAAGCCGGCGATGCCAGCGCGCAAGGACGGTAAGCAAAAGCCAGGTCGCTATGAGGCCGAGCAGGCCCATGATCGGCAGCATGGCGAGCTGGCCAAGTTCGAGATCCCACTCATCCGCCTGATTGAAGAACAGCTCAGAGGGCATGATCAGAAAAATCACCAGGAACGGTGCCATCGCGAGCAAATAATGGCCGCAGCCGAAAGCTTCGGACTCGTTTGTGTATTCGATCGGCTCTCGGGTCGACATGGATGCGTTCAGTCAGCGCTGTACCAGAAAAGCTCGCGCCCAGCCGCGGAGACCACATCGCGCCTTACGATCGTCGCCCGTTCCGCAAGCAGGCCGGCAAAGGTCGAAACGTCGTAGTCCGGAAAAACGTCGTCGCGCAGGGCGAGCATGCGCTGCACCGTCGGATCATCTTTGGGCACGAATTCGATGACGCCTCTGGGGGCGAGGCTGGTCAGCCAGGCCAGGAGCTGATCGAGCGGGATGTTGCGGGCAATCGCGAGGTGATGAATGAAGGCGAGCGCCAGGAGGCCGTCGGCGGGTGCGCGGTCCGCTAGGCCCGGCCGTTCCGCCTGACGCCATCCCTGAGCCGGGCTGGGATTGGCGGCATCGAGATAGAGCGGGAGGAAAGCGAGATCGTCGGCGTCGGCCCGAGCAAATGCCCGCTCCAAAGCTCCCTGATCCATGTCGAAGCCGATGACCGAGCCGGCCCCGGATTTCAGCGCAAGGGCGCTGTAAGCGCCGGTATTGCAGCCGAAGTCGAACAGGAGGTCAGGCCTGGTCGCCTCGACGAAGTCGGCGACGACGGCGCGTTTTGCCTGTTCCTCCGGATCGTTGTAGCTGTGGTTCTCCGCATAGTCCTGCCAGACGGACTTTCCGATATCCGCTGGCCGCAGCTTTTCGATCCAGTTGCCGAGCTGTTTCAGCATCGCCTCGAAGCCCGGTTTTGCGAGACGCCGTTCCGGCATCTTGGCGAGGCTTTTCTCCGGCGCGTTGACCGCGCGGCGCTGCAGCATCGCCGGCAGCACGACCTGGCTCGCAATCCGCCAGGAGAGCTTGCTGGAGAGCGGCAACATGCTCGCGAGTTCGGTATTGGCGATGCCTTCGAGGTTGCCCCGATACCAGGCGTTGTGCGGCAGGCCGAGATGGGCGCGCAACAGCAAGGGGTTGACGAACTGCTCGCAGAACTGACGGTGGCCCAGCCAGTATTCACCCTCGCGATAGCGCCGCAGCGAGAGCGTATCGATGAAGATCGGCTTGGCACCGATGAACTGAATATTGTAAGCGCTGGCGTCGCTGAGCGTTACGTCATGTTGGAGCAGGCGGAGATGCAGTTCGAGATGATGCTTTGCCGCCGCCTTCAAAGCCGAGAACGGCCACTCATAGGGAAAGGTGACAAACGGGATCTTCGGGTGTTCGAGCACATAGCGTGTGTCCGAGCCGACCTCGCCGAGCAGTGCTCGGTCGACCTCGATCGCCTCGGTCAGAAGGCCATCGGCAGCGAGGTCTCTGAGCAGCCCGGCATCGCGGACATGCTCGTAGTCATCGACCGCGCATTCGGTAACCGTCCGAAAAATCCTCTCACCCGATTGAAAGACGTGACCGGCGGGGTCACGAAAGGAGCCCGAGATCCGATCCGGAGCCAGCACGATCAGTCAGAAGTCTTGGCGGGTTTTTTGTCCGGCTCGCCATCGCTGCTTCCCATCCGGAAGAACGATTTGACCCGATGCCAGAACAAACCAACTGTCGCGGAAACCGTAGCGATGATGGCGACCAGGCTTTGCAGGACGATGCTGGCGACGCCGGGATCGATATAAGCGTGAGCCTGACCGGGTGTCGTCAGCAGCATGAGAAACACCAACGCGATAAGTTGAAGCATCGTTCAATCACAATTTTGTTCAAGACAAGATCGGATAGATTTGTGAACGCTGAGCCTCAGCGAAAATTCCTCAATATCGGATAGGGTTTCGCTTCCGCGGCGACCATGACAACCAGATTTGAAAACCACGAGGTGCAGCTGTTCGAGAGGGGTTATACGCATCTCCAGCTGGCAGTGCCAGAACTGATCGCAGGCATGCCGCAATCGACCGGCAGAGGTTGGCCTCGCATGATTTTCGACCACAGCATGTCCAATAAGATCTATCGTCATCCGACGCCCGGGCCCGCTGGCCTTGAGACCACGGCACGGCGAAATCCGCGGCATGGTCGTTTGCCGCAAATTTCGAGGTGGTTATGAACGAGACGCGATCGGAAGCTGTCGGCGACAAAGTGGGCTTGGGTATTTCATGCGCCGTCACCGGCTTCATCGGCATTGCGGTGATGGATGCTTGCGCCAAGCTGCTCGGTGAGGGGTATGCGATCAGTCAGATCATTCTTTTCCGCAACGGTGTCGGCGCACTGGCCGTGTTCGTTTTTCTGCTCGTCAGTGGCACGGAACTTCGAGCACTGCGCACGCAGCGCATCGGGTTGCTGGTGCTGCGCACGGTCTGCAGTCTTGCTGCCGGCTTTCTCTTCTTTACCGGCCTTCGCTATCTGCCGCTTGCCGATGCCTTTGCCGTTGCCTTCACAGGCCCTCTCTTTATCACCGCGCTGTCCATGCCGATCCTCGGCGAGCATGTCGGCCTGCGTCGCTGGGCGGCCGTCATTGTTGGCTTCACTGGTGTGCTCGTGGTGATCCAGCCGGGCATGGCGAGCTTTCGTCCGGAAGCGCTGCTGCCTCTCGGTGCTGCGTTCTTCTATGCGCTGGCCATGCTGGTCGGCCGGAAAATGACCCGTGACATGACCACATCAGCCATCATGTTCTGGCCCAGCCTCGGGGCTGCTCTTACCGCCCTGATCCTGATGCCGAGCGATTGGCAGACACCTGGCCCCACGGACCTCGCCGTGTTCGTTTCGATGGGGGCGATCGGGACGCTCGGCATGGCGCTGATCACCCAAGGCTACCGCTTTGCACCGGCGGCCGTCATCGCACCCTTCGACTATTCGTCACTGCTCTGGGCGGTCATTCTCGGATGGCTGATCTGGCATGACGTGCCCGGCTACAAAGTGTGGGTCGGCGCCTCCATTCTGATCGCGAGCGGTCTCTATATTCTTCATCGTGAAACCCGAAGAGATGAATGACCTTCCTCGTAAGAGCGCCAAAAGTCTGTCCTGAAGAATTGCTTAAGTTCACCCAACGAGCATTTGAGATGTCAGAAAGGCTGGCGCCGCTTACGGATTTTCACACCAAAGCTTGCCAGCATTAGTCCTGCTGGCATACGCTCTTCAAAAGGCTAGTCTTTGAGAGTCTGTAAATATTTGACGCCAGGGACGAGGCCGTGGAAAGTCGTTCCTGGTTAATATCCAATTGCCAATCGATTTATAGGGGGAGAAAAATGCCCAAATCCAGTCAGCTAGCACTAGAGAAAATCAACCTGGAACTTGAGAACATCGGTTCCTTCGTGCGGAGCCTGTCAACGCAGATGGCGAGCATTAGAGCCCGCCTGACGGATCTCGAGGAATGGAGTTGGTTGGGCGAAACCGACGCGGACGATGAGTCCGAGTCGTCGCTTTCAAAAGGTAAGGGTAAGGGCAAAGGTAAGGGTAAGGGCAAAGGTAAGGGTAAGGGCAAAGGCAAGGGTAAGGGCAAAGGCAAGGGTAAGGGCAAAGGTAAGGGTAAGGGCAAAGGTAAGGGCAATGCCTGACGGCAGGGTGATCAAGGCGGCACCCCTCCAAGGAAAGTCGCCTTTCCTCATGTCAAGCACGCCGGCCGGTGTCTTCCACAGGCATGCCTTGGCACCGACCTGTCGATAGGAAATCAGACCTATGCCAATGGAATATCCACAGCATATCGTTCCTTACTCTTTGAACTGACCGATCTTTATTGATCAACAAGATCCGCAACTTCTGGCGGGTTTTGAGAAGCGAAGTTCATGCTGTGGACATTCCACGAATTTTTAGCGAGATAGCAAAGATGCCCGAGAATGCGAGATCGCCGGAGGAGCTCTGGAAGGCGCTTCAGGATGCGGCACGCTTCGATTCCACGGTGAGCATAGATCGATCGCTTTTTTCAAAGATGCTTCGGCGCCATATTTCACCGATCGCCTACGCCGAAGAGAATCTCTTCGGCAGCATGCTGCTCGGAGAGCCTTACATACTGACCGGATTTCCTTCGCCGCTCCGGGGGGCGTTGGAAAGCGTTGCCAAAGAAGAGGCGGGGCCGGCCGTCATGCAATGGCTCGGACAGAACGGAGGCCAAGACCGGCACCGGTTATATGTCGGGCCAACAGGGGTGCGGCGTGATTTGACCCTCGAAGAGATCGCGGCGAAATGGCGGGCGAATCGAACGCGGTTTGGCGTGACGGATCTTCACATCAGGCATACCGATGTCGAGGATATCGTCGACATCGACCCCTTGAGTGCGTTCAATCTGCTGAATGAAGCTGGCGCCATGGCGGGCGAACAGGAAATGTTCAGCCTGGTGATAAGCTCGCGCGGGCAGGTTACGGACTCGCATTCCGATGCCCCCGACAGCACCAATTACTGTTTCACCGGGCAGAAGCTGTGGCTGGCTTGGGACACTTACGAGGGAATGAAACACGGGCTGCAGGATGTCGATCGAATTCCCCTGGCGGGCAAAGCATGGTTCGACATGGAAACCTGGCTTTCCTTGAAGAGCGCTCGGTGGCTCTTGGTGAATGAAGGAGAAACATTGTTCTTGCCGGCGCATCTGACCCACAAGGTCATCACGCTGAAGCGCTATGTCGGCATCGGCGGCTTCTTCATTGCACTGCCTAACTGCTTGCGGGTGATGTCGCATTGGGTCAGCAGGGTGCCGCTTTGGTCCAAGCGCGATTTGCACGGTGAGCGCGACGGGCTCCTGGGTGATATCGCGCAGTCCATCCGGGACAAGATTTTGAGCCTCTCCGATGCGCCGAAGCAGGAGCGGCGGCGTTGGGGCTATGACTATTTGAACCGGTCGGCGGAAGAATTCATGCGTAGCTGTCCGCCCGCCAGGCTGCGCGAGCTTTGGTCCGACCCGCGGTTCCGTTCCGTCGCCGATGCGATCGAAGCGCCCTGGCCGCTTCAATCCAAAGGCACGGCAAGTCCGTTTCCTACTTCAGGTCACGCAACACTGCTTTCTTGACGAAGCATCAATGAACGGCGTCGAACCATAGTTCCGCACGGCTCTTGGAGCAGCCGTTGTAATTCACCGTGATCTCTTCATCAGCTCCGATGTCGCGCAGTGCCGAATAGACTTGGGTCCGCCTCCCTTTTGCGGCATAAGCTGCATTGGGCTGATAGCTGTGATTGTAGAGAGAGCCATATCCCAGTGCGATCGCGACTTCGTCATTGCCCCAGTTGAAAACATAGTCCGCCAGCTTGGTCGATATCGTGTCGGTGTAAATTTCCTGTACGGGGAGAATAACGACAGGCACTTGTTCAATGATCACGCCTTTCCGGATCGGCCTCTTGGCAAACACACCACGGCCTTTCCCTCTTATCTTTTTGACATAGATTAAATCGCTGTGCTGAAGGGCCACTTTTCCATCCCGTTTGTCTATTTTCACAGTCAATTTCTGGGTGGACGACATCCATGTCAAGCTGACGCTGACGTTCGATCTTCGCGTTCAAAGTGTATGAAGTGTCATCTGTTTCGTGCTAAAAAATTATTGCTGCTAAATTCCGATAAATCGGATGTTGAGCCCAAGACTGGATCTAACCGTTGAAAATACATGAAACCGCAGAGCGGCGGCAGATAACGATTCTGCATTGCGATATTGTCAACTCTACGGCGATTATTGACGGGCTGGATCCCGAAGAAGTGCTATTGATCATGGGATCGAACCTCAACGACTGGACGAGAATAGTTGAGGAATTCCGTGGTATTTTCGCGGGATATACCGGCGACGGATTCCATGCCTATTTCGGATACCCTATCGCCCGCGAGGACGCCGCCGCCGACGCGTTGAGCGCCGCCATTCAGGTGTCGCAGATGTTCTCGACGCAGGAAAACAAGATCCGCAGGGAGCTTGAATGCCGCATCGGCGTGGCAACAGGCCAGGTCGTCGTCGGCCAGCCGGATGCGGAGCAGGTCGGTCATCGTTTCGTGGCTTTTGGCTCGGCACCCAGCCTGGCGGCCCGTCTGGAGCAGGCCGCGGCTCCCGGCCATATATTGGTCGACAACGCCACAATGAAGCTCACGACCGGGCAGTTTGTCTTTCGCGAAGTGGGGGTGGTTCCGGCCAAGGGCTTCAAGCAGGACGTCGAGGCCTGGGAAGTGGTGCGCAAGCGCCGGCCCAATCGGAGGTTCGCTTCCGATAATCTGAGCCCCTATGTGAACCGGGCTCGCGAGCTGGGCGTTCTTTCGGATAAATGGCAGGCGACCGTAGGCGGCAAAGGGCAGGCGGTTCTTCTGCAGGGCGAGGCCGGGATCGGCAAATCACGGTTGGTGTTCGAGTTCGAGAAATCGCTTGGAAGTCACCTGAAGTCGGCCTTCCGGTTCCAATGCTCCAGCCAGAACACGTCGACGGCGTTGCATCCATGGTTTCACTGGGTGCTGCGCTATGCCGACATTCGCCAACAGGACAGCGCCAAGACGATACACAGCAAGCTCTGTCACGGCCTCCATGACACGCTTGGATTTTCGCGCGAAGTCGTGATGGCCTCCGAAGGGTTCATGGCTGCCTCTTCCAGGAGCGTTGACAAGCAGGAAGGGCCCTCGTCGCAAAAAGTGCTGCTGCGCCTGCAAAGAGCTTTGGTCAGGAACTTCGTCAACGCCGCCCAAGATGCCCCTCTGTATTTGCTGGTGGAAGATATCCACTGGATGGATGCTTCGACCGAGCGCCTGATCCGAATACTCATCGAACGCGCGCGCAGAAAAAAAATCTTCATCATGCTAACCTGTCGGCCGGACTACATGCCGTCTTTCGATTTCCCTCATGTCACCAATCTGCCTCTTACCAGGCTGGAAGATGATGCGGTCTCACAACTGGTGGCGACATTGGTTTCCGATGGCGACGACGCTTTGGACGAGCCGGCGCTGATGTCGACCATCGGCAAATGTGAGGGCAACCCGTTATTCGTCGAAGAATTGTCGAAGCACTACTTCGAGCGGAAATCATCCGGTTCTCCCGCAGCCGCACAGAGGTCGATGGGAGATGATCTTCCGGTCCTTCTGCAGGGCTCGCTTCTGGAGCGGATCGATACGGCAGGTGTGGGCAAGGAGGTGGCACAACTCGCCTCGGTGATCGGCCGGGAATTCGATAGGGACATCTTGATAAGATTGTCGGACCAGCCCGCCAAGGAGATCCAGAAGACTCTCGACCAGCTCAGTGAATTGGGGGTCTTGAGCCCCAGCCCGTTTAACAACAGGGCGTTCTACGCCTTCCATCACGCCCTTTTGCGCGAAGCGGTCTATTCGAGCCTGCTTCATGCTGCGCGTGAGGTCATTCATCTCAAGGTGGCGTCACTCCTGACAAACGAGCGCCAGACCTATTCCGCCGAGATCATCGCACGCCACTTCCAAAATGGCGGCGATCGGGACAGCGCGTTCAGCTATTGGCTGGAGGCGGGATTGCATGCGTTGCAAAGCGGGGCGACGCGCGAGGCGGTGAACCTTCTCGGCAGCGCCATCGAACTTGAAGAGGATATTGACGAGACGACCGAGAGACTGGCGGATCTGGCCAGTTTGCACCTCGCCTATGGTCGCGCATTGAACGCGTCACTTGGTGTCGTGGCCGAGCCGATCAAATATTTCCAGAAAGCCGAAGAATTCGCGACCCGTCTGAACCAGACGGAGACGATTCTCGAATCCCTCGATTGGCAATTTGGCATGCAGTTCAATGCCGGTGAGCTCAGCGCCTCCAGGGAGCCCGCCATGAAGATAAAAAGCCTGGGCTTGGCATCGGGCGATCCGAGGGCTTTGGCGAGTGGCTTTCAGGGACTGGGCATGGTTCATTTCATGCGCGGGGAACTGGTGGATGCGCGTCAGGAATTCGAGCAGGGTCTGAAGGCGGCCGGCAGCTATGTCTCCGGCGAGCACTGCTTTCCCAGCATGACGCTAAGCTACCTGGCATGGACCTATTTCATCCTCGGGCTTTCCTCGAAAGCGGCATCCTCCGCCAGGCGCGCAATCACCAGCGCCAGGCGCGAATCCGCCCATGCGCTGGCAACGACATTGAGCAACTGCTCCTACGTCTACCAGTGCCTGGGAGAGGTCGAAAAAGTTTATGAATGCGTGAATGAACTGATCGAACACGCCAGAAAGCACGGCGAGCTCATGTATCTCAAGCGAGGGACCATGACCCGCAAATGGGCCGACTGCGTATCGGGGATACAGGACCACTCGATAGAAGCGATCAAGGAGCACATCGATCTTCTCTTGGATTCCAAAGAAGAAATCGAAGTGACCTACCACCTGGGCGTGCTCGCCGATCTGCAAATTCGGCAACAGCGTTACGAGGATGCGGCGGCATCCCTCGACGAGGCGCTCAAGATTGCAAAGAAGAACAACGAATATTTCTATATTTCGGAATTGTATCGCCTAAAGGCCCATGTCCTCGAACTCGGCCCCGAGGCGCTTTCGTCGGGCGACGACGCCGATTACCTCACGATGGCCAGGAACACCGCGAAATCCCAAAAAGCGAAGGCGTGGCTTGCTGCGCTCGCTCGGCCGAAAGGGAAGACGTGAGTCTGCTTCCCTTCGGCATCGCGCCTGCGGCCGGTCTCGGACCCTGATCGCCGCAGCCGCTGGTCAGCTCTTCAGGAATTCGTCAAGCCAGCCGAGCACGCGCTCATAGTAATCCTTGCTGTTCTCGCACCCGCCTTCATCCCAATGAGCGGTATGCGCGGCCTTCGGATAGACCACCAGCCGGGTTCGAACGCCCCTTACGCGAAGGGCCTGATAGAACAGTTCGGCATTGAGGATCGGCACGTTCCAGTCCTTAGCACCGCAGAGGAACAAGGTGGGCGTTTTGACCTTCTCGGCATCGTTCAGCGGACTTAGCTTTTCGTATTTCCTGCGGTTCTTGGAAATCCACGGACGTCCCAGGCCCCAATTATACCATTTCAGATAGATATCATGCCCGTAATTTGCGGCGATGAAGCTATGGCCAGCCCCCGATACCGCAGCCTTAAATTTCTTTGGCGCCAAGGTGATGATGCAGTTGGTCATATAGCCGCCATATGAGTACCCGATGACAGCCAGGTTTTTCGGATCCGCGTAACCGAGCTTGACGGCTTCGTCGACCGCACCGAGCACATCAGGATCTTTCTTGAACCCCCAGTCGCCTCTTACGTGGGCGATGAAGTCCTGACCACGTCCCGTGGAGCCGGGCGGGTTCGGTTCCACGACCACATAGCCGGATGCTGCGAGAAACTGGGAATAGAAATCATAACCGAATTTCGCTTGCTGGACGGGGCCGCCGTGAATGCGCAGCACGGTGGGATATCGTTTCGAGGGATCGAAATCGGCAGGCTTGGTGACGAGGGCCTGGATGCGCTGGCCGGATTTCGACCGATAATAAAACTGCTCCTTTGCACCGTGCCGCCTGCTCTCGAAGTAGCTGCGGTTCAGGCTGGTCAATCGCCTCGGCGGCTTGTCCTTCATGACGTAGATATCAATCGCATCATTCATGGTCTTCATGTTCAGGACGACGCGACCGTCTGCATTCAGATCGAAGGTTTCGACATACCGTTCGCCCGAGACGAGGTTCTGGATGCGATTGTTGCTGAGGTGAATGCGCGCAAGATGGCTGCCGCCTTCATTGTCAAAGAGGAAATAGATGAAGCGGCCGTCCTCTGAAAACCTGAAAGAGGTGATCGTGCGGTCATGTTTCTCCGTCAGGATTGTTTCCTGACCGGTGGCGGGGGAAAAAACCGCGAGCCTGGTGACCGCATAGGGGCCGAGTTCAGGGTCTCGCCATAGAAAAGCGATCTGCTTGCCGTCAGGGCTCCAGGCGGGCGATCGTCTGTCGGCCTTCGACGATGTCCGGCGATCCGGTCTGCGCTTATTGGCGCCGCTGGAGGATATGATGCAGAGATCGCTTCGATATTCTGGTTTGGACAAATCCTCGCGGATAAAGGCGACCTTCGAGCCATCCGGAGACCAGGCCGGCTGGGTGTCGTGACCGTCCTTGTCGGTCAGTCGTTTGGCACGCTTGGCCGAGACGTCCCAGCTGTAGATGCAGTTATTGGCATCGGCGGTCACATAGCCCTTGCCGTCCTGCTTCATGACCATGGCATCGACGACGATCGGCGCGCATTCGGGAGGTTTGACCTTGTTCGACGATCGCCTCGGACGCTCACTCGCCGACAGCAGCCAATGACTTTGGCCGGGCGACAAGTTCGGCGCCCATGCTTCGGCCGTTACTTGTGCCCATTTGGACCACGTTGCCGAGTTATCGACGCTTGCGGCATAGATCTCGGAGGTTTGCTTCTTCTTGTCGTGGTACAGCAAGAAAAGCTGTGTGCCGTCCAGCGACCAGGCCGGTCGCACTTTTGCATAGCCGTATCCGGCTTTCGACAGTTTGAGGGGGGCGGTGCTGCCATCGACCGGCATGACATAAGCTTCACCCCCGAGCATGAAGGCGATCTGCCTGCCGTCCGGTGAGAAACTGGCTTCGCCGGGTTCGACAATTTGGCCGTAGTCATCAATCGTTACGGTTTGCACTTGCAGCTCCTCCAAATCATTTGGACACTATGAATGATGTCATAATAGGCTCGATTTCACATCGAGAGCAGTCCATTCTTATATTATGCAGGCATCGGCGTTTCATTGAAACATAGCAGTATCCGCCCTCACGGCGTTACGTGCATCAACGCCATCTCCAGATGCAGCTCGTCTCCCGCGTAGGGATGTGCTTTTGCCAGCTCTTCATCGAGTTCAATGCCGAGCCCGGCTTCGGTGGGAGGAATGACATAGCCGTCTTCCCAGCGGATCGGCGTCTTCAGGAAGGCGCCATAGGGTCCGTCGAATTTTCCGATGGATTCGAGGATCAGGAAATTCGGGCTGCAGGCGGCGATCTGGATGTTGGCGGCAGCAATCACCGGGCCGCAATAGAGATGCGGTGCTATCCCTGCCGATCGGGTTTCGGCCATGGCCGAGATTTTCTTCGCTTCCAGCAACCCGCCGACGCGGCCGAGATTCATCTGCAGAATGGAGGCCGCACCTGTTTCCAACAGGCGGGCGAACTCATGCTTGGTGCACAAACGCTCGCCTGCGGCGACAGGGATTGATGTGAACGCAGCAACCTCCGCCATATCCGCAGGGTTTTCCGGCGGGATCGGTTCCTCGAACCAGAGCGGATCGTAGGGCTCAATCCGTCTCGCCAGTCGCTTGGCGCCGGAAACCGTGAACTGGCCGTGGGTCCCGAACAGGAGATCGGCGCGGTTGCCGACCGCCTCGCGGATCCGCCTGCAAAAGAGCTCTGAGCGCTCCAGGTCCTCCAGGCGCGGCTGGTGGCCATCATAGATCGTATAGGGACCGGCCGGATCGAATTTGACGGCGGTGAAACCTTCCTTGGCGGCGGCGGATGCGGCCTCGGCGGCGATGTCCGGATCGTTATAGACATTCGGGAGCGACGGGTCCGGATAGACATCGCCTGAACTCGGGTAGAGATAGGTGTAGCTGCGCAGCCGCTCATGCACCTTGCCGCCGAGCAGTTGGTAGACCGGCTGATCCGCAGCCTTGCCGATGATGTCCCAGCAGGCCATTTCCAGCCCGCTCAAAACACCCATGACGGTGATGTCCGGGCGCAGGCTGTAGCCCGCACCATAGGTCTGGCGCCACATCCGTTCGATGTGGTGGGGATCATTGCCTTCGAAGGATCGGGCGAAGCACTCGACGGCCATGTCAGCCACCAGATGCGGCCCGAATGTCGCGTTGTAGATCTCGCCGATGCCGGTGATCCCACAGGCCGTCGTCAGCTTCACGAAGATGAAATAGCGGCCGCCATGGCGGGGCGGCGGATTGCCGACGACGAAGGTTTCGATGGTCTCGAGTTTCATGCCGATCTCTTTCCGGGCCGCATGTCGATCTTTTTCCAGGCTGAATGTCGCCACCGCCCTTATCTGGCCCGTTGAACTTTTCAGCATGGCGAGACAGAAACGATCAAGGGGCATCACTTCGAGCTGCCATTCGATTGCAGTCCTGCGTAACGAGAATTTCTACAGGAACCCAAGCTCATGAAAATCGGCTTTATCGGTCTTGGCAATGTCGGCGGCAAGCTCGCCGCCAGCATTCTGCGCAACGGCTACGATCTGACGGTCAGGGACCTCGATCCCGATGCCGCCAGGCCCTTTCTCGATCAGGGCGCCCATTTCGCCGAGAGCCCGCGCGCGATGGCCGAAATATGCGACATGGTCATCACCTGCCTGCCCAGCCCCAAGGCCTGCTCGGCGGTGATGGAAGCCGAAGACGGCGTTCTTTCCGGGCTGTCGGCGGGCAAGATCTGGGCGGAGATGTCGACCACGGACGAAGCCGAAGTCAAACGCATCGCCGAACGGGTCCGCGCCAAGGGCGCAGAACCCATCGACTGCCCGGTCTCCGGCGGCTGTCACCGGGCTGCGACCGGCAACATCTCGATCTTCGCCGGCTGCGCCAGGGAAACCTTCGAACGAGCGCTTCCGGTGCTCACGATGCTCGGCCGGCGCGTCCTGCATACCGGCGATGTCGGGTCGGCCTCGACGCTCAAGGTCATGACCAACTATCTGGCGACGGCCAACCTGATCACGCTCTGCGAGGCGCTGGTGACATCGAAGGCTGCCGGCCTCGATCTCAACACCACCTTCGAGGCGATCCGCATCTCGTCGGGCACGTCCTTCGTGCATGAGACCGAAAGCCAAGTCATCCTGAACGGCTCGCGCGACATCAACTTCACCATGGATCTCGTGGTCAAGGATGTGAGCCTCTTCCAGGAGATCGCCGAGCGCCACGATGTGCCGCTCGAGGTCTCACCCCTGATCAGGCAGATCTTTCTCGACGGGCAGGAGAAATACGGCCCGCGCGAATGGTCGCCCAACATCATCAAGAGGCTGGAGGACGCCACCGGACTTTCCATCTCCGCGCCGGGTTTCCCGGCCGAAATGGGTGACGACGAACCGGAAGAGCCGGGCTACGAGGTCACCCCTACAGGGTCACCTCGCAACATGAGTGGTATGACCACATCAGAAAATTGAGCTGGTGAGGCGTTGAACACATCTCTTCGAAAACCGAGGACAGGATTCTGAGTTTATCAAATGATGTGGTCGCACCTCACACCAGCTAATGGCCGATCATCCAGGGGCGGCCGTGGCTATGGCTGTGGCCCGCATGACTGTGCCCGGCATGGCAATGACCGCCATGACGATGCGGTTGACCAGCGCCTTCGTCCTGACCCTTCGAGACCCTGGTCACCAATTCCGGCTGATCGGCGCTCTTTTCGTTGCGCGCATTGGCAATCCGGTTGTTATTCGGCATCAGGGCCAGCGAGGGCGCGCTCACAAGACGGCCCGCGAGTTCATGGCAATCGGGGCAGGCGACATCGGCACCGCTTTCGCTCATGGATTGCCAGCTTCGAAAGCCGCCGCAGTCTTGGCAATGATAGTCGTAGAGAGGCATGGCCTTGATCTCCCAGTGGTGCGTTCGATACGAAAGATTTCCTCTGGCATCATCAAAACTTGGCCGCATACCGCCGATCTTGCTGAAAGCGGCGGGAATCAAATTGATGTGGTCATACCACTAGCCGAGGCCGAGCAGCGACATGCTGGCGTTCAGTTGCGCGAAATCGAAAAGCGGCTCCAACAGAAGATGGCCACTCTCGGAAGGGGCGTCGGCCGCCGCAGCTGCTGGGCCCATATAGCCGTCTAGGAGCAGGTAGCCTGGAAGCCAGCCGGTCAGCACGCCTTGGATCGAGGTCACCACACCGGTGACGTATGCGATCTCCTTCTTCTGGGCGAGCAGCAGAAAATACATGAACCAGAGGACAGCCCAGGCCGCCCAGCAAAGACCGAACCAGACATCCCAGGTGGTGGAGGCCGAGCCCAGGGTCGAGATCGCGACGGGCACGACGGTGATGGCGACGAACAAGCTGAACCAGCCGAGCCCGCGGCCATCGGCGCCGCTATAGCGATTGAAGGCGACCCAGAGATAGGTGAAGGTGAAAAGGAGGGTCAATCCAGCGGCCTTGATCGATCCGGCGTCCGCCCCCGGTCCGAAGGCCAGATACATGGCGATCAGGAAGGTGATCAGACCGGAAAAGATATTGATGATCGAGATTTCATTGTCGCCGATCTTGCCCATCAGCCAGAGGCCGTTCAGGAACAAGACGGCGCCCACATAGAGCAATGCCAGTCCCAGCAACATTTTTTTGCTCCCTGGTGGTGGTGCACCACGACAAATGGATCTCAATCAGTGGAATGATCATCGCCTGACTTCAGCAGGTTACGATCTATCCAATTGGAACCCGTTATCGTGGCCACACCACCGCTGTGATCGCACCACCGCTGTGATCGCATCACCGCTGCGGTCGTACCGCCTAGCTGCAGTCGGCGGCGTCGGCGCCGCTTACCTGGCGGCTTGGACCGGCTTTGTTCGGCCGGATGTCGAAATCGAAGATCTTGGTCGGGATCGCCAAGGTGCAGCATGCATTCGGGATGTCGACGATGCCGGAAACCCGGCCCTCCACCGGTGCTGTGCCGAGGATCATGTAGGCCTGCTCGCCGGTGTAGCCGAATTTCTTGAGATATTCGACGGCGTTCAGACAAGCCCTGCGGTAGGCTACCGTGGCGTCGAGATAGTGCTGCTCGCCACTGTGCTCGCAGACCGATACGCCCTCGAAGATCAGGTAGTCGTCATAGTGGGGCTGAACCGGGCTTGGCTGGAAGATCGGGTTGGTGATGCCGTATTTCTTGACGCCATCCTTGATGACATCGACGCCGATATCGAGCCAGCCCGCCATTTCGATGGCGCCGCAGAAGGTGATTTCGCCATCGCCCTGGGACCAGTGGATATCGCCCATCGAGAGGCCGCCGCCCTTGACGTAGACCGGGAAGTAGCAGCGCGAGCCGCGGGAGAGGTTCTTGATGTCGCAATTGCCGCCATGCTCGCGGCCAGGCACCGTCCTCGCCCCTTCGAGACCGGCCTGCTCGCCGGCAGCACCGCTCATCTGGCCCATCAGAGCGGACGTGGTTCCGGCGAGGCCATCAGGCAGGGTGGCGAGTGGTGGGACCCGCTCCGGGTCGGTGTTGAACAGCTTGGACTCGCGATCGTTCCAGGTCTTCAGGAGTTCGGCTGACGGCAGTGTGCCGATCAGGCCCGGATGGATCATGCCGGGGAAGCGTACGCCCGGAATGTGACGGGAGGTGGTGTAAACGCCGTGAAAATCCCAGCAGGCTTTTCGAGCGTGGGGATAATGCTTGTCGAGGAAGCCGCCGCCGTTATCGAGCGCGAAAATACCGGTAAAGCCCCACTGGCTCTCTTCCAGCCAGCCGATGTCGTTGATATCGACCACCAGGAGATCGCCGGGCTCGGCACCCTCTACACCGAACGGGCCGCTGAGATAGTGGACCTTGGAGAGATCGACGTCGCGGATGTCGTTGGCGCTGTCGTCATTCTTGATCTGGCCGCCGGTCCAGTCATAGCACTCCACCCGGAATTCATCGCCGGGTTTGAACCACTCCACGATCGGGATGTCCGGATGCCAGCGATTATGGGTTTTGACCGTCTGATCTTCCGGCCATTTGTCCATTTCAGCCCGAAAAACGGTGTTGACCATATCAGCCTCCATGATCCTGTTGATCATTGTTGCGTCACCGAAGACCTGCCTTGCCAGGCGCTGGCGTCTGCAGGTCCTCGGCTTTCAGCAGATCATCGAAGCGTAACAGGCGATTGTAAGGCGCTTGTTCGGCAGACCCTCTGAATTGAAAAGTTTTGTAAATTTCGCAAAGAAATGATTTCGTCCCGCCGGTCGATAGGTCATTCTTGGATAGAGGCGACGTTCACGCCTCCGGGGAGTTTCAAGAAAAAAACAGGGTGGCCGATGATCGGGCCGCAGCATCTGGATCTTGACCATCACCAGCGCGAGAAAATCGTGGCGCGCGAGCGTGTGCTCGTCGTCGACGATGACCCCGCAATTTGCAGGCTGCTCGCACGTTTCCTGGGTGGCGAAGGCTTCGAAGTCGAAACCGTCACATCCGGGCGATCGATGTGGCAAAGGCTGGAAAGCTGGCCCTGCGACCTCCTCATTCTCGATCTCCGGCTGCCTTCCGGCGAAGACGGTCTCAGCCTTGCCCGGTCGATAAGGCAGCAGTCCGAAATCGCGATCATCATGCTGACCGGGCGAAGCGACTGCGTCGACAAGGTCGTCGGGCTGGAAGTCGGCGCCGATGACTATGTGACCAAGCCGTTCGAGCCGAGGGAGCTGCTGGCGCGGATCAGAAGCGTTCTTCGCCGGGCCGGTTCGCCGGCCAACGGTCTCGGTCATCGTGAACTTTTGCGATTTGCCGGTTGGACGTTTGATGTGGATCAGCGTGTGCTGACCTCTCCGGACGGAGAGCCCGTCGATCTCACGTCCTACGAATTCGAACTCCCGGCAGCTCTTGCAACCCGCCCAGGCCGACCGCTCTCACGGGACATGATTCTGGAGATCATCGCTCACCGTCAGTGGGGGCCTGATGATCGCAGCATCGATGTTCTGGTGGGCAAGCTGAGGCGCAAGCTGAACGACAACCCGAGATCGCCGGAACTGATCAAGACGGTGCGGGGACTGGGTTACGTGTTCACGTCAATGCCGACTTCTGCGGGCGATTAACTCCCTGCAGCCGGCTGATCCAGGGCCTGCCTGACCGAGCGGACGAGGTCATCGGTATCGAACGGCTTTCGAACCAGCGAGCTGTCCCGATCCTGTCCGAGGTCATCGAGGATGCGTTCGGGCGCATAGCCTGATGTATAGAGAACTTTCAGGCCGGGGCGATCGGCCCCGGCTCTGGCGGCAAGCTCGACGCCGCTCATGCCGCCCGGCAGAACCACGTCGGTAAACAGCAGATCGATATGCGCATGATCGGCCAGGATCCGAAGCGCAGACTTGCCATCCGGAGCTTCGAGGACGTCATAGCCCTGGCGGATAAGAATGCGCTTGGCGAGGCGTCGGACCGCTGGCTGATCCTCCACCAGCAGGATCTGTTCGCCCGGACGATCGAATGCAGGCGTCGGAACGGCAACATGGTCCGATACCCTCATGGGCTGAGATGATCTCGGCAAAAAGAGCCGCACTGTCGTGCCTCTGCCGATTTCGCTGGAGATATCGAGGTAACCGTCTGATTGCTGGGCGAAGCCGTAGACCATGCTGAGGCCGAGGCCGCTGCCATGGCCGACGGTCTTGGTCGTAAAGAACGGCTGAATGGCCCTCGCCTGAACATCGCTGCCCATGCCTTCACCGGTGTCCGACACCGCAATTTCGACGCAGTCTCCCAAAGCAGCCCCGTCATCCCGCCTGATTGTCCGGGCTTCGCTCGGCACGTTCAGGGCCGTAATGCCGAGGATGCCGCCATCAGGCATCGCGTCCCTCGCATTCAGCGCCAGATTGAGAATGCTGGTCTCGAGCTGGCCCCGATCCACGTCGATCGGCCAGAGGTCGTCATCCATGGACAGCTCGATGGCAATCGCCTCGCCAAGGGTTCGTTCCAGCACCCTTGAAAACTGGATTAGAAGACCTTCGGCATCGGTCGGCTCGGGGCGGAGGTCCTGCTGCCGGCCGAAGGCGAGCAGGCGATTGGTGAGATCAGCAC
>JBPCVQ010000463.1:0-4156 GCA_051010395.1 Geminicoccaceae bacterium | reverse complement strand
GGATCACCTGATAGGGACGTCGCCTCACGGCTTCCGTAAGCGCGCCGCCTTCCTCATAGCCGACATAGCCAGGAGGGGCGCCAATCAAACGGGCGACACTGTGCTTTTCCATGTATTCGGACATGTCGATCCGGAGCATGGCCTGCTCGTCGTCGAACAGAAAAATCGCAAGAGCCTTGCAAAGCTCCGTCTTGCCGACTCCGGTCGGTCCCAAGAACAGGAAGGAGCCGAGCGGCCGGTTTGGATCCTGTAGCCCGGCGCGCGCGCGCCTCACCGCATTGGAAACGGCGATGACCGCCTCATCCTGCCCGATCACACGCTCATGCAGCTTGCCCTCCATCTGGAGGAGCTTGTCACGCTCTCCTTCGAGCATCTTCTCGACTGGCACCCCAGTCCAGCGCGAAACCACAGCGGCAATATCACTGTCGGTGACCGCCTCCTGCACCATGTCCTGAGCGGAGTTTTCTTCCGCTTCCTCCAGCTTTTGCTCCAATTCGGGGATGCGTCCATAGGCGATTTCGCCGGCCTTCGCGAGATCGCCCTGGCGCTGGGCGACCTCTAGTTCATGCCGGCTTCGCTCAAGCTGTTCTTTCAGTGTCTGTACATCAGCGAGCTTGCCCTTTTCCGCCTGCCACTTGGCAGTGAGTTCGGCCGATTGCTGCTCCAGCTCCGAGAGTTCTTTTTCCAGCGCTCCAAGGCGTTCCTTGGAGGCTTTGTCGGTTTCTTTCTTCAACGCCTCGCGCTCAATCTTGAGCTGCATGATCCGCCGATCGAGTTCGTCGATCGCTTCTGGCTTGCTGTCGATCGTCATGCGTTTTCGCGACGCTGCCTCGTCGACCAGGTCGATCGCCTTGTCTGGTAAAAATCGGTCGGCGATGTATCGATTGGAGAGGGTAGCAGCGCTGACGATGGCGCCGTCGGTGATGCGTACGCTGTGATGCAGTTCGTATTTGTCCTTGAGACCGCGCAGGATCGAGATCGTGTCGGCGACCGTCGGCTCATCGACGAAGGCCGGCTGAAAACGCCTGGCAAGGGCCGCATCCTTTTCGATGTGTTTCCGGTATTCATCCAGCGTTGTCGCGCCGATGCAATGCAGCTCGCCGCGGGCGAGTGCCGGCTTCAGCATGTTGGACGCGTCCATGGCGCCTTCAGCTTTACCTGCGCCGACCAGCGTATGCAGCTCGTCGATAAAGAGGACGATGTCGCCTTCGCCGTGGGTGACTTCCTGCAGCAAGGCTTTCAGCCGCTCCTCGAACTCGCCGCGATATTTCGATCCGGCGACCAACGCTCCCAGATCCAGCGAGAGCAGCCGCCTGTCCTTCAAACTTTCCGGTACATCGCCATTGATGATGCGCAAGGCCAGCCCCTCGGCGATGGCGGTCTTGCCGACACCGGGCTCACCGATCAGAACGGGGTTGTTCTTCGTGCGGCGGGACAGCACCTGGATGACCCGTCGGATTTCCTCATCCCGACCGATCACCGGGTCGAGCTTACCTTCTCGCGCGGCTTCAGTGAGATCGCGCGTGTATTTTTTCAGGGCGTCATAGCCCTGTTCGGCAGATGCCGTGTCGGCAGTGCGGCCTTTGCGCAGGCCCTCGATGGCTGTATTGAGCGATTGAGGTGTCACACCGGCTTGCTTTAGCGCTTTGGCGGAATCCGTCCCGGACGCCATGGCCAAGGCTAGCAAAAGGCGCTCAACCGTGACGAAGCTGTCGCCCGCCTTTTCGGCGATCTTTTCGGCCTGCTCGAACAGGCGTGCGGTCTCGGGCGCGAGATAAAGCTGTCCAGCGCCGCTACCCTCGACCTTCGGCATCTTTGCGAGGGCGGCCTCAACATGCCCGATTGCCTCGCCCGGGTTACCTCCGGACGTCCTGATCAAATTGCCCGCAAGGCCTTCGGGATCATCAAGAAGAACCTTCAGGACATGCTCCGGTACAAACCGTTGATGACCATCACGAAGTGCCAGAGCCTGCGCCGACTGGATAAAGCCGCGTGCCCGCTCAGTATATTTTTCGAAGTCCATGCCCAGCATCTCCGCAAATTCGGTCGTCATTGACGTCCGATGGATATCTCAAAAACCATAACCTGGACAGCGCTCAGGCCGTCATTGCGTTATGTGGGCAGAGAGAGGAAATGCACAATATTTAGGCAGAAAAATTTCTGCTCATTTTTCAGGCGATTGTTGTGCAGGCCTATGGCAGGCAGTCGGGCATTCACCGAAGTGGCATGAATTCCGGCCACCGGCATGTCGACATGCGAGTGCTTTATCATCACCGAAGAGCAATAGCTTATAGGCAGTTCAAGTGCCGGCGGGTAGTGTCAGTGCAGCTGTTGCAGATGATCGATATGGCGGATCTGGTTGGGCTTTACCAGCTTTGCGGATGCGATCTTGACGCTATGCAAACGCCCCTCAATCGAACACTCCCAAAAGTCTAGGAACTTCGACAAGACAGGAAATTTCGGAGCGATGTCAAGGTTTTGCCAGACATAGGTCTGGAGGAGGCTTGGATGATCCGGGAGGTGGTAGAGGATCTCTGCCGTCGTGAGGCGATAGTCCTTTACCATCAGTTCCAGGTCACGCATGAGCGACCCTCCTTTTCCTGTTTCTGCCTGCCTTGTCTCGGTATTCGTCCTTCTTCCCCTGCCGATCGCCATCAGGTGTTACCCTGCAATTGATCGACGTCTCTGTTGTGGCCAGAGTCTTGATGTTCGACGCTGGCAGCGGAGCCCAGTGATCATCTCACTAAGTACCTAATATTTAATTTAGCGGGCTCCTGGCTCTTGAAAAGACCTTGCGCATTTGATTGAGACTGTCTTGGCCATTCAGAACATGCTTCTTGACCGGCACGGCCAATTCACGACTGCAGGCGTGAATCGATGATTGCCCCGAGGGAGATGTGTTGTTTCGGGGATGTTGCTGTCATTTGCTGGAACAGATCAGGCGCTCAAGTCAAGGAGCCGCCCGCGCAAAGGGTCGTCGTCTTGCCGTGGACCGCTTCGCCGATCCTGATCATCGGCGATTTTCGATGTCCGAGCATCTTTGGGGCTTCCATCCTTCCTGCGTCCATAGCGGGGCAGGGGGCCAGATTTTCGATGACGTTCGCCCATGCGCTCGACCATTCCATGAGGATGTAAGGTATTCATGGGCTGCTCCTTCGGGGTTCTTGAGGCCTTTCGGACTTGCTATGATCCAGATATGAGAATGGCGGTCAGATCGCATCGGTCATGATGAAAGCATAGTAAGGTAAAGAAAAAGTTAGCTTGCATTCCATTAAACGCTGATCAGTTATTTCCGACAAGTTGCTGTGAATGCGCCATGGTGCGCCATGTAGACGATTGGCATCGTCATTTCCGTCCCTGGTCATTCACCATTTGGTTAGATTCTTATCGCTATGATGGGTGCAGGTACTAGCCGGAGATGTCGAGGCCGCCAAACGGGCTGATTTGCCGGGTATGCGCAGGTCGCCGCCAAAACTGGCTCGACCCCACCGAGAGAGGGCTTTGATACACCGCATAGCGAAATTTATGATGCATGAAAGCCACATTCATAGTCGTGTTTTGCGCAAATTTTCGCTCAAAAGGCGATGGTGCTTCGCCGAGCAATCGATCAAATCACGATCCCACAGCAACTTTGCTGGACCTCCGGACTTCAGATGGTTTCTGTAGAAACTGATCAAACTTACTGATTTTCCAGTGGAAAAATTGGGGAGGACGAAAAGTTCTGTTCAAACAATTCTGAGGTTGCCGTGGGAAGTTTGTTGACAATTATCTGTATTTGACAAAATATATTGCCCCATCTCATACAAAATATCAGCTGACCGCGCGGCCGTTCATTGGTTGTCAATTAGACCGGTCGTTAACTTGAATGCTCGGGAGAATATCGTGGGCGCAATCCTCGTCACCGGCTCAGAAGGATTGATCGGATCTGCCTTCTGCACGCTTCTCGAAAAAAGTGGCTATCGTGTTGAGAAATTAGACGTTCGTTCCACCGATCCTGGCGAGAAGGGTGACATCCGGGATGAAGCTTTGGTCAAGGAGCGCATGAAGGGTTGTCGGGGCGTCGTTCATCTTGCCGCCGTTTCCCGTGTTGCCGATAGCGAGAGCGATCCGGAGCTTTGCTGGCAGACCAACGTCATTGGCACGGAAGTGGTGATGC
>JBPCVQ010000462.1:0-11800 GCA_051010395.1 Geminicoccaceae bacterium | reverse complement strand
AAGACGGGTCGAATGACGCGTTCGTGCATATCTCCGCCGTGGAGCGTGCCGGATTGCAAAGTCTGCGCGAAGGACAAAAGGTCGAATACGAGCTTGTTCCCGGGCGAAATGGCAAGTCCTCGGCGGAAAACTTGGTCGTCAACGACTGAGTAGCAGCCTCTCGGACATCAACAAATTCACGAGACGACCGGTGCCAGCAGGCCCCTAGGGCAGCGCATCGTCGGCAATTGAGAAGGGAGCCTATTCAGGCTCCCTTTTTCATGGGCGGGCAGATGAAGCTCGATGTAATGATGCAGCATTGCATCCAGGCCGAGGCGGGGTGGGCGGGCTCCGGGGCCGCATGGCTCCAATACCAGCCTGACAGGCAATAGTTAATCTGAGTTTAGGCCTGCCAGAACCATTTTTGGCTTTCGATCTCGCAATCGACAGAGGTAAGACCGAGATCCGGGAGTTGATGATCGTCCAACCTGCTCAGCTGCTGCCGGGTCCTGTGATTTCGACGCCAGCGCTGAATATGCTCCGCGATCGACCCGATGAGTTTGTGCAGGCGATGCAGGCTGATCCGGCGGTTAGTGAGCGTGAGATCTCTGGTCATCTGGATATCCTCCGATAGGCGGCAATGCCAAGATGGCCGAGATGCGCCTTCGATGGTTCGTTCGCGGCCGAAGCGTCGATCGGCGTTCGGTGCTAGGATTGCGGACAGATCGACGAATTGAGCGGAGAGGGACGGTTCAATGACCAGTCAGGCACGGTTTGCCGAGGTTGCAGCGTTGGTCGGCGATCCCGCGCGCGCGGCCATGCTGCATGCATTGCTCGACGGTCGTGCACTGACCGCATCCGAGTTGGCGACGACCGGTGGGATCACACCGCAGACGGCGAGCGGTCACCTCGCGAGGCTGACCGAAGCCGGCCTCATGACCGTGGTGAAGCAGGGGCGTCATCGCTACCATCGGCTGGCTTCATCCAGCGTCGCCCAGATGATGGAAAGCATCATGTGCGTGGCCGCCGACGCCGCACCTACGGTGCGGAAGATTCGGACCGGCCCGAAAGACGCCGCCCTGCGCGCAGCACGCACCTGCTACGATCACCTGGCAGGAGCGCTTGCCGTCGGCATCGCCGATGCCATGATCGAGAAAGAGATGGTGGAACTTGCCGAGGATGCCGGCGCCGTCACCCCTAAGGGACTGACATTTCTCGAAAGCCTCGGCATCGGCGATCAGGCAACGCTAAGTAAACCGAGCGCCGGCCGGCGCATTTTCTGCAAGCCCTGCCTCGATTGGAGTGAGCGCCGCCCGCATCTTGCCGGTCGGATCGGCGCTCTGCTGCGCGATCACTGCTTCGAGCAGAACTGGGTCCGACGCATCGACGACGGCCGCGCCCTTACCATCACACCCAAGGGACAGCAGGCCTTCCATCGACATTTCGGCCTACGCCATACGGCCTTGAACAAGGACAGTCGCGCTTGAGGATGCAAATCCGGAACGCCTCTCTCTCACCTGCCCTCCACCTCTCTGTAGCGCAAATCTCCCCGATGTGACCGCCCCGGCGGCGCGATCCGCCTGGTGACGCTGCCGCCCTAGGGGAACCAGCGGGACCAGCCTTGCTCGTAGTAGCGCAGCAGCGGGTGATCCTGGAGTGTATTAATGTCGACCGGGAGCCGATCGATGTCGGGTGGGAAAACCGTCAAGCCTGGCAGGGTCGCTCCGTTCAGGAACCGCAGCCCGTCCGGAAGATCGATCGCCTGCCAGTCCAGCTGCATCGGCGAGGCGGCGACGAAGCCCCAGTCGCCGAAGCTCGGCACATAGGCATGATAGGGCCGCACCGAGAGGCTGTCACCTTCACGGTAAGGGTCGGCCGTCGCTTCGAGCGTCCGAGAAATGCTCCAGAAAGCTTCGCGCGCATAGACCGGTGAGGTCGCCTGGGTGACCAGCACGCCATCCCGAGCCAGCCTTTTTGCGGCCATGGTGTAAAATGCCAGGCTGTAGAGCTTGGAGAGGCTGGGGTTTTTCGGATCCGGCAGATCGATCAATATGACGTTGTAGCTCTCGTCATCCGCTTTCAGAAATTCGAAGGCATCCTGGTTGATCACCGTGACGCGCGGATCGTCGAGTGCCCCTTCGTTGAGCGCGCTCAACCGCGGCTGCTCTCGGAAAAGCCGGGTCATCGCCGGGTCCAGATCCACCAATGTCACGCTCTCGACCCCGTCGTGACGCAGCACTTCGCGAACCGCCATACCGTCCCCACCACCCAGAACGAGGACCGCGTCGGTCCGCCCAGCCAAGCTCATTGCCGGATGGGCGAGCGCTTCGTGATAGCGATGCTCGTCCGCGCTGTCGAACTGCAGGCCGCCATTCAGGAACAATCGGATATGGCCATTTTGGTGCGTAGCAACGATGCGCTGATAGGGTGTCGTTTCGGCGTAGATGATCTCGTCTTGATATAGTCGCGTTTCAATCAGACCAACCAGCCGCTGGCTGGTGAGGAGACCTGTGATGAGCATTGCCATGGCGGCGATGGTGAGCAGGGTGAGGCGCTTGTGCAGAACACCTCGAAAAATATGGCAGGCGAGCAACGCGACGGCGAGGTTCAGGAGGCCGAAGACGAAGCCGGTGCTGATCAGGCCGAGTTGCGGCACCAGGACCAGCGGGAAGAGGATGGCGGCGACCAGCGCGCCGATATAATCAGCCGTCAGGATGTTGGAGATGTTGATCTCCAGCGTCCGTTCCTGTTTCAGGATGCGGGTGATCAGCGGGATCTCCAGGCCGACCAGCGTACCGATCGCGGCGCAGATCAAGAACAGGAAGGCTTCATAGTTGTCGAGAGACACGAACGCAAAAAACAGCATGGGGGCTGCCAGCCCCCCGATGATGCCGAGTGCGATCTGGGTGATCACGAAGGCGTTTTCCAAACGCACTTCGACATGGCGGGACAGATAGGCGCCCAGTCCCATCGCGGTCATGAAGAGGCCGATGACGATCGAGAACTGGTAGACGCTGTCGCCGAGCAGATAACTTGAGAGCGTGCCGGCGAGCAGTTCGTAGACGAGACCGCAAATAGCGATGACGAACGTGCCTGCCAGCAGCGCCCCATAGGCGTTGGGCGAACTGATATTATCCGAGCCGTGCAAGGTTTTCATCGATGGGATTTCTTGGACATCCTCATCGTCAATGCCGTGTGCACACCACTCATCCTTTCTTAACTCCTTCCTGCCATGGTGTTTTCTGGTCCATGCGATCCTGGGAATCCACCCGCTCGCTGGAAGGGTGGGGCGAGGCACGGACTCCCAGGATCGCATGGACCAGAAAGAGACGTCCTCGATAGCAAAGCCTGGTTAAGAAAGGATAAACACCTGTCCCGTCAGGCAGAAAATCGTGCTGACGGTGATTAGCCCCGTCAACGCCGTCGCCGCGCGACAGTCAATGATGTGGCCATGCCACTATTGGATGATGCTGGCGATCAGGAGGGCGAGCGAAATCATGACCGAGCCGATCACGATGGCGACGGCGACGTTGCCTTTCTCCGCCATCTCCTCATGCAGGTCGATCGGCGACAGCCAGTCGATCAGGACATACGAGAGGATGAAGAGCGTCAGGCCGAGAAAGGTGTAAAAGACCGTGGCGAGCACCTCGGCGGCGTGGATATTGGCGAAGACTTCCATGTCGTTTTCCTTTTGGCAAAGCCTGAAATCGCTGATTTCCGGTCATTTCCCGCCCCCGATGAACACATGGCCGGCGCTGCGTTCGCGAATGCTGCGCTCGACACTTCGGTCTTCGGCGCCGATGCCATAAACCGTCATGTAGCCGGCGGCGAGGGTGAGAAGGGTGAAGGCTGCGAAGACGATTTTAGTCATCGTCGTCGTCCTCGAGGACGTCGGCCCAGCGCCGCTTTTCAAAAAGATGGCGGGCGAACGGCAGGACGATCGAGGCCAGGATGGAGAGGATCAGGAGAGCCACGACGTAACGCTTGACCAAAATCTGCTCGTAGAGACTGGCGGTGAGCGGCGGAACCCTGCCGCCCGCTTCGGCAGGCGTGATCTCGATCTCGTAGTTGCCGGCGGTCGGCACCTTGAACAGGGCCTTTGCGCGCTGCGATCCCTCAGTCCAAGTGCCGTCGCTATCGCGGCCCGTGTAGTAGGAAATCTCCTTGCCCAGCGACAGGATCGGCTCGTCGGATGCAGCATCGCTCACGGTGACGTCGTAATAGACCCAGTTGTTGCTCACCGGCGCCCTGAGCTCGAGCTGCAGCAGACGATCGGCATCGCTTACGGTGAACGGGACCACCTGCGGCCCGGTCCTCTCGCCAGCGCTATAACGAACGATCTCCCGCCCATCGCCCAGGATGACGACGGCCAGGAAGCCAATGAACGCGATGCCCGCAAAGATCGGGCCGACCTTGGCAAGCGCTGGAAGAATTGAGGGCGGCGTGAAGGGCTGAGCCGGATGGATACCGTCGGGCGATGGCGGCGGGTCGATACCGAAGGCAGCGTGAACCACCTCCGCATCCATGTATTCGCCGCGCGAATATTCCAGCTCATTGTCGCCGCGCTCATAGCTGAACATCCAGGGCGGATCGATGGCTTCGACGACGCGCACCCGCTCGCCGCGCTTGGCGATCCAGGTAAAGGCCCCCTCGATATAGGCGACGGTCGCGACATAACCCTCGAACATCTTGAACGTCTGATCGCCGACGCGGACCGTACTCTTCTGCACGAGCCGGTCAGGCAAGACCGGATGCGGCATGTCGCGGGTGCGATAGCTGAAGAGATAGTGCCCCTTGTTCCAGGTGAGCCAGCCATAGCCGTGGGTCGGCGAGTAGAGCTGGAAGCTGATCCAGTCGTAACTCTCCTCCCAGCCCGGCCCCGATTGATGGCTGACATATTTGATCATGCCAATCACCGTGAAGGGGACGCGCCGAAGCTCGGCCTGCATGCCGATCGTGATTGGCGCATAGGGCCGTTCGGGGTTGTGGCGATAGCGCTCCAGCAGCTTGTAACCGTCATGGCTGTCCATGATCGAACCGCAATAGCTGCAGGTCAGGCTCTTCACCCGATGACCGCCGAGCACGTCCAACGTCGCGCCGCAGGCGGTGCAGTTGATCGCTTTGACGTCAGTGGTCATAGCGCCTCGATCTCGAAAGGATCGAGCCAGTGGCCCTGATGAAGGGCGGCCCGCCCTCGGTCGACTTCAAGGGTGTAGAGCCGCCCGCCGACTGCGCTCAGGTGGAAATAGCTATAGCTGTCACCGACTTCGAGCACCTCCGGCAACTCACCCTGCACCCCAACACACAGGGCGCGGCCCTGTTCGGTTACTAATAGGTCCTCGTCGCCGATGCGGACTTTCTTGCCGGGCGCCAGTTCGAAGGGTGACGGCGTCTCACTGATCTCGACCGTCTCCTCCAGCGCGAAGTCGCCCTCATCGACGCTGAGCCAGCGCCCCTCGCCGCCCCCGCCCATCACCCACCATTCGTCCCAGAAACCCTGGCCGTAATCGAAGCGCGCACGGCCAACGGCCATGAACTGCCAGCCGCGATAGCGATAGCTGCCATGTATCTGAACGAGGGAGGGATAATCCGCCATCACGCCCTGCTTGCCCGCAAGACGCACAGCGTCGTCTTCGAGAAAGACATTGCTGTCGCAATAACCGCAGGCCACCAGCTTGCTGGTGGCGAGGCGCACTTCCAGCTCGGCACCGCAATTGGGACAGGCAAAGGTTTTCGACGTTGAAATCATGGCGTCCGTGTCAGCACCAACGCAAAGTCCAGCCCGGCGGCGCTGCCGCCCTGGATACAAGATCACTGGGTTAGTAGAGTGTCTGGCTGAAGCTGTCGAGACGCGTCGATCCAATCGGAGACCGCGCCGGTCATGCGAAAGATCATCCATGTCGACATGGATGCGTTCTATGCATCCGTCGAGCAGCGTGACGATCCCAGTCTGCGCGGGCTGCCTGTCGCCGTCGGCGGCGGTAGCGCGCGGGGCGTCGTCACGACGGCCAGTTACGAGGCGAGGAAATTCGGTGTGCGCTCGGCCATGCCCGGCTTCAAGGCGAGACGTCTTTGCCCGGAGCTGATCTTCGTCAAGACCCGCTTCGATGCCTATAAGGCCGTGAGCCGTCAAATACGAGAAGTCTTCAAGCGCTATACCGATCTGATCGAGCCCCTTTCCCTGGACGAAGCCTTTCTCGACGTCACGGCCCCGAGGCGGGGCGGCTCGATTGCCACCGAGATCGCCGCCGCCATCAAGGCCGAGATCCGTGAAGAAACGAACCTCACCGCGTCGGCCGGCGTCTCCTACAACAAGTTTCTCGCCAAGATCGCCTCTGACTTGGAAAAACCTGACGGGCTGACCGTCATCCGCCCGGATCAGGCCGAAGCCTTCATCGCCGGGCTGCCGGTCGAGCGCTTTTTCGGCGTCGGTCCGGTGACCGCGAAGAAAATGACATCATCGGGAATTCACACCGGCCAGGATCTGCGCGATCGCTCGGAAGCCGAACTGGTGCGCCTTTTCGGCAAGGTCGGCCGCCATTATCACCGCATCTCACGCGGCATCGACGAGCGTGAGGTCAAGCCGGATCGCCCGCACAAATCCATCGCCGCCGAAACCACCTTCGAGACCGACCTCACCGACCCCAGGGAAATGCTGCAGCGTCTCCAACCGCTGGCAGAGCGCGTCATCGAACGCGCCGCCGCAGCCAACGCCTACGGTCGCACCGTAACCCTCAAAATCAAATATCGAGACTTTACCATCAACACCCGCCAGCGCACCCTGGATCACCAGGTCGACAGCGCCGACGAGCTCATGAAACTCGCCAACTGGCTGATCAAAAACCCCACCCCACCACTGCTGCCGGTGAGACTGCTCGGCATTTCCGTGTCGACCTTCGAGGCTGCGGATGATGGTCGGCAGCTGAACTTCGAGGGTTTTTAGAGCAACGTCAGGCCAGGTTGGTTTATGAAGGCTTGAATCCGACGGCCGTTGCCAAGATCAGGAACGGTCCATGCACAAAGTGGACTGGTCCTGGCTAGTGGTATGTCCGATAGAAAAGAGTCCGGACAGCCTATCGACAAAAGACCGCATACCCTCGGATTTCTTGGTTCTTTCTTCGAAGGCGGTTGGAACCAAATGAAGTGGTCACACCACTACCCCGTCGCGCGCAGTTCTTCCGCCGTGCGCAGATCGACGCCGACCAGCTGGGAGACGCCGCGTTCCACCATGGTGACGCCGAACAGGCGGTCCATGCGCGCCATGGTCATGGGGTGATGGGTGACCACGACGAAGCGGGTCTGGGTGGCCATCGCCAGTTCTTCGAGCATGCCGCCCAGCCGGTTGACATTGGCGTCATCCAGCGGCGCGTCGACCTCGTCGAGCAGGCAGAGCGGCGAGGGGCGGGTCAGGAAGATGGCGAAGATCAGGGCGATCGCGGTCAGCGCCTTTTCGCCGCCGGAAAGCAGCGAGAGGGACTGCAGCTTCTTGCCGGGAGGGCTTGCGGACAGCTCGAGGCCGGCGTTCAGCGGGTCCTCCATGTCGGTAAGCTCGATTTTAGCGCGGCCGCCGCCGAAGAGGCGAACGAACAGCGCTTCGAAATGCTTCTCGACCTCGCCGAACGCGGCGCGCAGCCGTTCTCGGCCCTCGCGGTTCAGCGTGGAAATGGCGCGCCGCAACCGGTCGATCGCCTGGACCAGCTCGTCCTTTTCCTGGGTGAGCGTCTCGATACGCATCTCAAGTTCGGCCGCCTCTTCGATCGCACGAAGATTGACGGCACCGAGGCGCTCGCGGGACGCCTCGACCCTGGCAAGCCTGGTCTCGAGTTCGCCGAGCACCTCTTCGCTCGGCGCCTCGCCGACGCCAGTCTCGATCCCCTCGCCCAACCTCGAGCGCACGGCGGCTTCCGCGGTTTCAGCCTCAGCCTCCGCCCGCTCCAGATGGGCTTCGAGCCTAGCACCACTCTCCCTTGCCTCGACCTGCTCGTTCTCGATCTTCGAAAGAGCAGCTTCGGCTTCCGAAAGCGACGTTTCCGCTTCGGAAACCGCCAGGGTCAGCTCCTGGCGCCTGACCTTCGCCGCACCGATCTTCTCGGCGAGATCAGTGCGCTGCCGCACCAGATCCGCCGGCAAGCCTTCGAGGTCGGCGAGATCAGCGATCAGCTGCTTTCGTCGCGAAAGAAGCTCGTCCTCCCTCGCCTTCGCCGCCTCGATCCTGGCGGTCCAGCCTTCGAGGTCGGTTTTCAGCGTCTCCGTCTGACGACTGGCAGTGGCATGCCGGTCTCGAAGGGCCGTATCCTCGGCCTTGGCCTCGGCATGGGCGAGACGCGCGCGCTCCAACGTGCTCTCCGCATCCGAAAGCTCAGTGACGGCCCCATCGAGCGCAGCTTTAGCCTCGTTCCTGATGTCATTCTCTTTGGCAAGGCGCCGATCGAGTTCCGTCCGATCGGTTTCCAGCCTTTCCATCTGCGCCTCGATCTGAGCGCGCTCGACCGCCCGTTCCTGGGCAAGCGCCGCCCGGCGCCGCTCATCGGCGCGATATCGCTCCAGCATTTCCTGCTCATCAAGCACGAGCTTTCGAGCCGCCGCCGAGGCGGCGCGCGCAGCACTCTGCTCGGCTGCGGCCGTTTCATCCGCTTCTTCGGCCAGGCTTTCGGCTGCCGAAGCCGCCTTCAGAGCATCGCCGAGCGTGGAAAAGGCTTGGTCTGTCTCCTCATCACTTGCGAGCGAAGCCTGCTGCTCGGCCATCGCCAAAGACTGGCCTTTCAACTCTTCGAGCTCAGCATCCAGCCTCGCCGTCTCCTCGCCGAGCGGTCCAAGCTCGGCGGCAAGGGCCGCTGCCCGCGAGCGCAGATCGGCGAGGGCATGGCGTGCAGCATCCGCTGTGAGGCGCACTGCCTCGCGCTCCATTTCGATCGCTTCGATCGCCGCCGAAGCGTCGGCGAGCGCCTGTTTTCCCGCTTCGGCGCGTGTCCTTGCAAGGTCACGTTCCGCGCCGGCCGTGGCCAGCTCGCCTTCGAGTTCGCGGCGTCTCGCCTGCTGCTTCAATCTCGCGGCGGCAGCGCGCGCGCCGTCGGGTTTCCTGACCAGCCCGTCCCAGCGCCAGAGCCCGCCACTTCGGCTGACCAGCCGCTGTCCCAGCTGCAAAGCAGCCTGCAGGCGGTCGCCATCGCCATCATCGATCACGCCGACCTGGGCCAGACGCCGGGTGAGGACGGCAGGGCCGTCGACCTTGCTCGCCATTGGCGTAGCACCATCCGGAAGCTTCGGGCCATCAAGGCCAACGCTGCCAAGCGCCGCCAGCCAGAAGGTCGGCGCACTCGGATCCTCGCTGCCGAGAAGATCGTCGCCAAGCGCAGCGGCCAGCGCATCGGCATAGCCATCCTCGACCTTGACCTTGTCGAGAAGCGGCGGGGCTGAGGTCTCGCGCTCGTCCAGATCGGCGAGCGCCAGCGCTTCGGCTTCGAGCTTGCCGAGTTGGGCCTCCATTGCCTGCAGGGACCGATTGGCCTCGTCCGCATCACCAACCGCGGCATCACGCTTTTCCTGGCCAGCGGTCAGCTTGTCACCGATCGCCTCGATCAAGGCCGCCATCTCATCCAGACGACCTTCGGCCTCATCAAGACCGAGACCATCGCGCTCGGCAGTGGCGGCATTAGCCTTCGCCTGCAGCTCGACGCGACGCCGTTCCAGGCGCTCGCCCCTTGCCTTCAAGTCCCGCCCACGCTCGGCAAGCGCACGGCGCGCATGATCGGCCTCGCGAAGCTCGCTTTGCCGAGCGCGATGCGCATCATCCGCGGCTCTGACCGCTTCCCGCGTCTCGGTGAGCGCAGCAGCGCTTGCTTCCCTGGCCTCATCCGCCCGAGCGAGACGCGCGTCCGCCGCCTCGCTCGCCGTCATTGCCGCCGCCAGGGCCTGTTCCCGCGTCTCCGCATTGTCGCCGGCGCTGATGTCGGTATCAGCAGCGCCGACAAACGCCGCCTGCGGTGCTTCGGCCAGACCGAGGAGGCGACCGTCCAGCTCCTGGCTCGCCGTCACCAGATCCTGCTGCTGCTGGGCGAGGGCGGCACTGCCGGCATCGATCTGGCGGCTCTGAGCCTCGATGTCGGCCTTGGCTGCCAGCCGTTCGCGAAAGGCGATCTCGGCAGCTTCCAGAATTTCCCGCGCATCCGCTTCGGCCGACGCCGCATGGCGTCGATCTTCATCCCCGCCCTGGATCAGGGCCTCCAGCGCCGAGGTTTCGCCGGTGATGCGTTCCGCCATGGTCTCGGCATCGCCGAGCGTTGCGCGCGCATGTTCCAGGTCCTGAACGGTCTGGCGTTCCTGGTCCTTCAGGCGGGCCTGGTTGGCATCCAGCCTTGCCGCCTCGGCATCGACGGCGCTGGAACGCTCGGAGAGGCGGGCAAATTCCGTCTCGATCTCCGCTTCGCGCCTGCGAAGCTCGGTCAAACCGGTGGCCGCGGCATCGCGCTTTTCCCGCGCCTCGTTCAGGCGTCCGGCATGGACCTGAACATGGCTTCGACCGGACCGAAGAGCCTCCTCCGCCCGTGTCCGCACGGCGAGCGCCAACTGCCAGCGGCCGAGCAGCAAGGCAGCCTCGGTCTCGCGGTGTTGTTCCTGCAGCTTGCGATAACGCTCGGCCTGACGCGCCTGTTTCTTCAGGGCTTCGAACTGCTCGGCGAGGTTGATCAGCAAATCCTCGACCCGGAGCAGATTGGCCTCCGCCCCCTGCAGCTTGAGCTCGGCCTCATGCCGCCTCGCCTGCAGCCCGCCTATACCTGCAGCCTCTTCCAGAAGCTTCCTGCGCTCCAGCGGCTTCGCCTCGACCAGGGCGCCGATCCGTCCCTGGCTGACGATCGAGGCACTGCGAGCGCCGCTTGCTGCGTCCGCAAACAGGAGCTGCACGTCTTTGGCGCGGACCTCAGCGCCGTTCACCCGATAGACCGAGCCCATGCCGCGCCCGATCCGCCGCGTCAGCTCGAGCTCATCCAGATTTTCAAAGCCCGGGATGGGCGCCTCGCCCCCCTTCAGCTGCAGAGCGACCTCAGCCAGATCGAAGGCCGCGCGCGCATTGGTGCCGGCGAAGATGACATCATCCATCTCACCGCCACGCAAACCCTTGGCCGAACTCTCGCCCATGACCCAGCGAAGCGCGTCCACCAGATTGGACTTGCCGCAACCATTCGGCCCGACGATGCCCGTCAACCCAGCCTCGATCAGAAGCTCGGTCGGCTGCACGAAGGACTTGAAGCCGGAAAGACGGAGTTTGGTGATCTGCAACGGTGCTGGGCCGCCCCCAATTGTCGCTGAAGCAAAAACCTATATCAGCCCGCCGAAAACTGGAAAACCCCTGATCTCGTCATCATATCGTCATCAAGGCGACTTCGTACCACAAGATGTGGTTCTTCAGCACCGGCACAGGCCAGTGCCGCTAAAAACGAAAGCATTCCGGTGGTCTGTTCAACACATAAATCCCCGAAGATCATGACGACAAAGGTATGCATACCCTCGGATTTTCTCGCGCACTCTTCGAAGGCGGTTCAACCCCAATGACGCGGCCACGCCACCACTAGGCTTTTTCCGTCCGAATTCTCACTTCGCCCTGGGTGTGTTCGGCGATGGTTTCGGTCGGCCCGCCGGAGCGCACGGGGCGCGGCGCGAAGCGCCCGAGCGACAAGGTGCGGTCATACATGACGATGGCGCCCGCTACCGCGAGGTTGATGCAAAAGCGCGTCGGGATCTTCACAACATGATCGCAGCGCGCCACCATCTCCGGCGTGAGCGAGCCGCGTTCCGGGCCGAACACATAGGCGGCGTTCAGCGG
>JBPCVQ010000461.1:0-11340 GCA_051010395.1 Geminicoccaceae bacterium | reverse complement strand
TTCGGCATCGTCGTGCTGACGATCGCCTTCATCTGGGGGCTGGATTTCCACAATCTGGCCAGTCAAGGCGTCGGCGCGCGAGCGGCGGCGGCGTTGATCGAATTCATGCTGGTTCTTGCGGTTGGCTACCTGATCTGGGAGATGGTGACACTCTGGGTCAGCCAGAAGCTCGCCGCCGAACAGACCGCTCTCGGCATCGATCAGAACGAGGAGGAGGTCGGCGGTGAAGGGGGTGGGCAAGGTGGCTCGCGCCTCGCGACCGTGCTGCCGCTCATGCGCCGGCTCCTGCAATCCGCGATCGCAGTCATCACAGTGCTTGTAGCGCTCGGCAGCCTCAATATCGACATCACGCCGCTTCTGGCCGGCGCCGGAATCGTTGGTCTCGCCATCGGTTTCGGTGCGCAGAAGCTGGTGACCGACGTGGTCTCCGGGGCCTTCTTCCTGATCGACGATGCTTTCCGCCAGGGTGAGTATGTCGATGTCGAAGGCACCGTGGGCACAGTCGAAAAAACCTCGATCCGCTCGCTTCAGCTACGCCATCACCGCGGCGCCGTGCACACCATTCCCTACGGCGAAATTCCGAAGATCACCAACTATTCGCGCGATTGGGTGATCATGAAGCTGCGCTTCACCGTCCCCTTCGACACCGACGTCAACAAAATCAAGAAGATCTTCAAAAAGATCGGCGCCGACCTGATGGAAGTCCCGGAATTCGCCGCCGACATGATGCAACCCTTCAAGAGCCAGGGCGTACTCGAGGTCGACGATGTCGGCATCGTGGTGCGCGGCAAGTTCATGGCCAAGCCCGGCAAGCAGTTCGCGCTCAGGAAGGAAATCTATCAGCGGGTCAAGGCGGCGTTCGACGAGAATGGCATCCAGTTCGCACGAAAGGAGGTGCGGGTGTCGGTGCCTGGCATCGAGAACGGCGACCTCACCAAAGAGGACCGCGACGCTATTGCTGCCGCTGCCGCAGATGCGGCAGAGCAGGAACTTGGGGTGGATCAGGGAGTGAAGTAGGGGTGCGACCGCCTATGTTTGGTCCACACCGCCTTGAGCATCAGCGAGCCCTCAATGGCCCTTACCGCTGAGAACACCCAGTCGAACCGAATAGTCGACGGCGATGCCATAGTCGGGATCGTCATCGGCATCAATCACGATTTGCCCCGTTCGGTTCAGGAGCTTGTGGCAGTCGCGGGTCAGATGGCGTAACCAGACCGTCTTCCCGCGTTCCTTGTATTTGGCTGCGACATCTTCAATCGCCTGCAAGGCTGACTGGTCGACGACCCGCGAGCGCATGAAATCGATGATCACCTCGTTCGGGTCATCCTCAGGCTTGAAAAGCTGCGTAAATCCACTTGCAGAGCCGAAGAACAAGGGACCGTCGATTTCATAGACCTTGGCGCCGGGCTTGCTCTCGCTATCACGAACGTTGGCATGAATACGCGATGCATTGTTCCAAGCATAAGTGAGCGCTGAAACGATAACCCCGACCACGACGGCGATCGCGAGATCGTACATCACGGTCACCGCGGTCACCAGGACGATCACACAAGCGTCTGCCAGCGGAATGTGACGCATGATGGTGAAGCTCCGCCAGGCGAACGTGCCAATCACGACCGTGAACATGACACCGACCAGGGCGGCCAGGGGAATCTGTTCGATCAATCCCGACGCAAACAGGATAAAGCCCAGAAGCAGCAAGGCCGCGAAGATCCCCGACAACCGCGTTCGTCCTCCTGATTTAATGTTGATCATGGACTGGCCGATCATCGCGCAGCCCCCCATGCCGCCGAAAAATCCGGTCACCAGATTGGCGCCGCCCTGAGCCAGGCATTCCTGTGAGGCACCGCCGCGTTTATTGGTCATTTCGCCGACCAGATTGAGGGTCAGCAAACTCTCGATCAAACCGATGGCTGCCAGGACGAGCGCGTAGGGGAGGATGATCCGAAGCGTTTCGAAGGTGAGAGGCACCGCAGGCAGGTAAATGGTGGGAAGCCCTCCCTTGATGGACGCGAGATCCCCGACCCTCGGCACATCGAGGCCAAAGCCGATGACAACAGCCGTCACCAGCCCGATGCCTGCCAAAGGAGCTGGTATGACTTTGGTCAGTTTCGGCACCAACCAGATCACGGCCATGGTGATCGCGACCAGGCCGAGCATCAGAGCAAGCGGCATGCCCGTCATCCAGACACCGGCGCCAGCCAGAGCCTGATCGTTTCCTGATCCCGGCAGGCCCGATTGTTCAGCTGTCTTGAACTGGGAGAGCTGGGCCAGGAAAATAACGATGGCCAGGCCGTTCACGAAACCGAGCATGACGGGATGCGGGACCAGCCGAATGAACTTACCCAGCCGAAAAACACCCGCCAGAACCTGCAACACGCCCATGAAGACCACGGTCGCGAACAGATAGTCGACCCCATGATCAGCGACGAGAGACACCATCACGACAGCAAGGGCACCAGTTGCCCCGGAAATCATGCCTGGCCTCCCACCGAAAACTGCGGTGATAAGCCCGACGATAAAGGCGGCGTAGAGCCCTGACAAAGGGTGAACACCAGCGACGAAAGCAAATGCGACGGCCTCAGGAACGAGAGCGAGCGCAACCGTTAGGCCAGCGAGAAGTTCGACCCTGACGACGCTGAATGAATAGCTCTCAAGGCCGGAACTCCGCCAATCCGTGCTGATCAGATTGCTGGAAAAGGTGGCAAGTATCGATTTCGACAAGGCAATCCAATCATTTGAGCAGGTTCGAACACTTTCTCCCTATAGCTGAAAGCTATGCTGCAGCGCAACATAGACCTGCTTTCCAAGCCATCCGATTGAGAGCTCGACACTGGCTGCAGCGACCACCACGACCAGGCTTAGTTCAGCTTGGTGCTGCCAACACCTAATGCACCGGCGTATTCGGAAGATAGAAGTGGCATTCCACTATTGGTATGCTCACCTCATTTGATTCATGCGGCGTTTACATCCAAGCTTGGAATCAATACGTTACACGCCCAGCCAGGTGGATCTTCTGATGTGGTCACGCCACTAGCGCCCCCAGCGAAGCGCCAGCGGATCGGCAGCTCTTGCCAGCTCCAGCAGCCCTTCGCGCGTTTCCGCCGGCAGGGGCGACAGCGGATGGCGCACATGGTCCGAGCTTATAACACCGCCTTCTTTCATCACCACCTTGGTGGCGCGCAGGCCGCATTGGCGGTTCTCGTAATTGATCAGCGGCAGAACCTTTTCGTACAGGCGGGCCGCCTCGGCCCGGTCGCCGGCTGCATGAGATTCTACAATGGGCTTGATCAGGTCGGGGAGGAGGGCGCTGGACATGGTGCCGGTGGCGCCGGCGTCGAGATCAGCCATGAGGGTGATCGCCTCCTCACCGTCGAAGGGGCCTTCTATAGCACCGCCGCCGGCGGCGATCAGGGCGCGCAGCTTGTCGGCCGTTCCCGGCATCTCGATCTTGAAATAGCTGACCGGGCCGAGCTCTTTGGCCATTCTAGCGAGGAACGGCACGGAGAGGTGGACGCCGGCGAGCGGTGCGTCCTGCACCATGATAGGGAGCCCCACCTCCGCCGCGCGAGAAAATTGGTCGTAGGTCTGTTCCTCCGTGCCCTTCAGGAGGGCGCCGTGATAGGGCGGCATCAGCATGACCATCGCAGCACCCAGTTCCTGGGCTCGACGAACTCGTTCAACGACGATGGACGTCGCGAAGTGGGAGCAGGTGACGATCGCCGGGACGCGGCCATCCAGATGCTCCAGGCAAAGGCGCATCAGGGTCTCGCGTTCCTCGTCGGACAGGAGGAACTGCTCGGAGTAGTTGGCGAGGATGCAAAGCCCGTCGACGCCCTGGTCGACCATGCAGTCCAGCACCCGGCGCATACCGTCCAGATCGAGGGTGCCGTCGTCGTTGAACGGCGTCGGCGCCACCGGCCAGACGCCCTGATAGTTCTTGTCACCCAATGTTCGCCACCCTTCTTTTAGTTCAGCCAGTCCGGCACGGACTCTGGCTCGGACTTTAGTTCAGTTCGTTTTGCAGGAACGTTTCGAGTTCGGAAAATTCGATTTCAACACCCGCTTTGGCAGCACCAATGCCGTCGACCAGAATGAAGCGCGGAATGCCACCCTCGACCTTCTTATCGCGGGCCATGGCCTCGATCATCGCGTCAGCGGTGACGTCGGTCTGAAGGGTGTGCGCGCTGATCGGCAGGTCGACGCTCTCCAAGTGACGCATCACCCGCAGGGTGTCGTCTTCGGGGCAGTGACCACGAACTGCGGAGATCTTGAAGGCGAGCGTCATTCCGATAGCGACCGCCTCGCCATGCAGAAGTTCACCGCCGTAGCCGGTGATCGCTTCGAGCGCGTGGCCGAACGTGTGGCCGAGATTGAGAAGTGCGCGTTTGCCACTCTCGCGTTCGTCCTCCGCAACGATTTTGGCCTTGGCGCGGCAACTTTCGAGCACGGCGTGGCGACGCGCCTCGCGATCTCCTTTGATCAAGTCGAGGCCGTTGGCCTCCAACCAGTCAAAAAAGTCGGGGCGGTCGATCAGGCCGTATTTGACGATCTCGGCATAGCCCGCACGCAATTCGCGCGGCGAAAGCGTATCAAGCACCCCGATATCGGCAAGCACCAGCTTCGGCTGATGGAAGCTGCCGATCAGGTTCTTGCCATGGACGCTATTGATGCCAGTCTTGCCGCCGACCGAACTGTCGACCTGGGCGAGAAGCGTGGTCGGGATCTGGATGACGTCGAGACCACGTAAGAGCGTCGCTGCGGCGAAGCCTGTGAGATCACCGATCACGCCACCGCCAAGGGCGATCACCGCCGTGCCGCGCTCAATACCTGTCGCCAGAATACCGTCCACGAGCTTGCCAAACTGATCGAGGCTCTTGGTCTTTTCGCCCGGCTCCAGCACGAAGCGTTCGTGAGCAATGTTCAATTCGTTCAGGCCTGTGCACAGCGCCTCCAGATGGCCGCTCTGCTCGATATGCCAGTCGGTCACGACGATGGCTCGGTTCTGGCGGAGGAAGGGAGCGATGTGCGCGCCCGCACCGTCGATCAGGCCCTTGCCGACTAGGATGCGATAGCTGCGCTCGCCGAGGTCGACCAGGAGTTCATCGGGCTCACTCAAGGTGACGGCGCTCCAGAGGCAAAGGGTTGGAGCGCTTCGAGCGTTCGATTGACGACCTCGGCGAGCGATCCGGCAGCGCTATCGATCGTGATGTCAGCATCTGCATAGGTCATCCGGCGTTCCTCGAGCAACCGACTGAGGATTTCGCGCGAGTCGCCAGCGTTTAGCAGCGGTCGATCGGTGCGACGATTGGTGCGCCGGACCAGGGTGTCGATATCGGCCTCCAGCCAAATCGAAATTGCGCGAGTCTTGATCAGATGCCGGGTCTCCTCGGCGACGAACGAGCCACCACCAAGCGCCAGCACCTGCTGATGCTGTTCGTCCATCAGCCGGGCGATGACCTGGCGCTCGCTCCTGCGAAACGCAGCCTCGCCGATTTCCTGAAAGATATTGCTTATCGAGGTCCCTGCCGCATTCTCGATTGCCCAGTCCGCGTCTTGAAATGGCCAGCCCAGCGTTTTGGCCAGGCGACGGCCGATGGAGGTCTTGCCTGAGCCCATCATGCCCACCAGAACCACGGTGCGGTCGAGCTGCAGTCCGATCGCTTCCGGATCGAAGGCTGGGTCGGCTGGATTTGCCTTATTAGGACATTCCTGCAAGTTGAAGACACCTGCGCTGTTGGGACCAGACGTTGAAACATGCCTCAGCTCTCGATATAAAGCTGCGAACCGGTACGGAGGCAAGCCTTTGACCGCCTCCGAGCTTTGGCAAAGCTGCCTCGGCAGCACGGGCCTACATCTCGGCCCAGCGAGAACGGACAGAAAATATGGCGAAACTTGGCGGTTTCCTGTTGCTGACGCTGCTGATTTTGGGTCTCGGCGGGACCGCGTTTCTTGCGGTCTGGGATATCCCACCGCCAACCGCCAAGGTCGAGCGCACCCTGTCAGATGACAAGTTCCCCCGCTAGCCGGCGCGGCCGGCGGCGTTTACTCTGGTCCTCCTCAGGATACGGACCTAGTGGTAGGTCTTCGACAAATGATACCTGTCAACGACCTTGAAAACCTAGCCGCTTACCGCCGATATTTGGCGATAGCGGTGGGAATCAAATGTCGTGGACATTCCACTAGTGTCCGATGATCATGCTGGATGCAGGTGCCGAGAGTTTTCTGGAGATGATGGCGGTGGAGCGCGGTGCGAGCCGCCACACCCTCGATGCCTATCGCCGTGACCTCGACGACTATCTGCGCTATCTGAAACGCCAGAATACCGGTTCGATGACAGCGGACAGCACAGCCATCCGCGCGTTTTTGGCATCGCTCGCCAACGCTGGCCTCGCGGCATCGACCCAGGCGCGAAAACTCTCGGCGATTCGGCAATTTCATCGTTTCCTGTTTCTGGAAAACCAACGCCAGGACGATCCGACCCAGAACCTGGAGAGCCCGAAACAGGTGCGCGCCTTGCCCAAGCTCCTGGCCGCCCATGAGATCAATGCGCTGATCGATGCGGCGCGCGCCAAACCGGGTGCCGAGGGCATGCGCCTGGTGACCTGCCTGGAGCTGCTCTATGCGACGGGCATGCGGGTATCCGAGCTTCTGGCCCTACCGCTTTCTTCCCTGGCCCCCGATCGCCGATCGGTGATCGTGTTTGGTAAGGGCGCGAAGGAGCGCATGGTGCCGATCGGCAGCTCGGCGCGGGAAGCGCTCGAGGTTTATCTCGCCGTGCGCGAGGGGTTCTTGAAGCAGCGCACCAAAGGCAGTCACTATCTCTTTCCATCGCGGAGCAAGGAGGGGCATCTCACCCGCCAGCGGCTGACCCAGCTCTTGAAAGCGCTGGCCGTCGATGCCGGGATCGAACCCGCGCGCCTCTCGCCCCACGTGCTGCGCCACGCCTTTGCCAGTCACCTCCTCGAAGGTGGGGCTGATCTGCGCGCGGTGCAGATGATGCTTGGCCATGCGGACATCGCGACCACCGAAATCTACACCCATGTGCAGGGTGAGCGCCTGGCAGCCGCCGTACGCGACCACCATCCCCTCGGGCGGTTGCACGACGACAGCGTTGACTAAGTGGAGTGAGACGATCGAGCCGGCCTGAGCGCGCGGCCCTTGGTCACATGGCATCGAACGCAGCGAACGTAGACCTTGAGACGAGCCTGAAATTGGGTTTTTCGCCAAAGGAGAGATCCGTTGAGCTTTCACCATATCGAGCCCTGCACCCAGCGTCTCCACCGCTCCGAGCTTGCGGTTCCCGGCAGCTCGCCCAAGCTGTTCGAGAAGGCTGCAAAATCGGACGCTGACGTCGTTTTCCTGGATCTCGAGGATGCTGTAGCGCCTGACCTGAAGGCGGAGGCGCGAAAGAACGTCGTTCAGGTGATCGGCGATGTCGATTGGGGCAATAAGACGCTGGTCGTCAGGATCAATGGTCTCGACACCCATTATATGTACCGGGACGTGATCGACGTGATCGAGCAGGGTTCGGATCGTCTCGACATGATCATGATCCCGAAGGTCGGCACCGCGGCCGACGTCTACGCGCTCGACATGCTGGTCACCCAATGCGAGGACGCGGTCGGCAAGACCAAACGCCTCGGCTTTTCCCATATCATCGAAACCGCGCTCGGCATGGCGAATATCAACGAGATTGCCGGCGCTTCCAAGCGCAACGAAGCACTGCATTTCGGCGTTGCCGACTACGCCGCCTCGACCAAGGCGCGCACCACGAATATCGGCGGCGCCAATCCGGATTATGTCGTGGTCACCGACCCGGATGACGCTGGCGGCCGCGCCACCCATTGGGGGGACATGTGGCATTATGCGATTGCGCGCATGGTGGTTGCGGCGCGCGCGCATGGTATTCGGCCGATCGATGGTCCCTATGGGGACTTCAGCGATGCCGACGGCTATCGCGCTGCCGCCAAACGTGCCGCCATCCTCGGCTGTGAAGGCAAATGGGCGATTCATCCTTCACAGATCACACTTGCCAACGAGGTGATGAGCCCGCCTGCGGCCGAGGTCGAGAAGGCGAGGAAAGTCCTGGCGGCGATGGAGCAGGCCCGGAAGGAAGGAAAGGGTGCCGTCAGCCTGGATGGTCGTTTGATCGACATCGCCTCGATCCGTCAGGCTGAAGCTCTGGTGGCCAAGGCAGACGAGATCACGGCACGCGGCTGAAATCGAAGCGATCGACGAATACCGACGCAGCCTTCGTCCTGAAGATGCATGCTCCACTGAAAAGCTTGCCATCTGGCCATACTAATTGGCTGGCTGAAGCTCTTGTGGGGTAGCTTGCTCGCATCGGGCTGAACGTCAATCGCCAGCTACGGCCAGACTAGCTGATGCGCGCGCCGCTCTCGTCTGCTCTGCCCAGAACCTCGCATAGACACCGCCCGCAGCCAGGAGCTGATCGTGGTGGCCTTCTTCCACCAGACGACCGGCATCCAGGACGAGAAGGCGATCCATACCGACGATGGTCGAGAGCCGATGAGCGATCGCGATCACCGTGCGACCTTGCATCAAGCGCATCAGCGCCTCCTGGATCGCCGCCTCCGCCTCACTGTCGAGCGACGAGGTCGCCTCGTCCAGCACCAGGATCGGCGCGTTCTTCAGGAGGGCGCGGGCAATCGCGAGCCGCTGGCGCTCGCCGCCGCTAAGCTTGAGACCGCGCTCACCGACCAGGGTGGTGAGCCCCCGGTCCCGACGTTCGATGAAGTCGCGGCAACGGGCAGCTTCAGCCGCCTGCCAGATTTCGTCCTCGTCAGCATCCGGGGCGCCGTAGGCGATGTTGTCGCCGACCGAGCGATGGAACACGTTCGGCACCTGCCCGACCTCACCGATCGCCTGGCTGAGGCTCTCCAGCGTGATCCCGGCAATGTCCTGACCATCGATGGTGATGCGCCCCGCCTCAGGCAGGAACTGGCGGGTGAGCAGACGGATGATCGTGCTCTTGCCGGCGCCGGATGCTCCCACAAGCCCGACCTTCTCGCCGGGACGGATCGTCAGGTTCAGCCGCTCGAACACGTTCGTACCGTCAGGATAGGCGAAGGAGACGTTTTCGAACGCGATCGTGCCCCTGTCGACAGTCAACGGTCCGGCCTGTGGCCGGTCGATCAGGCCGTGGGGCTGCATGATCAGCTCGATGCCGTCCCTGAACGAGCCGTAGTCGGCGAAGAAGTCGACCATGCGACGACCGAGCATGCGCACGATCATCACCACGTTGGCACTGAGTGTACAGGCCATTGTGAACTCACCGATGGTCATGAGCCCTGCGCGTGTTTCTGCGAGCACCGAGAGAATCAGCCAAACCAGCAGCACCATGCCGAGGGTCACGTGCATGACCGCCATCCCGACGAAGAACAGGCGTGCACGCTTAGACCTCGCCATCTCCTCGGCCAGCGCGCCCTCCAGCACGTCCCGTTCGCGATCCAGCCCGGCGAAACTGCGCACCAACTCCCAGTTATTGATGGTGTCCACCATCCGCCCACTGACTTTGGAGGCAGCGTTTTGCACCTTCCGGAAGAGCTCGACGCCGAAACTCCCGAGCCAGGCGGTGAGCCCGAGGAAGACGATCACCCAGGCCGCAAGAAGCCATCCATAAGCAGCGGACAGCGAGCCAAGAAGCAAGCTTGAGGTGATCATCAAAATGACGGTTTGCACAGCGTCTATGGTAAGCGTGTTGACGACTTTGTGGGCACTGTTCGCCGCCTGGTTGGCCTTCTGTGCCAACCGACCGGGGAAGTTCACCTGAAAAAAATGTGGTGAGTGACCCATAAGGTGCTGAAACAACCGCGCTTTGATCGCGGCGCGGAGCGCAGGCACGAGGTAGACATTGAGGAATTGCGCGAGCTGAAAAAAGAAGGGCCCAGAGATCCAAAGGCCGAACAGTAGAAGGACCCAGAAAGTGGCGACCTCGATACCCTGCCCTTCGAGTTCGGCATTCAAACCATCGATCATACGGCTGAGCGCATAGGGCTGGAGCGAAAACATGACCTGCGAGATGATCGCCGCCGCAATCACCATCAGAGCTCGACCAAGAACGACCGAGCGCACGACATCGAACAGGAAGGGCAACGCACGACGTTCGGCATAGTCCGCCGGCAGCGGCTCGATCACCGGCGGCACATCCAGGCGCATCAGGTGGGCGAACCAATGGGCAAATCGGTCCGTTAGCGGGGCTGACAGGGTGATGTCGCGCTGCATGACAAGCTCGATGATGATTGTTTGAACGGTAGCGTCTCAGATGAGTGCGTTCGGAGTATAGCCGGTGCCGCCGGCACCGTCGTCGGCGATATGAAGAATTTCATAGCCACGCCTCGCGGGTTGCAGCGATAATGCGGCATGATCTCCGCATCCGAGCCGAAACCTCGCTTCTCCTGGCAGCGTCCGGACATCCTGCTTTATGTCCTCGCAGCGGGCGTCCCGCTGTCCTTTGCGACCTGGCAGGCGCTGCTCAATAACTTCGCAATCGAGCGGGCGGCCTATACCGGCGTCGAAATCGGCATTTTGCAGTCGCTGCGCGAAGTGCCGGGCTTCATGGCGTTCACCACGATTTTTTTGTTACTCATCTGGCGTGAACAGACCTTCGCGCTGATCTCGCTCGCCCTCTTGGGCGTCGGGACCGCGATTACCGGGCTGTTTCCGAGCGTCATCGGGCTCTATTGCACGACCGTGTTGATGTCGATCGGCTTTCATTATTTCCAGACGCTGCAGATTTCACTGTCGCTGCAGTGGGTCGATCAGAAGAACGCACCGGAAGTGCTGGGACGCATGATCGCGGTCGCAGCCTTCGCGTCCCTTGCCACCTACGGGCTGATCTACCTCACCAAGACCCTCCTTCATCTGGACTATATCTGGGTCTATGTCGCCGGCGGCGGGGCAACGGTGCTGGTGGCGCTGTTCGCCTGGCTCGCCTTTCCGCGCATCGACGGCGAATACGAGCAATACAAGCATCTGGTGCTCAGAAAACGCTACTGGCTCTACTACGCCCTCACCTTCATGTCCGGTGCGCGCCGACAAATCTTCATCGTGTTCGCCGCCTTCATGATGGTCGAGAAATTCGGCTATTCGGTCGAAGCGATTACTCTCTTGTTCCTGATCAACTGCGTCTTCAACATGTTTTTTGCAACCTATATCGGCCGGCTGGTCAGCCGCTTTGGGGAGCGTACCGCACTCACGGTCGAGTATATCGGCCTGGTGTTTGTCTTTACCGCTTACGCCTTCGTCGAGAGCCCGCTGATCGCTGCTGGGCTCTACGTCATCGACCATGCGTTTTTCGCGATGGCACTCGCAATG
>JBPCVQ010000460.1:0-15045 GCA_051010395.1 Geminicoccaceae bacterium | reverse complement strand
AAGCGCTAACCCCTACTTTGGTCTCAACGAGATCAAAGAACTTGGGGTAACGCCGCAATGAACACCTTCGTAAAAGCCGCCATCTTCGCCATCGCCGCCCTCACAACCTTCGCGGCGCCCGCAGCGGCTAAGACCCCGGCACTCTTCAACACTATCGAATACCGCACCAATAATTTCGACCAGCTTCCCCAGTGGAAGGCGGCGATGCATAAAATCGTCAAGGAACAGAAGTCCTACGCCACCAGCAGATCGAAGGCGGTCAAGGCCTGGCAGGCGATGATCCGGAATGAGAAGGGTGCGCGCCAGATCGACCAGCTGAAAGCGGCCAACAGCTTCATCAATCAGTGGCGTTACCGCACCGACAACTACAACTACAAGCAGAGCGACTATTGGGCGTCGCCCGCCGAGTTCTTCAGCCGTTCAGGGGATTGTGAGGATTACGCGATCGCCAAATACGTCACGCTGCGCCAGATGGGCTTCAGCGCGGATCAGCTGCGTCTGGTGGTGGTGAAGGATCTGAACCAGAACTTGGCTCATGCTGTCCTCGCTGCTTATGTCGATGGCGACGTCTTTATTCTCGACAATGTCAACAGCAAGGTCCGCTCGCAGGCTGATGTTACCGAATATGCGCCGTATTATTCCGTCAACGAGCAGGCCCGCTGGGCCCATGCCGCCGCTCCGGCCGCCGCTTCCGCGAAAGTCGCCTCCGCAGCCGGCCTGTTCGCCAAGTCCTGAACACCCCCGTTACCCCTGAGGTTACCCCAACTTGCGCCCGTGCTCGTCACGGGCGTCTTTCTTAAAGGGGGCCCTGAAGGCCGGGATGTTTCTCTGTCTTTCCATGCTGACCATAATGCCATCAAAACCTTCACGGCTATGAGACGAACATGATTAATTTTTTATAACCGGGTAAGGCTTCATTAACCGCCGACATGTACAGGAGTGGCGGAAAGGCTGCGGTTCTTTCGGTTGAACTTCCGAGCGGTGACCGGTAGTCATGGGCCGCTTTCGATTTCAGCTTCGGATTTCCCTATGATCGCTGCAATCCTGGTTCCGTGTCTGACCGCTCTAACTCTTGTCGCTGCGCCCCTAACAGGCTTCGCTGCTGATAGCCGACCACCAGCCGGCGAAAACAATATCTGGTACGCACATGATGACGCTGCCGATACGGTCATCGTTTTCGTCCATGGGCTCGGCTCGGACAGCCGCGGGGCTTGGTTCCATGAAGAAACGGCGTTGAGGACGATGCTTATTGGCCGGAACTGGTGCTTCGCGACGAGACGTTTTCCGCGAGCGCAATCTTCCTCGGTGGCTTTCATACGGGCTTCGATAGCCACAACTACGACTTTCGCGATGCTGCCAACGCGCTCCACCTTGCCTTGAAGGACAAGATCGCGCTGGCGAGCACATCGGTACTCGATAAATCCAACATCCTGTTCATCGCCCACAGTGCCGGCGGCATCGTGGTGCGCGACATGCTCATTCGAAAGACCGAGGATTTCGCGGATAAGGCCGTGGGGCTGGTGCTCATCGCCTCCCCCTCTATCGGCACACCAGATGCCGATCGTCTCCAGTTCATCGCAGACTTAGTGCATTCAGAGCAGGGGCGGCAACTGAGAGTGAGCAACGACTATCTGACAGAGATGGACAAGAACTTCAAAAATCTCGTTAACGAGGACAGCATTCCGTATCTGGTCGGAGAGGAGTGGCTGGAACACCACCTGGTCGTCAGCAAGTTCTTCGGCATCTGGCGAGACTCGGTGCTCGTGGATGTGAAAACGGCAGCGCGTTATTTCGGAGAGTCAGTTCAGATTGCTGATACACCATATGAATATTGTTAAACCCAACGACACATCGCACGAATCCCATCGTACGCTTCGCATATTTAATAGTGGAGCCTTTCAAGATGCGATCGTCTACGCGGCAAAGCTCAGAGTCTCTGTAAGAATTATTTCATCGACATCAATGGGACCACTGTCGAGATAGCCTATGGTCAGGATCTCGGCAGTTTCTCACTGGATGAAAATGGCGAACTCAAGGGCTTTTTCAAACCGGCAGGGGTATCCGCGAAGGTGCCTGCAAGGATCAAGCTGCGGTGAGCCATAGGACCTAGCCCATCAAAAAAGGCGGTGCCAAAACACCGCCTTCACCCAACCTCGATCGAGGCATGTCCCAAAAATTACCCTTGTCGGGTTTTCATGCGGGGGTTGGTTTTGTTGATGACGTAGACACGGCCCTTGCGGCGAACGATGCGGCAGTTCTTGTCGCGCTTCTTGGCCGATTTCAGGGAATTTCTGATTTTCATGATGTCGGCCCTCAGCTTTTCTTGCGGCGGAAGCTCTGGAAACGCTTGTTGAACTTGTCGACCTGACCACCGCGCTCCAGAAGGCGCGAGCGATCACCGGTCCATGCAGGATGGACGAGCGGGTCGATGTCGAGCGTAAGCGTTCCACCCGGCTCGCCATAGGTCGAGCGCGTTTCGAACGTCGAACCATCGGTCATGACGACCGTGATATCATGATAGTCAGGATGAATATCCTTCTTCACCCGCTTTCTCCTTGGTGCGATCGGCGGTATATAGCCAATGGAACCGGGCCTCGCAAGGGGCATTGGGCGTTTTTGCCGTGTCGTTTCTGGAAGAATTGGCAAGTTTGCCCGTTGGTGAGGATGGCGGTCTGGCAGAATGAGGGACAGATGATGTCATTGTTCCGCCCGGTCGAACTCTTAACGAAGTAAAGGCTTTTTTTATGGAAGGTGCCCGAAGGTCGATGTCGAAGGAAGATGGCAAGCGTACCGGCAGTCGCAATCTCAAGGAACTTGGCAGGCTCGGGCGTTATCTCAAGCCCTATCGGCTGCAGGTCGCTTCCACGTTGGTCGCTTTGGTGCTCGCGGCGACGGCGGTGCTCGCCTTCGGCGCTGGCTTTCGCTACCTGATCGACGGCGCGTTCGGACAAGGCGAGGCAGCTGCCCTCGACCATGCGCTCAAGGCCGCCTTGCTGGTGGTGGTGATTTTGGCGCTCGCGACCTTTGCGCGGGCTTATCTCGTGACCTGGCTCGGCGAGAGGCTGGTCGCGGACCTTCGAAAAGACGTCTACGGCCATGTCGTCAGTCTGTCACCGAGCTTTTTCGAGGTGACGCGCACCGGCGAAGTCCTTTCCCGCCTGACCGCCGACACCTCCGTGGTGCAAAGCGTGATCAGCTCGTCCCTCTCCCAGGCCCTTCGCAACGTCCTGCTGCTGGTCGGCGGCCTGGTGCTTCTGTTCATCACCAACCTCAAGCTGACGCTCCTGATCCTGGTGGTGGTGCCCCTGGTGGTGGTGCCCATCGTGGTGATCGGGCGAAAAGTGCGTATGCTGTCGCGGACGGCGCAGGACCGGGTCGGCGATCTTTCAGGTCATGGTGAGGAAACGCTGAATGCTGTCCAAACGGTGCAGGCTTTCGCCCAGGAAGCGCGGGAACGCACCGCGTTCCATCGGTTGACCGAAGGTGCGTTTGGTGCTGCGGTCGGCTATGCGCGGGCCCGCTCCTTGCTTGCGGCTGTGGTGATCAGCCTGGTTTTCGGGGCGATCGTCGTCGTGCTCTGGATCGGCGGGCATGATGTGCTGGCCGGGACCATCACCGGCGGTGAGCTGGCGTCTTTCGTCTTCTACGCCTCGGTCGTTGCCAGTGCCGCAGGCGGTCTTGCCGAGATCATGGGCGATCTGCAGCGGGCGGCTGGCGCCACCGAACGCCTGTTCGAGCTTCTCGACACCAAGCCCCTGATCAGCGCGCCAGCCGAGCCTAAGGCGCTTGCCAGCCCCGCCAAGGGTGCCGTCAGCCTGAAAGCGGTCGATTTCTCCTATCCGCTGGATCCGGCCAAAAAGGTGATTTCCGGGCTTTCGCTGGATGTGGCGCCTGGCGAGACGGTCGCACTTGTCGGCCCGTCGGGAGCGGGTAAGACAACGATCTTTCAACTCCTCATGCGCTTTTACGATCCCGAGGTGGGAAGCCTGACATTTGACGATGTCAATCTAAAGGCAGTGGACCCTGTCCACCTTCGTGAGAAGATTGGGCTGGTGCCGCAGGAGCCGATGATCTTTTCGGCCAATGCCTGGGATAATATCCGTTACGGCCGGCCGGACGCCGGTGACGAGGAAGTGAAGGCTGCCGCTGAGGCCGCAGCCGCTACCGAGTTCCTGGAAAAGCTGCCGGACGGCTTCGATACGTTTCTCGGCGAGAAAGGCGTTCGCCTCTCAGGTGGCCAGCGTCAACGTATCGCGATCGCCCGCGCGGTCCTGCGTGATCCGGCGCTGCTTCTCCTGGATGAGGCGACAAGTTCTCTCGATGCCGAGAGTGAGCGCCTCGTGCAAGATGCGCTGGAGCGCCTGCGCGAAGGTCGCTCCAGCCTCGTGATCGCTCATCGTCTGGCCACCGTCCTGAATGCCGATCGCATCGTCGTCCTGGACGAGGGCAGGGTGGTCGCCACCGGCAGCCATCATGAACTGATCGAGCAGGGCGGTCTCTATGCCCGGCTCGCCGAGCTGCAGTTCAACGTCGGCGACCAGCTCGCCGCCGAATAATGGGCGCGGCCCATAGCGTGGAATTGGCGGTGGTGTTGTCGGGGCGTGTGTTCTCCTTGCCTTGCTGTAAGTCGATCGTTTGTGTCCTGATTTTGGGTTCCTTTCGAATAGGGTGCGGAAGTAGGATTGCGATGCCTGACACGTGTAGAGATTTTGTGCGCAGACGCGATGATTTGGCCCCATACCGGTTCATAAACAGCCGGGCTCCGCATGAAGACGGGTGGAATTGGAGCGTGTCCGAGCGCGTTGGATTTTTTCCGTAACCCGTTAACTGCTTCTTAACCTGCCAAAGCCATGGTCAAGGCTTGGTCCATGCGACCCTGGGAATCCGCCCGCCGGCAAATAGAAGTACGGCTCGGATGCCCAGGATCCCATGGACCAGGAAAATTTTTTGCTGCAATGAAGTTAGCGACGGGTTAAGCCGACCGGATCGAACGTCGAAATCTGCCACCTAGGGGTATGTTCGATACGAAGGGCTCCCGAGCGAAGATCGCAATCCCTCGGATCTCTTGGTGCTTTCGGCACATGCGCCGCAACAAATGAGGTGGTCACACCACGAGCTGATGATCGGTGAAATGCGGGGGTAATGGACGTGCAGGCGGAACACGATCGTCAGGCGATCGATATATTGAAGGCCAATGATCGGGGCGGGTTCACCGTTCCCACCTCGCGGCTCTATCCCTATCAGTGGAACTGGGATAGCGCCTTCGTGGCGCTCGGTTTCATGACCTTCGACATTGAGCGCGCCTGGCGTGAGATCGAGATGCTGTTCGAGGGACAGTGGGATGACGGCATGGTGCCGCACATTCTGTTTCGCCGGGACGATCCCGATTATTTCCCAGGCCCCTCCGTTTGGCAGGCTGGCAAGAACGCCATGCCGTCATCCGGCCACTCCCAGCCGCCGGTCGCCGCATCCGTGGTGCGCGAATTGGTGGATGCGGGCGGCGAGGACGGCGAGCGCCGCGGCCGCGTCCTCTTTGACAACATCATGGCCTATCACCGTTGGTTTCACCGTGAGCGCGATCCCGAACGAATGGGCGTGATCGGCATCGTCCATCCCTGGGAGTCCGGCCGCGACAACAGCGCTGACTGGGACGATGCGCTGATGAGGGTCGAGGTGGCGCCGGACCTCGGCCGCTACCAGCGGCGGGATACCAATCACATCGATGCCGAGGAGCGTCCGAAACAGGCGCAGTATGATCGTTACCTCACGCTTGTGAAGTTCGGTCGGGATTGCGGCTGGAACCATGAAAATATTGCCAGGAACGGCCCATTCCTCGTAGCCGATCCCGGCATCCAGTTCATCCTCATGCGTGCCGACCGGGATCTCCTGGCGCTGGCCGAGCGTTTCGGCAAGGACGCCGAGGCGGACGAGATTCGCGGGTGGCTGAAGCTGAGCGAGGCCGGTACGGAGAGGCTGTGGAGCGAGCGTATGTCGGCCTTTTGCGCGCGCGATCTGAGGTCCGGCGATTTTTCCGGCGCGATCACGTCAGCCTCGGCACTGGTATTTTATGCGGACGCAGGTTCAGCTGAGCAGCGAGCGGTGATGGTCGAGCATCTGACGCGCATCGCGAGCAAGGTCGACTATGCCTTTCCCAGTCTCGATCCGGAGCACCCGAGATTCGAACCGAAGCGCTACTGGCTGGGGCCGGTCTGGATGATCATGAACTACATGATTTCGCGCGGACTTGCGGAAGCTGGTCACATTGCCCTCGCCGAACGTATCAGGAGCGACAGCCGCCGGCTGATCGAAGCTCAGGGTTTTTACGAATATTTCCACCCAGAGACCGGCGAAGGCTGCGGTGGCGGGGATTTTTCCTGGACCGCCGCGATGTGGCTCGCCTGGGCCGGTCCCGGTTGGGATCGGACGAAAGCTGCTTGAGGCCATGATGAGAAGAACGCGTATCAAGATCTGCTGCATCAGCTCCCTCGAAGAAGCGGCGTTGGCGATGAATCATGGCGTCGACGGCCTCGGTCTTGTCGGCCGCATGCCAAGTGGGCCGGGCGTGATCGACGACGACTTGATCTCAGCGATTGTCGATAGTGTGCCGCCGCCGGTCGCCACCTTCCTCCTGACCAGCGAGACGGCATCCGACGCGATCGTGCACCACGCCCGCCGCTGCCGCGCCGACACCATCCAAATCGTCGATCGGGTGGAAGCGGATGTCTATCCCATCATCCGGGCGGCGCTGCCGAGCCGCCGTCTTGTCCAGGTCATTCATGTCGAAGGGCCTGAAACTGTCGAGACGGCAATGGCTGCCGCGAAGCTTGCGGATGCGATCATTTTGGACTCAGGCCGTCCGGCGGTGGCGGTGAAGGAACTTGGCGGCACAGGGCGCACCCATGATTGGGAAATCAGTCGAGCGATCGTCGAAGCCTGTCCTTGCCCGGTTATTCTGGCAGGTGGTCTCAAACCCGAGAATGTCGATGAGGCGATTAGAAAGGTCCGGCCGTTTGGGGTCGATATTTGCACCGGTGTGCGAAGCGACGGTCGTCTCGACGCCGAGAAACTCGAGCATTTTGTTGCTGAGGTCGGCAAGGCGGATGCAGCAGGGCGCATGCCCTGAACTTGTTACATTGTCAACGCTAGCTACTGGGCATCCGGCATGATCGGCAGGCGGGTTGTGAGGCCTGCGCGCTGGATTGCAGCCGACCGCAAGTTGCAGCTCAAGGTGGTGTGGCGCCATCTGGTCTTGGCCGTGCAGAGACGTTTCAGAAGTGCGCTATTTTTAGTGCCAAGCTGGGGATCACCGGTTTCGGTGTTGGTTGGATAGCTTGGCCGATTTTCCTGTTTCATGGCACGGCATGGCTCTCACGCCGTCAGATCGAGGGATCTGGGCCGGCTGATCGATTTTTGAGGCTGAAAAGGGGCGACCTACGCTCCGATTGCCCGCAATGCAGATGTAGACATCCTCGTCCGCCGCATAGCGAAAGTCCTGCTTGCCGAAGCGGTTCGAGCCTGGGTCGGTGCCAAGACCGCCTTCATCGAGCCAGGAAGTCCCTGGGAGAACGGCTACGTGGAGAGCTTCAATGCCCGGTTGTGAGACGAGTTGCTTGATGGAGAGATTTTCTATTCGCTGAAAGAGGCTCAGATCATCATCGATGCCTGGCGCGGGCAGAAAGCCCACTGCGAGTCGACTATGAACGGACCGCTTCCGCTTCAAATTTTGCTTGAGCAGCACGTTCCAGCCAGTTGTCGATCGATGTGTCCTGCCAATTTTTGACCCAGTGCGGTAAATCGACAGGCGGCATGGCTGGAGCGATCAGGAACCCCTGGAGCTGAAGGCACCCGATCGTATCCAGAAACGCGACCTGTTCCTCGGTTTCGACACCCTCGACGACCACTTTCTTGCCAAGACTGTGTCCCATCTTGATCAGGAGTTCCGCGATCACCGTCTCCTGTCCGCCCTCGGCGACATTGGCCAAAAAGGACCGGTCGATCTTCAGCACATCGACCGGCAGACTCTTCAATCGTGACAGCGAGGAGTAGCCCATGCCGAAATCGTCGATTGCGATGACAACACCGAGTTCACGTAGGGCGTCGAGCACAGGCACGGTCGTTGATAAATCGATCAGCGCCCTCTCGGAAATTTCCAGTGTCAGGGCTTCTGGGGGAGCTCCGGTCTGCTTGAGACAATCGTCGATGGTCGTGAGCAGGTCTGCCCCATGAAAGGTCGCCGAGGGAATGTTGACGGCGATATTGAGGTTGCCAAAGCCCTGGCTTTGCCATTTCTGCCGCTCGGCAAGTGCCGTTCTCAAGGTCCAACGGGTGAGCGGCTCCAAGATCGGGCTTAGTTCGAGTGTGCTGAGAAAAGTATCGGGCAAAAGGCAACCGCGCTGTTTGTGTTGCCAACGGATCAGCGCCTCGAAACCAGCGACTTTCGCCCTTCTCGTGCAAATCAGAGGTTGATAGTGCAGCGCGAACTCGCCGAACTGCCACGCTCGCCGCAGCTCCTGGTCGAGACGGTGCCGGATCTGAACGCCTCTATGCAGCGCGTCGTCGAACATGTGCCAAGTATGTCGGCCCGCGTTCTTCGCGGCATAGAGAGCCATGTCAGCATTTGCGAGCGTCCGTTCGAAGTCGGCACTGTGATCGGGATAGACGGTGATGCCGACGCTCACACCTATACGTACCCCCTTAGAATCAATGGTGAAGGGCTCAGCCATCGCCTTGATGATCCGCTCCGCCATGGCGCCCAGCCGTTCTTTTTCCCATTGTGAGACGGCGACGATGGCAAATTCGTCGCCGCCAATCCGGGCCAGGAGATCATGTCGGTCGACATTGTCTTCCAGCCGCCTTGCAACCTCGATCAACAGCTTGTCGCCAAGGGAATGGCCAAGCGTGTCGTTGATATCCTTGAAGTGATCGATGTCGAGCAGCATCATGCCAATTTGGGTGCCGTCGCGCCGCGCATCATCGCCGATTCGCCTGAACTCGTTCTTGAGATGGCGCCGATTCGGCAACCCGGTCAGATCGTCATGAAACGCCAAATGCTCTATTCGTTGGTGGGCCATTCTGAGCGCGGTAATATCTCGGACGGTCCCCCGATAGCCGATGAAAACACCCTGTTTGTCGAAGAGTGGAATCCCGCTGACCGAGTGATAACGTGACTCGCTATTGGGGCCGGCGGTCTTGAACTCGAAATCACGAAAGGGTTTACGTGCCATGAGATCGGCCACATGGGCGCGCCAGCTTGCATCGCAGTCGGGATCGACGCCTGCAATCTCCCATCGCGTCTTTCCCAACACGAGTTCCGGCGCCAGCATCGAATCAAGCCGACCGGGTGAGACGAAGGTTAGGCGCAGGTCTGCGTCCATTTCCCAGAGGCGATCGGCTGCAGTGTCCAAGAAATCCGCGAGGCGTTGCTCGCTGTGCTGCAGCTGCTCGATGACACTTTTGCCCGTCGGAAGTGATGATCGCCAGCTCGCCACTTTCCAGCCATGCAGCTTCTCGGGCGTCTGTTCCGAGCAGTCGGACCCGGATTCGGCCGACGTGGCTATGATAGGCCGAATTTGCTCCATGAGACCATTCTCCGGTGCGCGGACGTGATTTACTGAACTGCCGCATCCAGGCCATGTATTATCAACACTAGGCAACAATCACCATGGATCGCGACAATGAAATGAATCTAATTGTAACTGCGGTCACTGCTCAAGGACAAGAGGGTGTACGTGGCTTGAATTTGCCATGATTGGTGTGTCGAATGCGCATCGTAAAAATATTAACAATATAACGCTCAAGATTATTTTAAGAATTCACTATCCGCCTTCTGATATGCAAGCTTAGGCCCCTGGGGAGGCTTGCTACGTGATCTCTTGCGGCGCCCGACGGGATATAGTGCCTGAACGCTGTATCGCGTTCGCGGCACAGTGGACCCCGATTCAAACCTGCACCACCTTGCCCGGGTTCATAATGTTCCCTGGGTCCAGCGCGTTCTTGATGGCGCGCATGGCCTGCAGTGCCTCACCGTGTTCCGCTTCCAGATAGCGCATTTTTCCCATGCCGACCCCGTGTTCACCGGTGCAGGTGCCGCCGCAGGCCAATGCCTGCTCGACCATGGTTTCGCTGAGCGCCTTGGCGCGTTGCAACTCGTCCGGGTCATCCATGTCGACCATGATCGACAGGTGAAAATTGCCGTCGCCGGCATGGCCCACCAGCGGCGAGGTCAATTTGTTAACCTTCAATTCCTCTTGGGTGCGGGCAATGCACTCTGCTAGGCGCGAGATCGGCACGCAGACATCCGTCACCACCGCCGAGGTGTTCGGCCAGGCGGCCATCACCGCATAGAACGCATTGTGGCGCGCCTCCCAAAGCCGGTTGCGGTCCTCCGGCCTGGTCGCCCATTGAAAATCGTCCCCGCCGAACTCGGCCGCAATCTCGCCCACTGTGGTCGCCTGCTCCTCGACGCCGGCATCGGAGCCGTGGAACTCGAAGAAAAGCGTCGGCGCCTCCTTCATGCCCTCGAGCTTCGAATAGGCGATGCAGGCCTTCATCTGCAGCGCATCCAGAAGCTCGATGCGCGCCACCGGCACACCCATTTGGATGGTCTGGATCACGGTGTTGACCGCATCGTCGACCGTGGGAAAGGCAGAGACCGCCGAAGAAATCGCCTCCGGCACCCCATAAAGCCGAAGCCCGATTTCGGTGATGACGCCGAGCGTTCCCTCGGAGCCGACGAACAGGCGTGTGAGGTCATAGCCGGCTGCGGATTTTCGAGCGCGCCCCCCCGTCTTGATGATTTGCCCGTCGGCAGTCACCACCGTGAGCCCCAAGACGTTTTCGCGCATGGTGCCATACCGCACGGCGTTAGTACCCGAGGCGCGCGTAGCAGCCATGCCGCCGATGCTGGCGTCGGCGCCGGGGTCGACGGGGAAAAAGAGGCCGGTATCGCGAAGATAGGTGTTGATCTGTTTTCGCGTGACACCCGCCTGCACCCGGCAGTCCAGATCCTCGGGATTGACCTCTAGCATCTGGTTCATGCCCGAGAGATCGAGGGTGACGCCGCCTTTCAGGGCCGTGATATGGCCTTCGAGTGAGGTGCCGGTGCCATAGGGAATGACCGGCACGGCCTGTTCGGCGCAGAGCCGGACGATCGCCTGGACTTCCTCCGTGCTTTCAGGAAAAACCACCGCGTCCGGGGTGGCGCCGGCATTATGGGTCTGATCCTTGCCATGCTGCTCGCGGATCGGAAGCGAGGTCGACAGGCGATCACCGATAAGGGCGCGGATCGGCTCCATCACCGATGACAATGTCGCTGCGATGGCGGTTTCAGCGGCCATGAACACTCCCCCTTCGTTGCGAAAGATGCCGTTTGCTTCGGGAGATTCTAGCCCGAATGATGACCGTGACCAATGGGAAACGCCGGTCAATCACATGTCGATAGAATAATCCGACATACCTTGAGGCCTGGAATACGCATCAGCCGGCCGAGTGACCCCAGCATTCATGCCCCGTTCAATTTACACCCGCAATATGGTTCAACAGACGATGATGATGCTCGCTGGGTCGTGTTTATAAGTCATTTTCGGGGATTTTAATTGATGACTGAACTCTATGTCGCCACCGATATCGAAAGCAACGGCCCAAGCCCCGGCCACCATTCCATGCTGAGCTTCGGTTCGGTCGCCTTCACGCCGGGCAAAACCATTCTCTCGACCTTCACGAGAAACCTCCACCTCCTGCCGGGCGCCGGCGAATATCCGCCGACCATGCAATGGTGGCGCACTCAGCAGGACGGCTGGCGCGCCTGCCGCACCAATCCGGTGCCACCGGAACAGGCGATGAAAGACTACGTCGCCTGGCTGAAGGGTCTCGGCGGCCAACCCATCTTCGTCGCCCACCCCGTCGCCTTCGACTACCCGTTCATCGCCTGGTATCTCTGGGAGTTCGCCGGCGAAGACCCCTTCCAGCGCCGCTCCCTGGACCTCTCATCCTACGCCGCCGCCCTCCTCAAACGCCCGGTGACCGAGTGCAGAACCAGCAGCATGCCCGAACACTGGTTCGACCAGGACTACAACCACAACCACCAGGCCATCGACGACGCGCTCAGCTACGCCAAACTAACCTGCAACATCCTCAACGCGGGGCGTTGACCCTCGACTTGCCTGAGCTTGCGAGAGGAATCACGCTTCACTTGGGGTTGTGGACGGTGCTAGGTTTCGGCCGATTGGCTGAACTTTTTAAGCGACTGCCCCAGGATGCCTGCAAAGCCCGACGCTTTTTTGAGCTATACGCGATTTGACGATGAAGACGGCGAGATTGCCGCCTTTCGCCGGCGGCTTAGTCGCACTGTTCGGCAGGTCTCCGGCAAGCAGTTTCATATCTTTCAGGATGTCGACGACGAGACCGGCATCGGCCTTGGCGAGCGCTGGAAGGACAAGCTGGATGAGATGCTCGATCGGGCACGCTTCTTCATCCCGATCCTGACGCCGAGCTTTTTTCGAAGCGAGCCCTGCCGCCAGGAGTTGCGCACGTTCCTGGACTTGGAAAGGAGGGTCGGTCGACGGGATCTCGTGCTGCCGATCTACTGGATCTCCTGTCCGGTGCTAGAAGAAGGACACCTCAAGGCGAGGGACGAGCTGGCGCAGGAAATCGACGAACGCCAGCGCTGGGACTGGCGCGACCTTATTTTCGAGGACTTGATGTCACCCGCCTGCCGGCGTGAATTGCATGCGCTTTCGACTCAGATCGAGCGCACGCGTCGGAATGTGCTTCGGGTGGTCGAGCAACCGAAGGCGGCTGCATCTTCAGCGACACCTGGACGATCGATCCCTTTGTCCTCGGCGCTCAAACGAATCAGGCGATCCGAGGAACCGTTCATAAGGGAGCCAGCGTCGAGGGTTCCCGAGAGAGCAGAATTGTTGTGGCAGCCAGGCGAGGTATTTCGCGACATCGACGAGCCTTGGTGTCCGGAGATGGTCAAGATCCCAGCCGGCACGTTCCTGATGGGCTCGCCAAAGGACGAAAAGGGGCGCGTAAGGAACGAAGGCCCGCAGCATGAAGTGACCATCCGCCGGGACTTCGCACTTGGTCGCTATCCCGTCACCTTCGAAGAATACGACCAGTTTTGTCAGGCGACAGGCAGAAAGAAGCTTATGGACTATGAGTGGGGCAGGGGGCGTAGACCGGTGATCGATGTTAGCCATCACAACGCCGAGGCCTACTGCATTTGGTTGAGCAAGATCACTAAGGCGAGTTTCCGTCTGCCTACCGAGGCGGAATGGGAGTATGCCTGCCGGGCGCGCGTACGCAGCGCTTATACATATGGAGATGCGATTTCTATGGAGCAGGCAAACTTCGGCAAGGACGTAGGCAAAACAACCGAAGTCGGCGTCTATCCCGCTAGTGGCTGGAACCTTCACGATATGCACGGCAATGTCTTGGAATGGTGTGCCGACACCCTACGAAGTTATACGAATGTCGCAGCTTCTGATCCTGTAGGCGCTGGCACCAATCGCGTCCTGCGTGGCGGCTCCCAGCGTGTCCTGCGTGATGGCCCCCAGCGTGTCTTGCGTGGTGGCTCCTGGAACGACGGTGCGCAGGGCTTGCGCTCCGCCTGCCGCTACGCGTACTCGCCGGACCTCCGGAGCTACGATATCGGTTTTCGCGTTGCCCGAGTTCAGGGGCCGGCAGGCCAGGGGTAGGTCGGGCGGTCAGGGCGTAGTGCGGAGCCGGAGCCCGGACAGCCCGACCGGGCGCGGGCGTCACCCCGGAACTGCTCGTGATGTGACCATGTCATTTGGTTCCCAGCGCACGTGAAAGAACGCACGAGAAAATCGAAAGGCAGGCGACCTATTCTCGGTAAAGCCTCGGGATCTTTCCCTTTGGACGTCCTCGCGTCACAAGTCATGCCTGCCGCACAACGTTCTCATCGACCCGGCATCTTCATCGCCATCGTTCAGAGCGGCATGCGCAGGCCGGTAATCCTTCCTTAAGCAAGCAAACCTCATAGCGGCAATGCGGTAAAGACGGCGTTAACGTCCCGGCCGAACCTCCCCACGCTTCGGCTTGGCGCGACGATGCATCAAAGCGCTCATCACAGGTAACGCCCCTGGCTGCTAGCCAGCACGGACTGGCTTGTTTGAGTCAACGCCGTCCGCGTCGGACTCGGACCGCGGGCCGTAGCTGTGGATGCGTTCGGCCACGTTTTTGATTTCGGCCTTGGAGAGCAGCGGCGGGCCGCCGGCCTGGAGGGTGTAGTAATATTGCTTGGCGAGCGTCTCGACCTCGACGGCGAGCCACATGGCTTTGGGGAGGTCGGGGCCGACGGCGATCATGCCGTGATGGGCAAGCAGGCAGGCTTTACGGTCTTTGAGCGCCTTGATCGCGTTGTCCGAGAGCGCCTGGGTACCGAAGGTGGCATAGGGTGCGCAGCGGATGTCGTCGCCGCCTGCGACCGCGACCATGTAGTGAAGCCGCGGGATGTCTTTTTTCAGGATCGCGAGCGTGGTGCAAAACGTCGGATGGGCGTGGACGATGGCGTTCACGTCGTCCCGGCTGTTCATGATGTCCAGGTGAAAGCGCCACTCGGTCGACGGCACCAGATCGCCCTCATAGCTGCCGTCCTCACGCATGAAGACGATGTCTTTGGGCTTCATCGTCTTGTAGGGCCTGCCCGACGGCGTGATCAGCATACCGCCTTTGACACGCACAGACACATTGCCCGAGGTGCCCTGGTTCAGGCCAGAAGCGTTCATCTCCAGACAGGTGTCGATGATGCCCTGACGCAGGGTACGCGATTTTTTGGAGGGTCGTTTGGACAACGTAGGATGCTCCTTGGAGACAGGGATGGGTCGTGCCGGGGATCAGGGTTTAGCCGCCAAGATTTGCTTCGTAGGTGTTCAACGCTCTGTTAACCCAACCCTGGTAGCGTCGCTTTGATGCACTGGTCCCCGCGGGCCTTGGGGTCCGTGCACGGCCCCCCCCCCCCTTTCCGGCGGACGGAGTCCCCAGATCGCCTAGAACAGTGCATTAGCACAGCATTTCTGG
>JBPCVQ010000459.1:0-5959 GCA_051010395.1 Geminicoccaceae bacterium | reverse complement strand
ACTTGTCGTCGCGTGTCATTGGCTTTCAGCTCTCGCTCCGGCGAGCACTACCGCAGATGAGCCGCACCCCCACCGAAAGCGCTGGCAACATAGGTTTTCGCTGTCGATAAAGTCAAGCGAACCGCCTTACCCTGCGTCAGGCGGTCGCTTTTGGACGAGCCAGCTTCTCTCATCATGAGAAAGCAGGCGGTTATTTTCAGGGCAGGGCCGCGCTTACGCCCCCTCTTCCTGACGCCGGTCCAGGAAGGCCTGGGCTTTCCGACTGCCGGCATCGGCCGCCTTGCGCAGCCACTCGAGGGCGAGCACCTCATCCGCCAGCACACCGCGTCCCTTTTGGTAGGCAAATCCAAGCGCGCTCATGGCGCTGACAGCCCCCTTATCGGCGGCGGCCTCCAGCAGCTTCAGCCCCTCGTCCGGTTCCCGACCTCGAACATCGCCATTCAGGATCGCGGCGCCAAGTGCCGCAGACGCGCCGACATGCCCCTCCTGGCTGGCACGACGCAGCAGCAGTTCGCCGGCGACCGGTTCCTGTTCCAGCACCCTGCCGCGCAACAAAGCGAGGCCGAGATAGAACATCGCCGACTCGCTCTTCTGGCCGATCGCGCGCTCGGCGTAATAACGCCCGACGGCGCCATTGGTGTCGGCCGTATCAGGGGTCAGGAACAGCTTGGCGAGGGTCGTCTGCGCTTTGGCTTCGCCGGCATCCGCCGCAAGCCTGAGCCGTCTCTTCCGCTCTCCCTGATCGCCAATCTGCCCGTAAAGCCTGGCGAGGTTCATGTTCATCGCGGGATCGCCGTCTTCGGGCAACCTTTCAAGATAGCTGGCGGCACGCGCCTGATCGGCCTCGACGATCTGACCTTTGGAAAAGATGTCGGCAAGCTGAATCAAGGCCCTGCCATCGCCGGCCTCGCCGCGGACTTCGAACACCTCGATGGCGCGCCCGGCCGATGAGGCGATTTCGTCCTCTGGGCCACCCGTTTTCGCCAGAAGCGTCGCCAATCTGCGCGCAGAGTTGCCGTCATTGGCCGATGCCTGCCGGTAGAATTCGATCGCCTCGGCCGGGTCGGGGTCCACACCGAGCCCCCTGTCATAGATCTTGCCCAAATTGGACGCCGCCCTGGCCTCGCCGCCTTTCAGCGCCTCGAGAAACAGCTTCCTCGCCCGAACCTCGTCTTTCGCCACCTCGCCGGAAGGACCATCGCCCCCCTTCAGGTAGAGCTGGGCAAGCTCTAATGCCGCCTTCGACTTGAAAGGCGAGGCCTTGTCACGGGCTTCGGAGAACAGCGCCACCGCACGAGCAGGGTCCTGATCGACGCCGTTGCCTCTGGCGAACAGGCGGCCATAGGAAATCAGGGCGCGCGGATGACCGCTCTTGGCGGCAAAGGCATAATGATCAGCAGCGCGCTCATAATCCTTGGCGCGCAACGCATCGTTACCTTTGGTGTGATAGGAGCCATACGACCCCTGAATTTGATTTCGATAGCTGCCGGAACAGGCCGTAAGGCCCATCAGCATCGCGGCGCAGGCCACGGCCGTAAGACTAGGTTTCTTCATCATCATCGATTAAGCGATGCGCTTCCAGGTCCAGGGACCCAGGAGGACAAACTCGCTCCCTCTAGCTGTTTGATTGGTTTCGCTCCGAGCTTTTACCCGATAGCGCAGCCCTGATGGCGGTGAACCGATCACCAGGCGAGCGATCGAATCTGTTCTCCGGTCAAAGCCGGCGGAAGGGTGCCATGACCGCGAGGTCGATGCAACCAATCCCGGGCTGATCACCGGTCGGATTGCACGGGAGCAGGCACCTCTTTCCGCCTTGACGACGACTACGGGATAGAGGTCTCGCCTCTCGGCTGAAAATCAACTCATCCGTCCGAAGGAATTAAGCTTTTCACGCATCGCATCGGCGAGGGCAGCAGCTCCCGCATCGAGAGCGAAAATATAGGCCTGCGTCCAGAAAAAGCAGGCGGCGTCCGTCTCGCCCTGACGTTCGTAGAGAGCGCCGCCCTCGGCATAGCTTGCCGCAAGCTTGTCCAGCCGCCCCTTGTCGTGAGCCTCCTCTATGGTGGCGTTCAGCCGATCATAGACCTGTCGCTCGCTCGCGATCATCAAATCCGGCATCAAACCACCTCGACCAGCGCTGCCGACGCGGCAGGGCGATTGGAAGGTAACGGGCTGCTCGCGTCATCCTGTCCCAGAAGACGTCCGGCCACCCACTGATGAAAGGCATGGGTCGCCTCGTCCATCACCGGCGAGAAAACACCGCCGGAAAAGGCAGGCGACGCCCGGCCGCGCTGCATGCCCTCGACCACGAAGACGTCCTCCAGAAACACCTCATGCCACATATCCCTCAGCTTGGCGCGAAGATCGGCGAAATCCTCGCTCCTTGCCCGCTCGCCGGCAAAATAGATCTCACATGCTCGGTGGTGCGGTCAGGTGCATGCGGCTCCAGACGGATCGCGAAAAAGTGATCCCGATGGATGCCCAAAAGGACATTCGGATAGAGCGCTACATATTCCGCCCGCGTCTGCCAGGTATCCGTCGTGGCCTTCGAGCTTTCGGCGAGGCTCCGAAAATCCGGAAACCGCCGCCCGTCATCGGAAAGGCTCGGATTATAGACGCGCGTGCCCTGCCCGGAATGCAGGCCGGGCTCGACGATATTGTCGTGGTCTTCCAGCTTCGAATAGCTGTTCAGGCCGGGATGAACCCAAGGCAGATGATAGCTCTCGCAGTAATTCTCGACCGCGAGCTTCCAGTTGCACTTCACCTCAAGCTTGAACGAGCCGTCGGCTCCGGCATGCCGAAGCTCGTCCTGATCGAACATGGACCAGCGCTCGGAAAGCGGCCGGATGAACGTTTCGAAGGCGGGCGCCTCGCCTGAAAGATCGACGAAAATCAGATCGAACCAGACGGCTGATCGCACGGCACGGAGGCCAAGCTTGGTCCGGTCGATGGCGCTATGGGCGTTGTGCCCGGGCCCGCCGACATGGGGTGTGGCCTTGAGCGCGCCGTCCAAACCGTAGCACCAGGAATGATAGGGACAGCGGATGACGGAGCGAATACGGGTCGGCTCCTCCACCAGCACCATGCCGCGGTGACTGCAGACATTGTGAAATACCGAGACCGCACCGTCCTTGTCACGCAACGCCAGCAGCGGCGTGCCCAGGTGATCGATCGGCAAGGCGTCGCCGACCTCGGGGATGTCCTTGCCGAAACCGATGCAGGCCCAGCCCTGATCGAACAGGCGGGCGCGTTCCAGCGCGAAATCCGCGGGATCGGTGTAGCAGCGGTTCGGCAGCCCGCCGGCCTCACCGATCGGCAGCCTCGCCTTGTCGAGATCGGTCAAAGGCGGCTGGTCGGCGGCCGTCACTTGGGTTGTGCTGGTCATGGCGCTTTCTCGAAAAATTTTTTCACTTCGAAGCACTATCCTGATCGAATCCAGCACAACCTCTTGGCAAAAAGGCGTCATATTCTTTAATGCCAGCGCCACAGTCGCCAGGCTGGCACGACAATAGGGGCTGTGGCATGGGTAGAAGACGGGTTCGACGAAGGGGAGAGCGACGACCATGGACAAACGGCTGACACCGGAGACGACACTGCCAGCGGACGGCCTCAAAGGCACACTGGTCGGACGCGCCGAGACGGTGGCCGGCCCCTCGGTGGTCACCATTAGAGAAGACGGCGTTTTCGACCTCTCCGCCACCACCCCCACCATGACCGACCTCCTGGAAAGCGACGATCCCACTGCGATAGCGCGAAGCGAGGGTCAACGCATCGGCACGCTTGCCGAAATCCTCGCCAACAGCTGTTATGACAAGCGAGATTCGGGCACCCCGCACTTCCTCGCCCCGATCGACCTGCAGGCGATCAAGGCCGCCGGCGTCACCTTCGCGAAGAGCATGCTGGAGCGGGTGATCGAGGAGCAGGCGCGCGGCGACGCCGCCAAGGCAGACGCCATCCGCCGGACGATCAACGACGTCATCGGCTCCGACCTCTCGCAGATCGTGCCGGGCTCTGAAGCCGCCATGCGCCTGAAGGCCCACCTCATCGACCAGGGGGCTTGGTCCCAATATCTGGAAGTGGGGATCGGGCCTGACGCCGAGGTCTTCACCAAAGCTCCGCCGATGGCAGCCGTCGGCACCGGTGCCCTGATCGGCATCCGCCGGGACAGCACCTGGAACAACCCCGAGCCTGAACTGGTGATCGCCGCCGACAGCCGCGGCACCATCAAGGGCGCCACGCTCGGCAATGACGTCAATCTCCGCGACTTCGAAGGACGAAGCGCACTTCTGCTCGGCAAGTCAAAGGACAACAACGCATCCACGGCACTCGGCCCCTTCATCCGCCTCCTGGACGACACCCTCACAATCGATCAGCTGCGCAAGACCACCATTAGCCTCAAAGTCGAAGGCGAAAAGGACGGCTTCTCCCTCGATGGCGAAAGCTCCCTCAGCGAGATCAGCCGGGACGTCGAAGATCTCGCCGGCCAGACCCTGTCGAAACATCACCAATATCCAGACGGCTTCGTGCTCTTTACCGGCACCATGTTCGCGCCGATCGAAGATCGCGATCGACCGGGCGAAGGCTTCACCCACAAATCCGGCGACCTCGTCACCATCGCCTGCCCAGAACTCGGCGCCCTCACCAACCGGATCACCTACTGCGACGAAGCCCCACCCTGGACCTTCGGCACATCCGCGTTAATGAAGAATCTCAGTCAGCGCGGGTTGTTGCCGGCGGCAACACGCTGAACTTGCCTGAGCCTTGCTCGAACGGAGAGACCAAGCATGTCGAGCCTCGACCCATTGCCCGAGTTTCCGCCGATTGGTGGGGATCCGGCGCCTGATGACAGCGGGCGCTATTATCATGAGGAACTGAGCCTCGCCTTTCGCAATCGCGGCATGCCGCTGGAGGCGCTTCGCTATGACCTTACGCCGACCGGCCTTCACTATCTCCTGATCCATTTCGACATCCCCGTCATCGATGCTGCGGAATGGCGTCTCGATATCGGTGGGCTGGTCGACAAGCCGATCACCCTCGATCTCGAGACGATCAAGGCCATGCCGGTGGTCACCCGCCCGGTCACCATGGAATGCGCCGGCAACGGCCGCGCCCGCATGGACCCGCGCCCCGTCAGCCAGCCCTGGCTGAACGGCGCGATCGGCACGGCGGCATGGACAGGCACACCGCTCCTCCCGCTTCTGGAGCAGGCCGGCCTTCAGCCCGAGGTCGCTGACCTCATCTTCACCGGCGAGGATGCCGGCATGGAGGCGGGCGAGGTGCAGCGCTACCAGCGCTCGTTGAATCCTGCAGAAATCGAACGCGACGAGCCGCTGCTCGTCTACGCCATGAACGGCGCCCCGCTGGAGCCGCAGCACGGCTACCCGCTTCGCCTGATCGTTCCCGGCTGGTACGGCATGACCAGCGTCAAATGGCTCCGGCGCATCGACGCCGTCGACCAGCGTTTCACCGGCCACTACATGGACGGCACCTATCGCTACCGGGACACCGTCGAAATCGCCGGCGAACCCGTCACCCACCAACGCGTGCGCTCCTTGATGGTGCCGCCCGGCATCCCCGACTTCTACTTCCGAAAACGCATGGTCAAAGCCGGCAGGCACCGCCTGCAGGGACGTGCCTGGGCCGGTCCGAACAAGATCACCAAGGTCGAGGTGAGCGTCGACAACGGCACAAACTGGGCACCGGCTAAAGTCGAGCCCGCAGGCGCCGCCTGCTGTTGGCAGGGTTGGAGCTTCGACTGGGAGGCGACACCCGGCGAGACCCAGCTCGCCGTCCGCGCCACCGACGAGGCCGGCGATGTCCAGCCCGATCAGCCCCTCTGGAACATCCACGGCATGGGCAACAATGCGGTGCAGCGGTTGGATGTGATCGTGCGCTAGACGAGCTTCGGGCGGCATCAGCTGTATGTCAAAAGTCCGCTTTCATCGTATTTCAGCCGCAC
>JBPCVQ010000458.1:0-4238 GCA_051010395.1 Geminicoccaceae bacterium | reverse complement strand
CAGCAGGAGCGCGCCGTCCAGATCTTCCGGCTCGCCAAACCGCCGCTGCGGGATTTTCTTGACCATGCGCCGGCCGATCTCGCTTCCTAGAAAATCCCGGTTGATCTCGGTTTCGATATAGCCGGGTGCCAGCGCGTTCACCCGGATGTCGTGGCGGGCAAGCTCCAGCGCCATGGTCTTGGTGATCTGCCAGATCCCGCCCTTGGACGCCGCATAGGGGCCGAGGTGGCCGATCACCTCCAGGGCCAGCACCGAGGCGATGTTGACGATTACCCCGCCGTTGCCGCGTTCGGCCATCCGCCGGGCAACTGCTTGCGCCATGAAGAACGCGCCCTTCAAATTGGTGCCGACCACCTTTTCCCAAGGCTCTGTTTTCAAAGCTTATGCATTTTGATAAAAGTTCATCATATCAATAAGATAATGAGGGGTGGTAATGGACGAGGTTGTCTACCGGAAGTGGCTTGAGGCTATTGATGGTTTGTCTGAGGCCCAACGGTCGGATGTCCGGACGATTTTGGCAGGCCGGTCGTCGGAAGCAGAAGTGATCACGGCGCTTGAAGATCATGTGCTGGTGTCTCGGATCTGTGTGCATTGTCAGGAACATGGCGTTGTGTGTCGTGGCGAAGCGAGCGGATTGCGGCGGTTCTACTGCCGTCATTGCGGCAAGACGTTCAATGCGCTGACCGGCACGCCTTTGGCGCACCTGCACAAGAAGGAGCGTTGGTTCGACTTTGCCCAGTCGCTCAGCCAAGGAGAAACGGTGCGCAAGTCGGCGCAGCGGTGCGATTTGGCGGTCAGCACCTCCTTTCGCTGGCGACGGGACTGTCAGAAATTTCGTGTGTGGGCGATGACGATGCGAGCGGAGGAGACATCGCATGGCACGACGGAAGAAGCCGGTTATCGCTGACGATCTTTTGGACCAGCTGCTGGCTGGCCGGGATCCTCAGGCGGTTTTCAGTAAGGACGGCCTGTTTGACGATTTGAAGCGGGCCTTGGCGGAGCGGGCGCTGAACGCCGAGATGGACCATCACATGGGTGGTGAGTCCGGCGACGGCCGGTCCAACAGCCGCAATGGCTACGGCAAGAAGACGCTGCTGACGGACACCGGCAAGCTCGATATTTCGGTGCCGCGCGATCGGCTTTCGACGTTCGATCCGCAGCTGATTGCGAAGTACCGGCGCCGGGTCGCGGGTTTCGACGAGAAGATGAGAGCATGTCAAACTGTGGGAGATTGATCCAAGGCCGTTGGGTCCTGTTGCGAGAAAACGCGGACTTGGCGCCGGCCGGAGCTCAAATCCAGTAGAATCCGACAGCTGTTTTGATCAAGCCGCAGGCCCATCTCCCACAGTTTGACATGCTCTCACCGATGCGTCGGCAAGCCAAACCGCAGCGTTCCGCGCATCGAGCGGTTTTGAGAAGAGATAGCCTTGGAATTCTGTGCATCCAATCTGGCTGAGGATGGAGACCTCTTCTTGGGTTTCGATGCCCTCGGCGACTGTCATGCAATTTAATCCTTTGGCCATTGCTACAAGCGAGCCGACGATCTTCGGCATTCTTTGATCAACCGTAAGTTTGCTTGTGAGACTGCGATCGATCTTGATCACGTCAACAGGAAGCTGGGCGAAGCGAGCAAAATTAGAGTAACCCTGACCGAAGTCGTCAATCGCAATCTTGAGGCCAAACTGATGCAGGCGTTGGATCACCTCCCTGGCCGTTCTTTCATTATTGAGGACAGCATGCTCGGTGACTTCCAACTCGATCCTTGTCGGGTCGACGTCAGCTTCGCGCACCAGGTCGATAATATTGTTAGCCAGATCTCGGTCAGTCAGTTGTTGGGCGGACATGTTGATGGAAATGGCCAGCTCGGGGTAGTCTGGTAACCAGACTGCAAGCTGGCCCAGGGCGTTACGCAATACCCAGTGATCAATCGAGATAACACCGTCGGTGCCTTCGATCATCGGCAGGAATTCATCTGGCAGTCGCTGACCATCGCTGGGATGATTCCACCTGATTAGCGCTTCCATGCAGCGGACTTGGTGAGAAGAGGCATCGAAGCGTGGCTGGAAGTGAAGCTCGAATTGATCGAGTTCTAACGCTTGTGGAAGTTCACGCCGTACTCGACCGGCTTGGTCGAGTACGGTTTGAATCATGCAATCGTAGAGTCGAAAGGTATTCTTACCGGCACGCTTGGCCTCGTACATGGCCATGTCCGCATGTCGGATCAGTGTCGTATAGTCGTTACCATCGATTGGTACCCTAGCAATGCCAATCGAGGCGCTAATGGTGGTCTCTTGCTGTCCAAGAAGAAAGGGCTCACACAAGCCACGCAGGAGAGTTTTGGCGATGGATTCAGCGTCACTTTCACACTCGGTGCCAGGTATGAATGCCGCAAACTCATCGCCTCCAAGCCTGGCCAGCAGATACCCGCGGGCGAGTAGAGCTGGCGGCGAACACGTCTCGTCATTGCCGTCCAGAACAGGGCCAATATGATTTAAGAGCGCATGCAGTCGAATCGAGAAGCAGTGTAGTAGCTCATCGCCAAGATCGTGCCCATGGCTATCATTTACCGCTTTGAAGCCATCGAGATCGATGAACAGCATCAAGCCACCGCGGCCAGTCGCCTTCAACTCTCGGAGCTTCTCGATCACATATTTCCTGAACATGATCCGGTTGGGCAAGCCGGTCACCTTGTCCTCATAGGCCAACTTGTTGATGCTGATCATATTGTCGCGCTGGCGCCGGATCATGGCATTATAGCTCGACTGCACGCGACGGAACTCGATTGGCACGACCTTGCTCTTTAGCTCGGCAATTTCCTCTGCCTCATCACCGTGAACCACTTTATCGGCAGCTCGGCTGATCTGCTCAAGTGGTCGAGCAAATAGGATTGAGACAACCCAGGCACATATGAGTGCGATCAGGATTCCGAACAGAAATACCGTAATGGCGAACGTCTGAGCCTGCCGGGCTCTTTCGTGAAGCTCAACAATAGGCTGCGGGATCATTACCCCCCAACCAACATCAGGTACTATGGCGAATCCAGCGATCATGTCGCTCTCGAGTGCAGGTGAATAGAAAGTTTGGACACCAGTTTCACCGTTTATCATGCGGCCAACTACCGACACCTCAGCCAAATTGCGGCGCGTGGCGATCCAATCTTCACGCGGGTGCGCGAGAACATTGCCCCGATGATCAATGATTGCAGTATGACTACGTCCACCGAACGAGGTCATCTCGCCCAGGCGCACGAAATAGTCTGTGTCCAGGGTGCCGACGGCAAGCAGACGGCCGATGCGACGGACCAAATACATCACTGGGCTACCATCCGGCCCCTCTAAGACTTGGCTAAATGTAACGCGGTTTTCCCGGGCCATCCTGGAAAAAAGGTCCATCCGCTTCTCAGGGATCGTCTTGGGGCAGAGCAAAGCATCCGGACCAGCCGCCTCAATCACCTTTCCGGTTGTTTCTTCCACGATGCAGATATGGCGAAAGCTCAGATTGAGCAGCAGATCCTGTTGCCGTTCGATTTGACGCTCTTTCATCAGATTGGCTGTGATCAGATTAAATACGGACAGGACATCTTGGTGATAGCGCCGCAACGTTACGCCGATATTGCGGGCGAGAAGCAGATGGCTATTGCGTGCGTCATCAAACTCATTCTGCAGAACTAGCGAATGGGGCCAGGCCCAGAAGACGGTCAGCGGAACGGCGGTCAGGGCCATAAAGAGAAAAATCAGCGCGTGTCGTAAGCGCATCCAACCGTCCAATGAGAATTATTTCTTAGTTTAGGGAGATGCTATGTGTCGAAAGTCACTGAAGCACTACCAAAAAACGCCTGGGTTCTTATCACAGTGTGAATTTGTAGCTTTGTAATCGTTAAAATCCAAACTTTTTGATCCGCAAAAACCGTAACATCCACAATCGGTTGCAAACAACCGGACGGGCCTTCAAGTTGACAACACCCCATATCACAGTTGAAAGAGGCTTCATATGGGGCAGCTACGGTGAGGTTGGTGCCGGCTTTCCGTTTCCCCCAATTTCTAATAGTTCATGTGAGATGCTGGCATTTTAAAGCATTCTCAGATGCTTTTACCTCCCCTCTGCCAAGCAAATCTGACGTTCGAGCTGCACGAGCTCATGGAAGTTTTCCACAACGTAATCTTCTGTATCTTCTATCTTCTATCTTCAGGGCCGAAAAGCTTTATAAATACAAATACTTATGGCTCGAACTCTTAGCT
>JBPCVQ010000457.1:0-39335 GCA_051010395.1 Geminicoccaceae bacterium | reverse complement strand
GTTTAGTGTACTCCTATGGTGGTGAAAGGCTAGTCACATGCGCGTCATATTGATGCTTTTCGCCTATGCGATAGCCGTGACGCTCTGGAAAATCCGCCTGTACCAGTTCCACATGTCGTCATCGAACCGCCAGGCCATGTCGCCATATGTGGCGTAGCACCATTGGCCGTCGTAGAGATCGGCGGTGAAGGTCTGCGGCGACAGCGTGTGCTTGTCGGGCGGCGTGTCGGCGGCCACAAGTTCCATGAACCGCACATGGTCGATATGCTCGCCAGCCTCGGTGAACCAGCGGTGATTGCCGGCGTCGAACATGCGCCATTTGCCATCAATCTCGACCTCAAGGACGACATGACCGTCGTCGATATTGGTCAACGGCCCGGTCGTTACTACATGAACCTGCCGAACCGTGTAGCCCCAGATCTCCAGCCAGGCACGGCACCACTCGACATGCTTCTGGCAACTGATGCTGAGATGGGACGCTTTTGCCCAGTGCGACAGGCTCCCGATGCCCCTGAACGCAAGGCCGTTCTGGGAGTTGCCCTGCATCTTGCACCAGCACATCGCCGACAAGGTTTCATAGATATCGCCAAGGACGATCCGCGAAATGACGTTGGTCTCTTGCGGGACATGCCAGCAGTACCGGCCGGGCTCGGTACAGTCGAATTCGTTGTCATAGACCGCATAAACGCCGGGATTGATGAATGGATCATTGCCCGTTGTCAGCGTGAACCCCGCCGGGGATATCGGGGTGACCGGGATCTCGAAAGCCTGGTCGAACAGAAAACGTTTGGCGAGGACCACTGAAAACCCCTACTCAATGAAGATATTGACCGAACCCGCATCGAACGTGTCGGACCCATCGCGCGTGATCGTTACGCGATCAAGGACGGCGGATAGGGTTTTATTGCCTGCACCAAAAATGCAGTTCGCAGTGCCCTGTTTTCCGGTATGCGAGGAAACCCACGTCAGGCCGTCGCCGCTGATATTGGTAAGGATCATATGACCGGATACGAGGGCGCCCGCTGTTTGTACGAACATCAAAAAGCCGGCCGTAGACGTGGAAATCGCCGCAGACGAGCCGGAACGAGACCCTGAGGATACATAGCCTGTCGTTTCCAAGCCGCCGCTGTCGCCGATCTGAATCAGCAGATTGTCCGTGCCACTCAGTGACACACCCTCGAACATGATCGTAATGCGCTTTGCCGCCGCCGAGATGCCAGTGAAGTCGAACGCGGTGCCCGAACCAGTGGATTGCTCGGTTTCGACGGTAATGACATCCTGCATTGTCGGGGCCGCACCAGCGCCGTTGCTGGTGAGGGCTTGGCCGGATGTACCGGTCGCTACAGCCGCCGGGTCCCCGCTTGCGTCGTAGGTTATCAAGTTGCCTGCGGTGCCCCCGGCCAGCTTGGCCAGCGTGATAGCGTTATCGGCGACCTTGGCGGTTGTTACGTTGGCATCGGCGATCTTGTCCGTCGTTACCGCGTCGTCGGCAAGGTCTGCCTCAACGATAGATCCGGCCGTGAGGACCGGGTCACGCGCGGGCGAAAGCATCTGAAATTGCGTGCCGTCGTATTCGATCTCCGCAAGATCGCCTGTGGTGATATCACCTGCGACAAGCGCCGCCCCAAGTTTCTGAACCGCCTTTGTGCCCAGCGTTGACACATCGACCGTAACCGCACCGGTATTCGTCGCCTCCGCCACGAATGAAAACCGCTGGCCGGCCGCATATGCTGTGATCGCTGGTGTTGGCGACAGCGTGATAGCGTCACCTGTTCCTCCAACCGACGCGGGAACAATATGGCTCAGATCTTGGTCCTGAATTTGACCCGCAGCGACGTAGTCCGTCCTGGCCGCAGCGTCGTCTACATTGGTGTGACGAAAGCCGCCCATTGGGAGGTTGGTAGTTGGCTGGTTCTGACCGTCCCGCGTAACGGTATTCTCCATGCCGGTGGCAATATCTTCGTCATGAGTGTCGTGATCATCACTTCGCACCGTGCGCCCGGCGACGCGCGATTCGTCCCAGACGGTCGCGCCCGTAAACACGCCATTCGTGCGGTTGAATTGACCCGATCCATTCCAGGGCATTGCATATACCTTCTCTGTGGCCCATCTTTAGGGGCGCATGCTCAACAAGGAAGTCAGCACGCCACGAACGCGCAAACAGTCGCGGTTCCTATGGTTCGGTGCTTTGGTCACCGCGCGCATGATCGTGTTCGTCGCCACGATCTCGATCGTGATCGGCGCACCTGTTGTCGTGTTCCTGCTACTGGATCATGCCGGCTGGACAGAAGGATTTTGGCCCGGCTTGTTCGCTGGGCTTGTCCTGGCCTTCGCCGTCTGGTGGGCGTATCTGATCCTGTACGACTAGAAACGTCGCTGAAGCTCTTCCGTAGCCGGAGGTCCGGTCACGGCTCCTATGCCACCCCCGACACCTGCCGGCAGTCCCGGTCGACGCGGCACCCTCCCCATCGTCGCGCCTTGCGCCCTCAAAAGCGCCGGGAGATTGCCCAAGGGTACGGTCTCAGCCGCCGACTGAAGGGCTGGCCCGAATAGCCTCCCAAACAACCTGCCCAATGTGGAACGGAATATCTGGGACTGCGCAACAGCGGTATTGCTGAAGTTCGCACCTCCAGACGTAACAGTCGTCGCGGCTAGAGCGGTGCGCTGAAGCTGGGCTATCAGATTCAATTCCTCAGGCGTGAACAGCGCCATCATCGCCGGGCGGTTCCGCTCCATCGCTTGATCGATTGCACGGGCAAAACTCGCGCCGCTGAAGCTCCGGGTATTCGTACTGCCGACGAATGGGCCTTCCGCCTGCCCGACCAGTCTGGCAAACGCCTCTTCCCTTATCGCGTTCCAGGCGTCTTCTCGACCGCCGCGCTTCAGCACGCTTTCAAGCTGGGCAATCTGCCGTGCGAACTGAGGTCGGTTGATGAATCCGGTATTGGTTACGCCAAAGATCGCATTGGCGGCTTGGTCGGGTTCGAACCGAAGCACCCTTCCCGCCTCCCCGCCTGGAATTTGTTCCGTCAGGAGATCGACAAGATAATTGGGCGAATCCCGATTGGCGGCCTCGAATATCTGCCCGAACTCACGACGCCTGCGAATGGCTGTCAGCCATAGATCGACGGCCTGCTCGTTGCCTTGCAGGATGCCGCCCTCAACCAGATCGACGATCTGCGCATCAAAGGCGTTGCGGATGCTCCTGAGCGCGCCGGCCTCGGTCGGGTTGGTCTTCGCCATATCCGACGCCAACGTAGTGACACGCCGCCTCCAATCAAACAGAGGTCCAACCAGCACCGCGCCATCGGGGCCGACCTCTTGTCCGAGTTGCCTTAGTTCATTGACGACAGCAGTCGCCTGAGGAGCGTTGGGCAACCTGTCAGCCGCAGCACGTTCAAGATTGAACGCCAGGGACGGAATGGCGTTTCCAGGGATAGCGGCTTGTCCTGACGAGCGCGCCTGAGTATACGCGGCCTGAACAACATTGTCGGCGTTGTCGCGGATTTCATTGATGGCCTGGGAGACTATCTCGCCCCCCTGACCACGCTGAAGCACCTGCGCCTGACCTCCCGAAAGCCCCCCTTGGATTTGTTCCGCGCTTTCCCTGAGTGCGGTTTGCTGAGCGTCCCTCGTGCCCTGGATGATCGACTGTACGGTACGACCAAACGATCCTTTCGCGGCCAGATCCTCGAACATCTGGTCGTTGGGCTGACGAGTGATATTCCCTCGCGTCAGAGGAACCGGGCTTGGCAAGCTGGCAGCTTCCGCAACTCGCTGAGCCTGTGCAGGCACCGCGGCGCTCTGGACCTCGGCATTCAGCCGGGTAATCAAGTCTTGAGAAAGCGTGTTTGGGTTCAGGCCGGCATCCTCTATCGCTGCGCGGGCCTCACTTGTAAGGGAAATCCGCCCCCCTTCAGTGCTGAATGCACGAGCACCGCGTCGCCCGACACTCGAAAGAACGCGCACAAGACCCGGAATGAGGACTTCACCACCCGCACCAAATGCGCCGGCGGCGATAGCCCGGCCCACATTTACAGGCTGTTCGGAACCGGTTGCCTGCAACGCCACATCCGTACCAGCGCTCAATGCGGATTCAGCGGCGGCTGTCCCGGCCACACGTCCAGGTGCCTGACCGACCAGCGGGCCAAGAAATCTGCTCCCAACAGCCGCGCCGGCCTGTCCGACCCTGACGGCGGGACCGATCATTGCGCCAAGTTGCGTGAAATCCTGAGGACTGGGACCGGGGCGGTTGATATAGACCGGTGTTTCAACGCCCGGAATTCTGGCGAACAAGTTCCCGAACCTGTCCCGGTCGATCTCTGATCCAGGAAGATTCGAGCGAATGATGTCCTCTTGCTGCCCCTCATCAATCGCGAACAATAGACCGGCGGCCAATCGGACCGTCTGGCCCGGCTCCAGTCCTGGAATTTGTACCTGAGTGATCTCCGGGAAATCGAACTCCGCACGCGTGGCCGTGTTCTCCGGCAACGGTGGGGCGAAGGACGATTCCCGACTGCCGAGCAATCGCTCCGTGATCCTCGATTCCTCAGGTGTCTGCGGAAGGCGCGTTGGCTCGCCCTGAGCGCCCACGAACGGCGGCACAGCGGATTGCAGCGGACCGCCTTCTGGCGGCGGTGGCCTTTGCTGCGGAGGTGCGCCCAATAGGCGATCTGTGATCTCGCCCATTTTTATAGGCCGAACAACGCACGCAAGCGCCGCTCCACTTCAGCCTCTACCTGATCCGGCGGAAGCGTTGTGCTCAACTCCGAACGAAGCCTGGATTCTTCTGTTGCCATGCGCGCTTCTATCCCCTCCAGAGAGATACCGGAGTTCAATGGATTGAGGCCCTGGTTTAGAGCGAAACTAGCCCGCGCGAGCGCTCGATTGGCATCGCGGATTGAGGAATTCAGTTTGGCTTGGAATTGAGTGGGACTATCATCGATGGTCGGAAGTGATCCCGCCAAACGTTCCGCCTCTTGTGGCGTGACGGCCGCACCCGACAGCTCGGCCACAAAGAGCGACAAATTGTTGACGGTGTCTCGTTTGAAAGTCGTAAAGGCGGTCAGGCTTTCGCGCTGTTCCGGGCTCAATTCGGCGATACCAAAGGACTCCAATGCGCGCTCTCTAAACGCATTGACACCCTGTGCGAACTGGCCTTCCAAGGTGAGGAACTCCGGCCGGAACCCGGATGAAATCGAATCAAGCCGGGACTTCAGATCCTGTGTCGCCAACACGTCTTTTTGAACCGACGTTGTCGCGGCAGGCGAAAGGTTCACTGTGCTGCCCCCGACATTTACGCTGGTCGATGGGCGCCCTGAACGGCGCAATGCGTCCTGCTGGGCAAACGCCTCCGGCGACAGCAAATCCTCGTCGCCCCGAAGCTGGCTTTGCAACAGCGCCCCGCCAACATTCTGAAGCGCAGGGTTCTGCGACGACAGCACATCCGCAAGGTTCACGCCGCCCACAGACCCACCACCGCCCGGAATGCCCGCGAGAATACTCGAAAGCTGGTCGCGTTCCTGCTGCCTCAATTGTTCTTCACCTGCCGACGCCCGTTCGAAACGCCGTTGTCCTGCAAGCGCCTGCGCAAGACCTCCTATGAGCGCTCCAGGGCCCTGCGGCTGCGCCCTCTGCGCTTGGCCAAAAAGAAGCTGGGCAAGCTGTCGGTCCCGGTCGATGGACTGCGGCGTGAGCGTTGCGACTGGCTGTCTGGGAAGACCCATCAGCCGAACCCTCCCAAGATAGCAGCCTGCCCCAATCCGAAGAGGCCCCCGAACAGGTCGCTATTTCTCTGCGCGGCCTGCTGGGACTGGGCCGCAAAGTTTTGACCGGTGAGGCCCTGTACATCGGGCGGCGCGACGCCGAACTGAGCCGGAGGCGCAAATTGCGGACGCTGGATCGACGGCCCTCCCTGAAGAAGTGCGGATAGTTCGTTGATCGGCTGGGAACGTTGCGTCAACAGTTCGGAAAGCCCCTGCTGTCTTGCTGCCTGTTCCAAACCGAACAATCTGGACTGTTCCGCCCTGCCCGCGCCTACGGACGATAGGGCGAGGTTTTCCAATTGCTGGCCGCGATTGCGCTCGAAATTCCCAACCGCTTCGTCGAATGCGTCAGATCCTCTTGGAATGCCTTGGTTGGCAAGCTGTACTTCCAGCGCCCTCTGTTGCTGATCAATGCCGGGCTGAAGCAGGTTGAGGCCACGCTGGAATGTCGCCTGTTCGAGCCCTTGCGCTTGGCCGGCAAGATCCCCGGCTCCGGAGATCTGCGGCAGACCGGAGAAGTCCAATTCGCTCCCAAGAGCCCCTTGCACCTGAGGCAGCAATGCTCCTTCGCCCAACCCGAACAACCCGGCTCCTATGCGGCGTTGCGTCTCCAGATTCGCCGCATCGGCCGGGTCGAGTGCGACAACCCGCGTGCGGTCGGGTGTTCCAATAGTTCCGGTGAACGTCTCCGACCCAAACGGCGTGATCTGATTGATCTGGTTGACTAGCGCCGATTCCCGCACCGCCCCGACATTGGCAGCCGCCTGCGCCTGCGCGGTGGCGGCCGGATCGGGTGGGCTGGGAGTGTCTTTGCTCATTGCTTTGTATCCTACTCGACCTGACGGCCGCGCTCGCCGCGCGGACCAGTTCGTTCACGGCCTCTTCCGCCTCTGCTGAATTCTCGGAAGCCGCCGCCCGTCTCCCGGTCCCGACCGCCGATCGAACGCAACGCGCCGAACAAGCTCGTCGATGGAGCGTTTCCAAGAGCATCGTTGAGCGTTAGGCCGGCGATTGCCGAAGGAAACGCGAGCGCACCTCCGGACAGGACGGCGGCCAATCCAGCGATGCTGCCTCCTCCGACGCGGGGGCGGCCGCCGGGCTCTGACGGCCCTCTGTTCCGAACACTGAAAAACCCTGGCACAGCGCCAACCGGCGGAGCGTTCGGAATTGCTCCTTGAGGCGACAAATTCGCCGACAGCGCCTCTGCCAACGAGCGATTGACCCCGCCTGCCTGACGATTGCGAGCGAGGAAATTCGCTAGGTCCAGAGTATCAACCATCGATCCATCTGCATTCGTCAGGCATCATCGAGTAGACCACCGCATCATACTTTCCATCCCATAGTCGTCTCGCAACGCCCTCCATCCTGAACCCCAATCGAGTCACGAACTTCCGAGCGTGTTTGTTGGACTTCCGACAGACCACTTGAAGCCGTGTCACCTTCATCTGAGCGAAGGGATAGGAGAAGAAATCCCTCAATACCGTGCGCGTCGCCCATCGCGGGCTCGTTGCCGCAATGGAGGCGTCGATCACCGCGCCGGACTGATAGGGGCGATAATTGTTGAAGGCCACTCCAGCTATCAGCGACCCTCTATAGGTCACCCCGATTCCGGCACAGGGCGACAAGCTTCCAGCCGGCAGATCGAGTTGATCCGTGACCCAGTCACCGATCAGACCGTCTATCCCCGATACCGTCGTCGGCGTTTCAGGATCGATCCAATCAGGAAGGCTAAATGAAGCCGCCGGGCTCAAAAAGAACGTCCGTTGAGAACCATTGGACAGACTGGTTATTGGTCTCGGTCTTCACCCTCACGGCTGCTGCCGTTCCGATATCCGCGGCTGTTTGCCAGTTCTTTTGGATCGTGCCGCCGCCAGCCCATAGAAACGTGTCCCATAGTTCGGTGTTCCAGAGCGTTCCTGCGGTAGCCACGGACTGAACGGCATTCACGCCAACCGCATCCTGGAAATCGACACCGAGCCCCATGGACACTTCAACCGTCGCATCGGATGACAAGATGGGACGGAAGTTCGTAAATCTCTTCAATCGCGCCCGGCCGCCGAAATACACATATGCGGTCTGCGCATCGCCGATAATACTCGACCCGGCGTCAGCAGCAGTATCGTCCGCAAGAAAGACCACGCCTCCCGTGCCACCGAAATACAACCGTTCCTCGTGGTTGGTCCATGAGACTGCATCCATCCCGGTAAACCTGCACCACGCACCGGTCAGGGTGTTCATGACATGTTGATCGGCTTGGCCGCCTTCGACCTTTGGGACATTGAACAGCAGCCAGTTGGATCTTGGGTAAAGAACGGCCTGCCATCCGAAATTCGCCCCGAAGGTCCTTACTGCATCACTGACCGCTCCGGAGATCGTGTCGGAGATCGCAAGATTGGTTTGACTTCGCGCTACCCGGAGAAACTGACGAAGCGGGATATAGCCGTCGGAGGTGATAACGATCAGATCAGGGCCGAGCTTCACCAAGGGTCGAGAGCCCACCGGCTTGCCGATGCTGAAAATCCCGATCAATGCGAAGGTGCTTGCGCTGGACGGGTCGGTGCCGGCGTAAATCAGCACATCGCCCGATTCCATGAAGATGCACAGCAGATCGTCAATTCCGGAGCCGCCGTCGATGGTCAGGGTGTTAATCGCCACCGCTCTACCGCCCTCCGGGTGGACCGACGCCAAAGGGAACTCGCTCAACGAGCCCGTAACCGCATCCACGCCGCCGAACCAGAAGCTTGCGGAATTGTTCTCCAGGAACAGGAGCCGTTCCTTGAACGGATGCACCGCGAACAGATCGCTTGGCGTCAACCCCGACCCGGTAAACCCAGCAGCGGAAATCGTTGATCCGTCATAGGATTGTGGAGCGTCAGTTCCGTTAACCAGAATGCCGCGACTATTGAAATTCGTTGTCTGCCAACGGTTGCTGCCGAAGCCGGATGCGAGGGGCGCGCCAACCGCACCAGACGCCGTTGCGTCATAAATTCCACCACCACCGGACGCCAAAAGTTTCTTGGTTGATCCCGACCGATAGGAAAATACCGTCTCGACAGCACTCGACCCCACGCCGGTTGCATGGGATGTATGGCCCTTACGTAATTCCACAAAGTTTGTCTGTGGAAAGTAGTTGTCCAGGATCGTCGCGAATCGCGGGTCCATGTTGAACAGAGGGTCCCGCTTGTTCCATCCAGCGACGGGAGCCGGTATGGATTCTCCGCCGACGACACGGTTTGTGGGCTGACTGCGTTTTTGCGAGATCGCAAAGCCCAGTGTCATGTAACGCCGCCAAATCCCGTAATAGGCACGTTCGCGGGGGGCAGCTTGAACTTCCTGCGTGCCACGAAAACCTTGGTTGCGCCGGGATCGTTGCCTATCCTCCGGTCACGCTCGATTTCGTATTCCGCGAGTTCGGCAGCGAACGCCAACCCCTTCGACTGTTTGTATCGCCATACGAGCCCCATCTCCATGAGGTCTTCATCCAACAGCCCCACGTCGTCATCGGCCGCGAATTTCGTTCGGAACGTGTCTCCCGCAGCGTTCGAAACCCACTGATTGGACAGATACTCGTAAACCAGCGTATCGCCGCCGGAAGGGCTGGGATCGATGAAGAATTCCCGTGAGGACCCGGACCCCCGTTTGATGCGATACCTAAGCCTCAACGCCGGGCTTGCCACGAGCCCGGAACGGGCGATCTGCCATTGCTGCGGGCTAAGGGAACCGCGCATTTCAAAGAACGTCGTACGATCCCATGCCGTATCGAACGTCAGACCCCCGAAATCCGCCGGGAAGACATAATCCTCATCATCCGCAACAGTGGTGAATGTGTGCTCCTTTTCCAGTACCGTCCAGCCGCCGCCCCATGTGTTCCGCAACCGAGCAAGGTTCTGCCCTTCGCGGTTCACCAGTGCGAACAGCGTTCTAACGGTCTGATCGGTGCTGGTTACAACCGCCGTCGGACGCGGCAGACCGATGATGTCCGTCGCGCACTGGACGATGGTGAGAAGGCTCACTTCTTGGCCTTGGGCTTCGGCTTATGCGCGGCCTTCTCTTCCTTGGTGGCCGGCCGAGTCACGACGTTGGACGCATCCGTTCGGATCGCCACCATCAATGTCTCGCCGTCCATGAAGAATTCACGCTGCATCGGATTGCTCCTTAGGAGGACGGCCAGGGCCGCGTTTTGCAGGCTTTTTGGTCAATTCGGCGATCTGCGCTTTCATCTGGTCCAGCTCGCCACGCAACGCGGCCTTTTCAGCTTCCGACGCTTCATAGGCGGCCGCCTTGGAACGCTGATCGACTTCCTCGCGCGCCTTATCGCGCATGATCCGCCCTTCCGGACCAAGCTTGGCGAGGTTGCCGTCGCTCACCCCGGCGAGCATCTCGACCGTATAGACGTTGTGGGCCTTGAACAGGTTGCGCGTGGCGTCGTCCATCCACGCAATGTCTTCCAGACGCATCTGGCCCGCGAATTGATCGCGCTGCGCCTCATACGCTTCCCATTGGCGCGGAAAACGCTGTTTGTACATGTCGTCCACCAGATAATCGGGCTGGAACGTCTTGTCCCCCGGAATGAGGAACTTGATGTGGTCTTTTCCGTCCACCGGATTGCGGTAGAACTCGACATTGATGTCTTCGTCGGTTCCGTGCTGCGCCATCTTCACATGCGCCTTTCCGGCTGGGATGGTGGTCGGTGCGAACTCAACCATGTTGTCTCCTTGAAAGAACGGGGCGGCCTTTCGACCGCCCCAATGGCTCAGAGCAGGAAGTCACAGATGATTTCCAGATCCGAGGCGTCGCCAGCCCACGCGCAAATGTCGGTATTTGCGGCGGTCGCGACATTCACGTCCAATGTACCATCCCCTGCACCCGTCGGGGTGAGCGGATCACCGTCGACACCGGCAGTGAGCGCAATGGACAAGGTCGCGAAACCCTTGACCTGCAACCAGCCATATTCGTCCTCGGACATGACGACCTGAAGGACGCCAGCGCCGATCTCATCAGAGTCGGACAGATCCGAAGTGCATTGGCTGTTTTTGTAGCCGTCAGTGGCCAAGTAGTAGGCGACCTCGCCCGCTACACCGTCAACGGCAGCCGTTCCCTCCTTGTATTGGAGGTATTTGTACGCTTTGCCGTTATCGTCCCATGCAACGGTGCCGGGATCGAATTCGGGCGTTGTATCGACCCGCGTAAGGTCGATTCCCATGATTCTCATGTCATCGCTCCCTTAGCTGTAGGTCAGGACGCCTTGCAACTCTGCGTTGCTCAGCGTCATGTTGCCGGCCCAGCCGATCAGCTTGACCATCGCGTCCTGGTTCGTCGCGAAACGATCCGGGTCGAGAGGGACCATGTCCCGATCGCGGTGCGGCCGGAAGAAAATGAAGTTCGTGTTGAGGAAGTACATGGTGTTGGCCGGAGCCGAGCCACCAAGACCGCCGTCAAGCACGACATCCGCCGTGTTGAACTTCAAGGCGTCGAAACCCATCGTGGCGCGGTCGTCACGAGCGAAACGCTGCTGGTTCTGGAGCGCCCCCCAGAATGCATTGTAGGTCACGTTATCGCCGATGATCAGATCCGGGCGGTCCGAGTTTCGAACCTGCTTCACCCAGGCGTCGCGCATGTCACCGAGGATATCGGCGTCAATGCTTGCCAGGGTGCCCGTGTTGACCTGATTGCGCCAGAAGGCGAAATTGGCCCGGTTGATGCCGCCGACCGTTCCCGTTGTGGGAGAGGTCGAGACCAAAGAGGCCAATCCGCCGATCTGCTTGCCGCCGTCTGCGGTGCCGTCGGAGTAGATGTCCGTCGAGAGGTTGTTGACGAACGTGCGTTCCGCGTTGCCAATCCGGCTTTCCAGCAGATCGATCATGCGTTCGCGGCCGGAGTTCTGGAGTTGCTCCAGACCCGAAATGGAAACCGCGACTGCCGCCTGCTTCCATTGGAATTCCGCCGCCGTGAACACGTCGGATGGGTTGATATTCAGGACCTCGTACCCGGAATAGCGCTTGTAGGTCGCATTCTCGGCATATTCGAGTTCCTGTAGGATCGTCTCACCACCAGAGACAGTCCGAATCTTGTCCCGCTGCTTCAGGCGCATCAGGAGTGCGGTATTGTCCGACACGTTGTCGGACAATTGCCGGGTTCGACTGCGGATTGTCGTGGTGGTGATCTCACTGAGATTTGGCGAAGCCATAAGAGATCACCTTTGTGGTTATGAGGCGTTCGCAGCCTCGATGATGGTTGCCCGCAACGATTTCGGCTGTTCCTGTGGAGCGGATGACACGCCTGTGACACTCACGCCTGCTGACTTCGCCTTCTTGACCTTCTCCTTTTGCTCGCGCCGCTGCTGCTTTTTGGCCGCGTGTTGCTGTGCCGCTTGCAGCTTTGCCCAAACACTAGGAACCAGCTTGATTGCATCGTCATACAGACTTTGAATGTCCGGCGTGTTGCCACTTGCCACTTCGGCCTGCGCCAACGTCGTCATCTTCGCCTGAACCTCATCGAAATACGGATGTGCCAGATCTCCGGCCTCCGTCTTCGCATCTCGGAACTGACGAACCTGTTCGGCCGATTGATCGGCCTGGGACTGCTGCGCCATTTGCTCGCGCTGTGCGATGCTCTGGCGAAGCTTTCCCAAATCCTCTTGAAGCGGCTGTACGGCCTTCTGGATATCCGCCGATAGGAAGTCCTGATCGGCGCCATCGGCCTTCGGCTCTTCAAGGGAAATTCCGTAATCTTTGCCGAGTTTGATGTAGGCTTCCCGCTTCTGCGCTTCCGTACCCGTGCTCAACGTGTACTCAGCGGCAATCAGCGCCTCGAAAGCCTGCTCGGCAGTCGCCCCGCGTTTGTCCAGATAGGGCTTCCATCGATCTATCGCGTGCCTTAGCGGCGCGATCTCCTGCGATCTCTTGGTATGCGCGGCTTCCATATCCTTCGAACGGCCCAAAAGGAACTTCTGAGCCTTGGGATCGAGCGCGCGGAATGTCTCTTGGTCCTCCAATGCCCAGTGAGCGGGGGCATCTAGTTCGGGCTCTTCATCGCTTTTGTCATCAGCCTCAGAAACTTCTTGCTCGCCGGGATCGTCTGCGTCTCCCGAAACATCTTCCTCGCCTTCGGAGACCACTTCCGTGCCGTCAGCCGAAACCCCATCATCAGTCTCTTGATCTCCCGCATCGGCGACCTCGTCATTGACAGCATCATCGGCCTTGGACGCCTCTTCGATAGCGTCTCGCAGGGACGGCTCGGTCGTCTCGATTTCTTGGACTTCGGCTTTCTCTTCAGACATCGTTTCTCCGTGCTTTGCTCAAGGCGATGGCGACCTTCTGCTTCTGAGCGGCCTTCGCGCCCTTCTTGCGTCGGGTCTTGGCCACGATCTTCGGTTCGTTGCGGTTGACTTCGCTGAATGCGGCTTCGACGGATTGGCGAACGGTTGGCATCAGGAATGCACTTCAATCGCTCGTCGGATATCGTCAGCAACGCCTGTCGGCTCATAGGGCTTTCGAGGTCGAAGGATCGCCGGGTCACTGCCGATATCGATGCATTTGTTGCGCTTGTTGTGTTCTCGCCGATCAGCTCGAGAGCCGATCACGGTCCAGTCCACTACCGAGACGAACGGCTCAATGTCGCTGATCAGGTTCATTGAGCGCTTGCCCTCCAGCGGATGAGGGCCGGCTTCGTGCTTCGGGACCACTTTTCCATCGCGGTAGACATAGATCATGCGCTGTTCTCTATGAGCATCTCTATGGACGCACTGACATCCAAGGAACCGGTATCCGCAACGCCAGTCATCTCCATATCGGTCTTCTCCTCGAACTTGATCGGGAAAACATGCGGTATCTGCACCTCGCCCCTAGTAACGAGGAATTTGTCTTTCGTCTGGAATGACTCCCCGTCGGGACGCGCCTTGAAGCGGATGGTGGCGACGCTGTTGGCGTTTCCGAATGAGCTTGCAATTACCCGCGTCACATAGGCCGTCTTGTTTGCGGGCACGGTCCACAACGCCTGGAGCGTTTGGTTCTCGTTCTTGTCAACCGTCGTGAAGATGTCGGCTGGCACCCCCGAGGTAACCGTACCGGTTCCGATATAGATCACCCCTGCATTGCTGGCGCCCGACCCGACTGTCCGCACCACGGCGCGATTCATCCTCAAATAGCTGTTTGTGGTCGTGACTGCCGTGAGACCATTCAGTGTGATGAACTCGTTCACCTCCAGATGATCGCCATCCAACCCGTATATCTGGATCGTTCTCGCCCCGGTCCCCGCTGATGCATCGGCCGCATCATCCGAACTCACCGTCATCGTGGATGCGGATGCGGGATGCTCATAAAGGCCGCCCTGGCTCCAGATCGTCTCTTCCGTAGTTCCTACGGCGGCGTTGAATCCGAACTTGAACTCCATCCCCACGTCACCGAAATTCCCCTTAGAAACGGAGATCGTCGGCAATGCAAGAATCTGGCGAAGCGTCTTTATCCCCATGACCCGCCTTACGCAGTCTGTCTCTGCCTGATCTCCACTGCCCTAAGTGCAAGCTCTCTTTCCTTGAGCGCCAATTCCTGTCGTTTGACGGCCAATTCTGCAGTGGCCGTTTCCATCTCTATGGCGGCCTTTTGCTTGGAAACCTCCAAATCGGCCTGTTTCTTCTGTAGATCTATGGCCGCTGTCTGTCGTTTGCTCTCCAGTTCGATCCGGCTCTTTTCGACCTCGGCCTGCGCCTTGACCTCTTCCGGGTTTGGTTGGGGCGGCTGGTTTTCCGCCTGCTCCTGCGCCTGGCGGATATCGTTGACCGCATCCTCAAAAGACGCTTCCAATGGTCGCCCGGCCTTGAAGCCCCGCACGGCGAACAAGAGCATCTCGCCCATCAGCGGGATCAGTTTGGGCTGCTGTGCGCCTGCGACGACTGCACGCTCCAGGAACGAGCCCGCAGCCGTCAGGAACTCGATCCGGCTTTCCTTGGTTTCCTGCTCATCTACAGAAACCGTGGAATCTGTCTCGATATCGATCCGGAACCCTCTGGCCTTGTCGTCCCGAATCAGGCTCGTCGCCTGCTCGAACACCTGTTCGGCCGCCTGCTCGCCGGCTTGTCGCGCCAATACCTGCACCAACTGCGGGTCGGAAGACTGGCCAACTTGCTGCGCCTGCGATGCAGCCTGTTCTGTAAATTGGCGAGCCGTGTCTTCCTTGAGTTGGATGATCTCAAGGATCTGATCGAACCCCGATATTTCACGAAGCATCCGATCACCGAATTGCTCGGCAATGATCTCGCCCTTGAGCCTGATCGTGTCCCGGAATACCCGCGCGATCTCCTGGCGCTTGTCGTCCAATCTCAGACTTGCAAACTGGCCTTTGATCCGGGACTGACCAAGTTTCTCGCGGGGATCGACCTGACCGCGTACGATGTCCGAGAGGCCGGTCATTTCGAAGATGGTCTGCTTCACCCGGTCCCGGGCGTCGTACATGCTCAATACGACCCGTGCGACCTCTTCCACCGGGAAGAACTGCACCACGTTGTTGAGCTTCGAGCCCGTCGCGCCCTTACCGAGATATGCGGCAAGGTTCGTCACCGGGATCATGATGTTTTGTGTGGTGGTATCCGCCAGAAGCGCGGCCAAGCCCTCCATGGTGGCATCGTAGATACCCGCGACCTTCAGAGCCTCGGTAAGCACCTGAATACGCTCCGTCAGATCGTCCAACTCATCCGCAAGAGCGCGATACTGTTGATAATCCGCTACAGGTAAAAGGCTGTCCGTCGTCAGCGTCGAATATGCCGGCCGAGGGCACGGGAAAAAGCCTTCCAATTCCAGCGGGTCGGGCTTGCGGTCCAACGGCTGACGGGGGAAGTCACGTGATAGCCAGATGACTTCCTGATCGGCCTTGTTCCAGATTTCGAAGACCTCGGCACGCTTGACAATGGGAGCAACGGCGTCGGTGATCTTGTCCTCATCGAAGCCCTTCGGCATGGACTTCAGAGGTACGTCCCGGAAGATCTCGCCAAACCGCTTAATGCCCTGCCTTCGGGTCATAAACACCCGTCGAGCAACCCAGCCGCCGCGATCAAGCTCTTTCCAGAACTTCACCGGCTTGTGGTAGAAGTCCTCCCAATAAACGTAATCGGTCGGGGCACGTTCGCTCGCCACTTCCTCCGATTTGATGACGAGCCTACCGTCTTCCTCCTCTGGCTCGGCGTCCTCAATGACGTTTTCGTCATCATCGATAAACGCTCCATCTTCTCTCTGGGTGACGACAGTCTCGGTTTCGAAAATGTCCGCTTCGTAGCGCACCCATGGCACGCCTCGACCCGCAAGCTGGAAATCCAGGACAAGCTGCTTACCGAGGATTTCGATATCATCCTCTTCCATGTCGGTCGAGATCGCACGCTCAAGCATCTGAGATGCGACACGACCAACCACATCCTTATCGCGAAAACGCCTCTCGACCACGGGAACGGGAGGACGTGAGAACAGTGCGGGAGATTCCGTCCGTGTGTTGCTCCAAAGGATGTTGAAGCGCGAATCCGCCGTCGTCTCCGGCTGGTTGGTTCGATCCCTAAGGGAGTAGCGCTGGTAGTTGTTGCGCGTGTCCTTGCGCCAGTCCTTGAAGTCCTTTTCGTACGCCCCAAGCTCGGCTATCCAGCGCTGAACAATGCCACCAAGCTCTTTCGGGTCGTCAACGCTGGCAGTCGTTGTCGCCGTATCGGTCATGAGCGATTTCGCCGTATGTAATCGACAAGCTCTGGGCTCTCACAAATTATTCTGCTCATCTCGTCGAACGCCTTTTGCGCACGCAGATGGTTGATTGTCAGCCACCCCTCAGCATCGTGCTTCGTCACGCGCGAAATCGCCTTGTGGATACGCGCGATGGCCTCATGTGTCATTTCCACTTCGGGGGGCCACGATGTCGCTGTGTCGGTCATGGCGTCACAAACATGCCGCCATAGCGACCGCCCCAACGCAGTTGAATGCACTTAGGCGGCACTTCCCACGCAAGCCAAGCGTACCGGAGCATCCAATACTCAGTCATTCAACCACCGATTGCTGTATTGCAGGGATTTGGGGCATTTGGAGCGACGAGCGCTCAACCGTACCCGCATAGAGCTTTTCAGGATCGCCAAACGTTGGCTCGCCGCATCGGGCCGCCTCGCGGGCAAAATGACCACGGCATAAATCACGCCATTCTTCCTCAGTAAGGCCGCGAGGAGCCATAGTGCCACGCACGAATATCGACATTTTCAACCTCCTATATTCGTTGCCGCCCTTGTGTCCATTACTGCTATCCGTTATCAAATTGGCGTGTCCGTCATCGGGTGCCCATAGGAGGTTACGGACATGAATGGCTGGCCAAGGAAGCCGCGAGAAAGGCTGCGGAGCGAAAGGAAAAATAAATGCTAAAAGCTATCCAGAATCTAGCGAAAACCTTTGAAGAACTCGACTTAGCATTGCCACATATCCGCCTTGCCGACTTCAAATCAGGCGAACGGCTATGCAAGGAATTGGATGGCCTAACAATTATACGGGGAGCAAATAGCCCTCATTGTCTGGACGCTAGGATTCATGGCATGTCTGTATCGTGGCCCGCCCCAACACAACCTATCGTCTCCGCTTACGCTTGGCTTGCTTCCAGAGATCGTTCATTGTGATCTCATGCATGTTGCGGCCTCGCTGCGGCTCGACAGGGATTTTCCCCTTGTCCAAAGCTGCCAGCATCCGCCCTATCAGGCTCAGAACATCGACCTGATCGTCATTCTTGCCGGCTGGGAAGGCCAATAACTCGCTGAGAAGCGTTGGCATCCACGGCGCGTTGCGCGGCAGGTATATCCGGCCCATCGCAGCACGGGCCTGGATGGCCCTGGCCCTCGTCGGCTTATCAACGGCACTGGGGAACTGCTCTCTCAGCCCATAGATCTTCCGTTCCCTCTGACGCTTAGCGATGAACGGGCCCAGCGATTTGATGATCTGCCCGGATTCCTCTGCCCAGATGATGGTCTGATGCTGGTCAAGCATCGACAGCATCGCATCGACCCACTCATTGGATTCCGTCTGCTTGCGCCACCAATCGAGGATGTAGATGTCATCGTTTGGATCGACGCCGACCACGCCGTGAACCGTGTAGTCTCCATCGTCTGCCGTCACCGCGTAATCCGAGGCGCCGTACTTCTTCAGGTATTGCGGCGGCTCGTCATAGAAACCGAACCACTCGCGCTTGAAGAAGTTGCCTTCGTCTGGGGTTGGATCACCCTGATAGAGCGCTTGCCAATCCCTCGGACCAATCGCGTTGCGGATACGCTCCAAGCGTCCTTCATCGTACCATTCAGGCCAGAGCGCACCGTCATCCGATAGGGCCGCAAGGTGCAGGACTTCCCATTGGTCGCCACCGCTCTCCTGCGCCTCTATGAGCCGTCCTGCGAGGTCGTCCTCGTGCCAACGGGTCTGAATGACGATGATAGCCCCACCGGGCATCAGGCGCGTGTAAGCGGTCGATGTGTACCAGTTCCAGACCTTCTCGCGCTGGGTCTCGCTGTCCGCTTCCTCGCGGTCCTTCACAGGGTCGTCTATCAGCAGCACATGCGCGCCACGGCCGGTGATCGCCGTCCCAACGCCCGCCGCAACGTACTGCCCGGACAGATGGGTATGCCAGCGGTCGGCGGCCTGGCTGTCCTCCGCCAACATGCCTTCCGGGAACAGCGCCTGATACTCTGGACTGGCGACGATGTTTCGGACCGAGCGACCGAAGTCCTTGGCAAGATCGCTGTTGTAGGACGCTGCGATGAACTGGTGGTCAGGATGCCTGCCAAGGTAGTAGCCAGGGAAGCGCTTGGACGCCAACTCCGATTTGCCGTGCCTCGGCGGCATGATGATGATGAGACGGTCGATCTCGCCGCGCTCTACGGCCTCCAGCTTGGATGCGATGAGATTGTGGTGCTGGGCCGCTTGGTAGTCTGGCTTGGTGTACTCAGTGAACGATATCAGATGGCCCCGCGCCATTCTCCGCTTCAGCAACTCCTTCGCTGCCGTGCGGCTCACCTCTGGCGATGGCTTCAAGCTCTGCATCTGTCAGTTCGCCGAGGCTCTTTCTATGCTCAATGGTCATCTCCTGCTTGGGCCTGCCCCAACCCCTGTCGAGCAACGCACTTGCCGCAGCAACCCGTGCTGAGGGCTGTGACTTTGAGCATCCAGCAATAGACACAAGCGTCTTAATGGCAGTATCGGTGTACTGCCGCGCCATTGAGCGAATATCCATCGTGGTTTTTGGTTTACGTGTCCGCATGTTACTCGCGAGTGGTTGTCCCCAATTGACCGTTGACCTTCTCGCCCTCTGCCTCTGCGATGATGCGGATGATCAACTCACGTAGGGAGATGCCTTGTCTGCGGCGGCGTAGCTCATCGATAGCGGCTTGGCGCTGGGCATCCGTGGGCTCAGGCACGCTACTTCCGAGGCGGTCGCGGGCGTTTAATGGGCTTGCGGGGCATCGTGTCTCCTACAGCGGCATATACGTGAACGTGACCGTCCCCGGGGAACAGGTCACCGTGCGTGTGCCGTCCAGAGACAGACCGATCACATAGGGCTCGTCGTCGTCTGCCATGCCCTGGAAGCAGAATGGCTCGTCATGGCCTGGCGCCCGGAAGTACGTGGTGTGAGCGTACTGGGATAGGCTCTCGACCATCTTGGACTCGGCCATGGATTGGATCTGCAATTCGTTCAGCATGCTCTCTCCGGTGTGATATCAATAACTTAGCAGGAGTTTGCCTGTCATGCCAAGGCTGATTGAGTATTCTTAGAGCAGCGATTACCCTCAGTATCAATGAGGGAGGAACAAATGAAATTTGGTCTCATAACGATTTGCCTGTTGATGCTCGGCTCACCGCTAAGCGCTGACCCCGGGCCTGTCGGCACGTACCTGATGAACAAAGAGGTTAGCCTTTTTTCCTTCGGACTGTTCCAACTCGACAATAATCTGAATGACCTATCGGAAGAGCATGCAGCCAATTTCAGTGCGACATATGATTGGGACGCCAACAGAATCCTGCTCAATGCTTATTCGCATGGCGCAACGCTGCCAACTACAGAGAACTGCCGGTTACTGGTCGAGGCAATTCGTACAAACGGCTGGGTCTCCACATTCACCGGCGAGCCATGGCTATCATATTCTAGATACGCCAATTTCTTTGCACCGATCGGATTCGAAAACGCTAATGCGCCGGACGATTGGGCATCGCGACTGGATCAAATCTTCTTGATAAAGATCAGCCTCTGGCGCGATCAGGCTGACGACGAACCTGAAGTCCGATGCGAAGGAAGCTTATTGTCCACCGATGTATTAGTGAACCTGAAAGCACCGGAGCAATCGGCACCCGCCACTAACTAAATGCCCAGCGCTATCTGTGCCTTTGCGCCGGGGCTGAACGGGCCGACAGCTTATGTCCCGCCGGCCCGCTTTGGCTTGTTTAGCCGCCGACCGGGTTCAGGTCGTGGCGGCGCCGATCTCGTCGGTGATTGTGTCGTCGCTCATAATCGCTTTTTCATCCAGTGCCCGTAGGCTAGTGGTACTTCGCATCCTTGTCCTTTCTGGCACATCGCCAATTGGTCGCATGTGGCAATTTCACAAGGGCCCGCCACGATTACCCTGTACAGCGGCCGGGGCGTTCCGCTTACGAATCAAGTAGTTAGCCCAACTGCAGTGCGTTTTTCGGCCAGCTACCAAATGCTCTCGCCGCTGTGTCTCTACCAACCTCGGGTCGAGGTCTCTGCTAATACGCTGTCACTCATCACGCCGCCTCCGCTCGTGCCTCGTGGGCCTTGATGATGGCTATGCAGAGGGCGATGGGGACTCTATCACCCTTCAGCACAATCTCCGGGCCAGGACGATAGGTGCCGCCGGTTTCGGGGCCGCCCACCCAATCTGGGCCCATAAGTTCCGCAATGCACTCGTCGTCTTCCGGGTCGTATTGAGCAGTCCATGTGTGCCGAGGGAACCGACTACGCACCAGCGATACAGCGTCTTGGAGGTTGGTGGTGTAGTGCAAACACTTGCCGCTGGGGTAATTCATTAACCGGGCAATCGCCATGTCAAGCTCCCGGCTCCCCTCGGTCGCGCTCTGGAGCTTTTGCAGTAGGTCGCTCATCTACCTATTCCGCCTCGGATTCCATCAAAGCCAATAACCGCTCTCGGTTCGGACCGCTGAGCAGATACCACGCCTCCACGATCGCCTGGACGTAGATCGGGACTGGCGATTCTCGGCCCATCTGTGAGACCTGCGTCGGCGCCTTGCCTAGCAACGTGGCTAGATCCTTCTTCGGCAAGCCGACTTCCTTCAGCCGAACATTCAACTCATTTCTCATCACATGCGCAATGTGCCAGAAAAAATGTCGACTGTCTACATTTTCCTGTTGACATGGTACTGTAGATTATCTACATTAATAACAGAGACACGGAGACGAACATGTGCAAAGTCAAGCTTACCGATGCAGAGATTTCCGCCCTTGAATGCAATGGTGTTTTTGAGGATCTCGAAGACCGCTATCTGCCCGGCATCGTCGATGGGCGTTGGCTGCATTTCACGGAATGCGCAAAAGAGGCAATTTGGTCGCTATCAAACGACATCTCTAATAGCGAAGATGCCATCGCCGAAGATCGCAGCAATGATCCTGAAACACGTCGGTTTGCTCGGCTCGCCGCAGCCGCAATGGCGAGACTAAGCTTCAAGGTCTCAAAAGCGACCTAGCCCCATGCACAGACACACGGAGATGACCGATGACCCCGCAGCAGAAGATGAAAGCAATGCTCGCCAAAACCGGCATCCCGCACAAGGAAATCGAATGCTATGGCTCGCAGATCGTCATCACTTCATGGTCCGAAGCGGCAGCACGGAAATGGGCCTCATTGCTCGCCAACTTCGCCACGGTCCGGGGGATCGTAAAGACCACCGACTACAACAAGGATCAGCACGCGGCATATGACAGAAAAATCAAACGCCGGGGTGTCGCACCGAGTATAGCCATTCACGACGTTTGGCGGACCTTCGCAGCCGTCTAACCCAACCCCGGACAGGTAGTCCGCGCTATACTCTGTTAACCCGTGGAGGATGAAATGACCATCAAAGCTGACCTAATCCGGTTCCGTTTCGACGACCTCGTTGAGTATTTCGAATACCTCGATGATTTACGCGAAAGCGGCGAGACCAACATGTGGGGAGCTGACGCCTATATACAGGCCGAATACGATCTGCCGCACAAGGACGCTGGCGATATCACCCTCGCTTGGATGGTTACATTCTCGAAAGACACGGAAGCGGCCGAGCGGGCAACCACCGCACTTGCAAAAGCCGAAGCCGTCTAACGCCCATACCCTGGAGGGGATAGAGAGATGATGAGCCGAGCAGAAGCTTATTCCACTGCCGAGCGCATGGCCTACGCTACCGTTGGAGCCGCTACCGCTACCTTCACCACACATTGGACGCCCGTCATATTTGGGACCGTTACGCTACTGACATTCGGCGTCGGCTATATAGCTTCACGGCGCAAGCGCCCCTCTACTGGAGGATGAGATATGAGCGATTGGGACAACCTAGACGAACGGTCTTACGACTGCCTGCAAAACGAAATCGAACGGCTCACCAACCAAAGGGATGAGCTACGGGAACCAGCGCAGGCAGTTGTCAACGCATTCGGCGAATACGAACGAAAGACTAGCCCGGAGCTACCCGATGGCTGGTGGTCTCCTATGGGTCGGCTAATCGATACCGAGCATATTGCTAATCTGGCCGACACCCTCGCCAACCTCAACAAGCCCGCGTCGGGAGAGTGAGATATGGCTAAAATGGTCTGCCCGCACGGAAAGTCACTACGCACCGACTGCATTGTTTGCGCTAAGATGTTCGAGATCGAAGACCGCCTTCGTAAGCGTGAAGCTGTGTTGGTGGAGGCGCTGACCGAATTATGCGCCGCCATTCGAAAACGCACCGGATGCACCATTGCAGAGGGCAAAGCGCTTGAGATGGCCGACAAAGCCCTTGCAGACAAGGAGGGGTGAGAGATGGATGAAGTCACACTGCCGATTACTGACTCCGATGTTAAGATGTGGCGCACGGAACTAGATGAAATCGAGCCACGCTTTGAACAACTTCGAGAGCGGCGAAATTTACTGATCCGGCGCATCAAAGCCGCCACATATCTTATGTCTGTTCGAGACAGCGAAGAACCTACGGCACCGTAGAGGAGGGGTGAGAGATGCGGCCCACTAGATTTACTGAGTTTGAACAGATGCAAAAAGAATTTATCCGTCTTCGCAATCGCGAAGCTGCGTTGGTGAAAGTGTTGGGGTTCGTCACAGATCGCCTTGAGAGCTTTGATGGAGCCGTACATTTCACCCGCACCGATCGCAGCGCATTACGTGATGCCCGCAAAATACTTGCAAACAAGAAAGGATGAGAGATGGCGACACTATGGTCAGTTCAGCATCAAGGACAACAAATCGCCGTGCTTGGCAGTGCCAGAGAAGCGCTTGAATTTGTCGTCGACAAAAGACTCACAGACCCACTGGTTCTCTTGGGCAGAACTATTGAAGCAAGACTGTTGCCAAACGTTATCATCGATGAATTCGATACCGAAGATAACGCGCCAGATACTAAGGGTGATTAAAGGTCGAGCGGGGCGTGGGTTACGCTGGATTAAGGCTACCCTTCCCCTTGACAAACAGGCCCTGCACACATCTGACTTTAGTGGGCTGCCAAGCCTAGGAACCTTGGGCATCTCTCACTTATTGCCAGACGATCTTGCTCCAACGACCGCCACTCTGGAACGGCGCAGCCACCGCCCGAGAAACCATCTCAGCGTTAGCGGGTGTGACGTGGACCACCGGTACGCTGCGTCACTGTGACCGTGGGCCGGGCTGAGCAGCCACTCAGCCCAGGCTCCAAGGCTATACGCCCCTTACGTCGTGCTCGCTTCGTCTAGTTGGACCAGGACATTACGATCACGCCGCGCATTCTACACAGAAATGTGGGGATTTCAAGACTGGGGCTGCAAGCACAGCTGCAACCCATCCAACTCGACAGGGTAAGTCAACTCCATGTTGTTGATCCGATAGCGTCCGGCCTTTCTCTCGATCACCTCGGCTTTCAGCCCTTGCCACGGGCCGCCTTTGATCGTCACCCGATCACCTCTGTAGAATACCGGATACCACAACGGGCCGGAGTAGAATTCCACCTCATCGTGATCCCAGATCTTCCGGGACTTGAATTCATCGACAATGGCCTCCCGGATCTTCGCGATATCCTGTCCGACCTTCATGAAGCCGTAGAACCGGCTGTCGCGGGAAAGCCCGTCGCGCTTCTCAGGGTCCTCCCAGGCTTCTTCATCCACCACGAGGCAGTTGGGCAGGGCCGGACGCTTAACCGTCTCCCTGCCCTGCTCTCCGCGCCGTCTGCGGCCCTTTGAGGTCTTGGTGGGGCAACAGACATCGACGCCCATCTTTTCCACGTCCTCGGCCAGCTTGATCTCGGTGTTCCGCTGGACGCGACCGACGACGTAGAAACGCTCATCGCTCATCAGGATACCTTGCCTTTGTGAGGGATGCGGACAACCTCCAAGCCGTCGACGATTGCACCGCCACCGCCACCGGGATGAAACCAGGCCGTGATTAGACCAAGGTTTTGGGCCGTGCCCCATGCATGGCCTTCAGTAGCGGAAACAGCAAGAATCCGGCCTTTGTAGATCACAAGCCATGCCTCGCTCATCGTGTCCGTTCCTCTGGGGGTTGGGCTACATAGGGCGCATCGCTGCTCTCTGAGTTTCAAGCAACCATCGCTCAATCTCCTCGGCACACTTTTCGCAGATCATCAGGGGCGGGCGGCCATGCCCTACTTCAAGTGGCACTTTCTCTCGGTCATGTTTGTCGCACCGCTCGCTCATCCGTCTCTCCTTGCTCTGGGCATAGCTCGCCCTTTTCCCCCGTGGTATCCCCACGCCCGTTACCAGCGGGAGCCTCTCGGCAGGGTACTCATTGTCCCCGGATCAGCGTTTAGGCCCTGATCCGCGGCGCGAGAGGTAAATTCGCGCCGCCGTTTGCGCCTACACGAGTGCTTGGGAGGATGGTGATGCCTGACGTGCCTGAGAGGCGGCGGGGCTCCCGTTCTTTGTCGCGTTAGGGCCTGTCGGCTTTCCAATACGACGCGCCTGTAAGCATTATCGTCTCAGCACCACCACCCATCCAAACACTCGCGCCACGGGTCCGGGATGGAAAGGGAACCATTGCCCGGATGTGTTTTTGGCCGTTTTACGGGCGGCCATCCGTGGGGACCACATGAGCACTTGACCTATCCGGGCAAAATTGGTATTACCACTTTGCCAACGATGATCTCTCCAGATCAGTCAAGTGAGGGCCGGGGATGCTCCCAAGCAACCGGCCCTTTTCTTATTTCATATCCACCCTTGGGTAGCTGATCCAAACACACCGATGCGGGTGTTTCTCAGGCTCCCAGTTGTCATTTTCGCAGCGATACCCACGACCGCCCTGGCTGTCGGTGTCAAACCAGTTCATCCGACCGCCGCATATTCGGCAAATACCGCCATTCCATGCGTAAACATCCAGTCTATAGCCCAAGTAGACGATGCCGATGTAGACGCTAGCAGCGATAGAGACGGACAGCGTCATTGTGTGTTCTTCATCAGTGGTTTAGGGCACCATTCGGATTTTCGACCTGTTTGAACGTCTCGCTCATGGACACCGCAAAATGGACAACGATATTCCAACTGCGGCATATGCAGGATTGAGCGCCATTCGTGCCGAACCTTGATTATGGAAACGATTTCTGCCGTCACAGCACCTCCTCCATCCGCTCTCTGGTGATCAGCCCGCGGCTGTGAAGTTCTTCGTAATCCTGGCGGGTGAGAAACTGCCGCCCCCATGACTTCATCGCCATCGACGCCTTGGTGCGCCATACGGCCTCTGGATCGGCGCTGACAACCGCGTCGGGCTCGTCCTCCCACCGCTCCTGATTGAGCCATGTCGCCGGGTGGCAGATGTAGGACGGGTCTTTCCCGACGCTTTCCTGTCGCCATCTGCGGGCGCCGGTGAGGATCTCGTCTTCGTCCGCTATCGTGAGAGCCTTCGCGTATGCCTTGCGTGCAGCGCCCTTGCCGCGCTTGCGGGGGGCGATGGCCCAGAACTCGTCGAAGCGGTCGGGCATCACGCGGAAACCTTTCCGGGTGTCACCACATTCGTGACCGGCTTGCCCTGACTGCCCTCCACCTGCTCGCAGATGGCGACCCGGAACCCCTTGCGGATCAGCCGCGCCAGATAGCTCTCATGGGCATGGACCGGAACCCCGGCCATGGGGATGTCCTCGCCGTCCTGGCGGCCGCGCTTGGTGAGCGTGATGTCGAGCGCCTGGGCTGCGGCGACCGCGTCTTCCATGAACAGCTCGTAGAAATCGCCCATGCGGAAGAACAGCAGGCAATCCGGATAGGCCGATTTGGCCTCCAGATACTGAGCGAAACTCTCGTCAAAACGCATCACATTCCATCCTGAAGCGCCTTGGCGAGCGCCAGCTTCAGCGTGTCAAGATTGGAGTAAACGCGTGCCGTATTCACATCGCTGGCACCGATGCCGTCTCGATACTCTTCGACGGCCTTACGTAGAATGTCCGAAGCTGCGTTGGCGTCCTTGACATGCTTCTTCAGGAAACACGGCTTGCGCTTTCGTCGTAGGTCGGCCTGGGCGGTTTGGAGAATGGCATTCGCGGACAGGCTGGCCGGCTGCGTTCCGTGATGCAGCAAGGAGAGTCGTTCGGCCGTCTTGGGGGTGATCTTGGCCATCAGTCCGGCAAAGCCTCCATCGCGACGGCGGCAAGGGCGTGCATATCTTGCTCAAGAGTATCCCAGTCGATCCACTCATCGCCCACGAGCAACCCTTCGTCGGGACCATCCTCCCAACGCTTCACAATCTGTAAAACATCCTCCTTGCGGCGCACCGGAACCTCTGGCAAAGCACCGCATTGATGGAATTCGTACAGCCCCATCACGCGGCCTCCGAATAGTCCACGCCAAGCCGGCGCATGTATGCCTCTGGGTCCTTCACGGTCACAAGACGGGCTATCTCGCCCATCCTGAGCATTGAACGCCGGTTCTTGTCATTCGCAATGACGCCCGATACCGCCTTGACGCCCACCTTGAGGGCCGCGGCTATATCGAGGCACTCAACGCCCGCCTTGCGCATGCGGAGCACTTTCTTCTGCTGGCGTGCGGTGAGGCTCATGCCGCGGTCCCCACATCAGGGCTGACCCGCAATGGCACCCGCAGAACGCGCATAAACGCCTCCAGATCGTCGATCGACCTCACGGTATGAACGACGCCCTTGCACATGCTGATGGCCATATGGACATCGCGCTGCACGGGGGAGAGATACTTCGCGGGCTGCTTGACCTCGATACCCACGAACCGACCCGATACGCAGAACACGAAATCCGGGGTGCCGGCCTTCATGCCCATGGCCTTGGATCTTCCAGCAGCAGCTTTCGTCTTGCCGGGGATCGGGTTGACGGCTGTCCACCACGGCCCGTCAGGCGGGGGCGGGACGCAGGCATTGAGCCAATCGACCATGGAGCGTTGAAGGGCGTCTTCGCTCATGCCGTTTCCCTCACGGCACGGACGCCCATTGCACAAATATCGTGGTCCTGCATCCAGCGCCGGTAAAGCTCACGCTCTGATGCCGCCAACGGAAAGATTCGCCGGAAATCACCGTCTGATATCGACTGCACGAAAATGCGGCTCTTCTGATATTCGCCTTCCAATCGACCGTCCTTGAACGCCCGGAACACAGCATGTCTGGAAATGCCGAACCTCGAAGCCAATTCGACAGTGCTGACAAGCTCGTTCACTTACGCCTCTCCATCCTCTTGGACTGAAGCTCCTGCTCGTCTCTCTCCAATGCTCGCGAACTTCGAAACCAGCGGATGCCTCGGGCCAACAATTTCAACCAGCGTTTCAATGAACGCATTTTTATCGTCCTGGCAGCGCGCATAAGCGACAGCTACCTGTTGCTCCAGACGCGCGATTTCGCGGCGGCGATGTTCCTCATCTATCCGCTTGGCGTTCTCGAATTCGACAGCCCCGGTGCGTTCAACGCGCCCTTCGCTCAAGGCACGGATGCGACGTTCTTTCACGCCGAAGATGCGCGCCGCTTTCGCTCTCCAGCTTTCCTTGGTGTCGTGCGGTTGCAATGGCCCGGTGACGCGCTGGACGATCCGCCAGTAATCCTCAGCAACCGTTGCTTCGTTCGCCGTGTCAGTCATTGACGCGCCCTTGTCAGACTTTGACACCCGCATGTCAGACCCCTCGCATAGCTTTGAATGCGAGAGGAGCGAGACGAATGGGTGAAGTGTTGAAGGGACCGGGAGCAACTGAGGGAGGCCAGGCCCCCGGTCCCATGCGCCAGCCGGACTACGCCACCGATGTCGTCGGGGGTGCGGGGCGTCCGGTGTCGCAATTCGTCAGTATCGGTAAGGCCGTCGACAACCTTTTGGAGAGGCTCGAACGGCAGCAAAACGAAAGAGCTATCACGGTTCCGTGAGCGCCTTGTGGATAGCCTGTTGAATGTTTGCCAGTCCAACGACGTGTACTTAAGGGAAACACCTTGTGCTTTGCCGGCTAAGGGTTTTCCCGTACGCGCATTAGTAACTATGTTGCCACAGTTTCGCAATCTGTTACCCTCCAATGGCCGCGCAGCTATTGGGGGTGTCCGTGTCGGAGTTTCCGCGACTGGTCATCAGCAATGCCGATCTGACCGCCTCATCGGAAGTCGCCGCTGCGAGCGACAGCCGGCGGTCGCCGGGAATGCGACCCCTGATCCGCCACTTCATCACCGTATCTGACTTAAAGCCGGCGGCTTCTGCCAAGGCACGCACCTTCGGCCAAACGGAATCTGAGAACACGTCATCCATGGCGAAACTGTCGGACGATATGTCCGGTTTGTCAAGGACGGCGTTTACCGTGACTCCATTTCCCAGCGTGCGATCATTCAGCATGTCCGAAAAAGCCTACAGAAGTGGGCTTGCGGACCGGATGCGCACCGCTCGGATTCACAGGGGCGTAACGCAGGAACAGATAGGGGAATGGCTCAGCATCGGTCGCGAGGCGTATCGCAAGCATGAGACCAGGGGCAGCTTACCGCCGCACCTGTTCGAACAGTTTGCAGCGTTGACCGGGCTCGACGTTCTCTATCTACTGACCGGACGCAAGCAGGCCGCACGCGGTCCACGCCAGCAGCCCGCCACACCTATCAGCAAAAAACGCTCGGCCTAAGCACATCGGACAGATGTGAGCATATTTTCCTGTCCGGTAATCGGACAAATTGTCCTTGACATTGGGGACAAATCGTCCGATACTCAGCCCATCACCTCAAACGGAGATGGGCCGTGGCCACCACCGACCTCACCCAGCCGATCAACCGCAAGGAAGCGGTAGCGATCCAATCCGAGGCGACGACCCTTGCCGAGCAGCTACGCAGCCTGATCGCACGCGCACAGGGCAACGGACACGACGACGCCCCTGACTTCTTCGACGAAGCCTTGGAGAGCATCAACAACGGTGCGGACAGCATCACCGAGGAACTGGATAGCGCGCGATCTGAAGCTGCTTGAGAGGGAAACGCCATGTCAAAGACGGTCGAAATTCTGAGGAAGGCCAGGGCGCTAATCAAGGGCGGATGGTGTAAAGAGTCACCGACGAAGCCGGCCAAGCCAAAGAAGAACGGATGGCCGAGAAGGCAGAAAACTCGGTACTGCGCGACAGGAGCAATAGCCCAGGCAAACCAGATTGATGTCAAGGCGGTCTCGAATACGGCCGCTTATGCGCATCTTCAGAGAGCTACTGGCGGCGTGATTCCTGAGTACTTCAACGACGATCCATGGACGACCAAAAGAAAGATGCTGAAGGCATTTGGCCGCGCCATAGCAGCGGCGGAGAAGGCCGATGACTGACCACAACACGGTCTCCCCTTACATCCGCAATCATCCGATACGGGACCTATGCCCGCATTGCATGGAACGTCCTCGGGAAGCCGAAACAGAGTTATGCGAGGAATGCACCCTGTTTGCTCAGTACGAAGAGATCATGGAGGAGAGCGGGAGATGAGCGGGCATACGCCGACTGGCTTTCTGGAACGTCAACCGGTCGAAGTGACGACCAGCGCGGGTGATGCCGTCCTCGTTCGCGGCTACGACTCTCGGCTGTATCCAGACAACGAGCGCGTAACAATCATGAACTGCGTTACGAATGCCGGCGCGCAACTACCTGCCGAAATATGCGAAGCGAACGCCGCCTACGCAGCGGCCTGCTGGAATGCCTTTCTTGGCTCTGAACTGCCGGCCGACAGGATCGAACAAGGAATGGTCGGCCGCCTTTGCGAGATCAACGGCGATCTACTGGAGGCGCTGTTTGCATGGCATGACGCTTACGCCGGCTGGAGCGATGATTCGATGTCCTCCCGATTTGACCCGGCGACAATCGTTCGAATTAAGCAAACCGCCGCCGCCATCGCCAAGGCCACCCCCAACACAGCAACCGGGGATGAGAGATGACGCTTCCATTCGCTCGTCGGCGTCAGTACCGGATGCGCAGCTTGAGAGACCAGAATGCACGGTGTCCGAATTGCCGAGCGTGGTGGACGGGGCTCTTCGGCAATCGCTGGTTCTGTGCCATGTGCGGCTACGAGTGGAAAGAGGTCGATGACCTTGAGGATGAAGATGACGGATAAGCCTACGTGTGAGACGTGCCGGTTTTGGTGCCTCACAGATGAGGGAAATGGTCAGGAAAGCGGCGTTTGTCGGCGCTTCCCACCCTTAGGTGAAACCGACTTTCCGTTGATGTGGAGGAATCAATGGTGCGGAGAGTGGAGGCCCGAATTAGAGACGGCAGTTCGACAGGCGCAAGAGCTAATCCGCCGATTAGACGGCGAACACGAACCGACCACCGAGAGTGGCAATGGCGATCAGCCCGGATGATCCAAATGATCGCATCGTGGCAACGGGGCACGTCACGTCGCTGTCGGCGTGCCCCACCCGCCTCTCTCCAAGCGTCTTGCGGGGCTTTTGGACGGATGCGGCAGCGTGGACGAACACGTACAGATCGCCGCCTGTGCAGCCCAAGACCGTATGTCAGCATCGGCAGTGAGCGGTGAGGGTGGCGGAAGTGCGGGATCGGTGGATGCAAGCCCTAACCGCTATCTGTCGGCGACGAAAGGAACCGCCAAGTTGTCGGTGCAAATCCGACCCGCATCCGACCTTGGCCAGCGAGCCACACTGGAGACAAGACATGACCGATGAAAAGTTAGGCCGCTTCGGCCACCACCCGGAACCGTTGATCGACGCAGAGATCGAGGCACAGAGGATGGCGGGATTGCTCGCAACGGCGCGGGTCGGATTGGAACACGCGCTTGGATATCGCGCCGTCACGCCGAACGGCCTCTACATCAAGGGGTGTGTCCGGGACGCCATCAAGAACTCAGACCCCGGCCAGCCTGAATGGGGCATCCCCTGCGGTTGAGGGCGAGCCACACTGGAGATGAACGATGCATACCGAAGATGAAGCCCAGCCGCCATTAAAGCGGTGCGATCTTTGTGAAGGGCGAGGCATGGAAGAATTCCCGGATTCGCGGATCGTCACTCTGCCCTACAGCGAATATCGGTATTTACCATGCGCAGCATGTGGCGGCACCGGCTTTGTGCGCAGCAAGCCATGACCATCCTACGCATAGCCCTTTGGCTACTCTGCTTATACTTGGTGGTCGTGTTGATCATGTTTGGGGTGATGGTGGCGATATGAGCGAGCAACGAGAATATCGAATGCTTTCAGACTGGTACGAAGACTTGGCCGAACAATGGCTGAAATTTATCCCGGTCTGCCGATTGAAGATGGCGGAATCTCTTCATTGGGAAAAAACCGGATCGGCTCAGTTTTACGCTGATCTTGCGCGGGTGTGCACGTTGAGGGCCAGCCGATATGCCCGGCTCGCAGAAAAAGCCAAAGCGCAACACCAAACCGACCTGACCAATGTTACGCCAATTAAGGTGAATAATCAATGACTTCACAGAGCAAACCCCATCCCGAGGCTCCAAGGGTGAGCGAGGCACCGGTCTATTGCGAGGATTGCGACAATCTGCACCGGGAGCGTGGCAATCACCCCCGCTATTGGATGTGTCTCAAATTCCCTCGCTCGTCAGGGTTTGGATTTGTCACCCGAGGCAAATGGGATCGGTTCGCTCCGTACATGTATGCCTCAGATATCAACGATGGATTTTGCCCTCTCTTCACTCCCGCGAAAGGACCTACAGAATGAAAATGTCTCAAGCCTTCCCGTCGAAGTATCTCAAGGCCGCCGATCTCGATAACCGGCGCTTCACACTCACCATGGCCCGTGTGGAAATGGAGAGCATCAATGAGAACGAACATCCCAAACCGGTTCTTTACTTCGAGGGCGCCGAGAAGGGAATGGTTCTCAACCAAACCAACGGCATGATGATTGCCAGCCTGTACGGCGACGATACCGACAGGTGGCCCGGCCAGCGTGTCGAGCTTTACACCGCTATCGTTCAATTCCAGGGCCAGAGCGTGCCGGCCATTCGCTTGATGGCCCCCCCGAACGCGATGCCGGCACACAGTAATGGGCCTGCCCCCAAGTCGCCTGGGCAGCCTCCCGCCGCTACTGCCCCGCAGGGTGGTGGTGGGTATTCCGATGATCCATTGGATGACTCGATTCCGTTCTGATGAAGACGTGCATCAAATGCGGCGAGACCAAAGCGCCAACGGAATTCTATGACGGCGACCGTAAATGCAAACCGTGTCGGTGCGCCATGGTCCGCGAGCGGCGCCGGAATGATGAGAGCGTCCGCGAATATGACCGGGACCGGGCCAAACAGCCACATAATGTAGCGCGGCGCCGTCAGAACACCGCCGCATGGCGAGAGCAGCACCCGGCAGCCTATCGAGCGCAGACGGCTGTAGGAAACGCCATTCGAGACGGCAAGCTAAAAAAAGAGCCGTGCTTATTCTGCGGAACAGCTGAGCATGTTCATGCCCACCACCGAGATTATAGCGTTCCACTGGATGTGACATGGCTCTGTGCCAAATGCCACCATCGACTGCACGCCAATTTCCCGGAGACTGAAGGCCACGGAGCAAGAGCATAATGCCCCAAGGACGCTGCCAATTCGGAAAGCCCGACACACGCCCCAAGGTGCGTAAGCAAGCCTGGGAACGGGACCGGGATCATCTGGCGTTCATTCGGCATTTGCCATGCGCAGGATGCAACAACAAGCCGCCGGTTGAAGCCGCTCATGTCCGCAATGGTTCCGATGGCGCCGTGTCACGCAAACCATCGGATCGATATGCGGTGCCGCTCTGCCCGCCATGTCACGGCTCGCAGCACAACATGGGCGAGTTTTCTTTCTGGTCGATGTGCCGCGGCGACCCCCTCGACCTCGCCGCCAAGCTCTGGTCGCTCTCCCGGAAATACAAGGGGGAACAGCTCATCGAGATGGGCCGGTATGCGGTCCAAGAATGGAGGCGGAGATGAAAGCCCGATACCAGATCGACCAGCAAAAACTAGCCGACATGGATGTTGAGATCGCTTTCTTGATGCCACTGAAAGAATGGCGCCAGCTTGCCGAGCAAATCAAGTCTGCTGACGCGACATGGCCCGGTAGCAAGTTCCTTGGCCAACTAAATGGCACGATCAGAAATATCGACGATACGACCTCAACGAGTTGGGCTGTTTCTGATTGGGGAGACGTAGAGGCTGAAGAATGACCATCGGCCACAACAGCAACGTGACCGAGGAACAGCTACAGGCGGCGCTCGATTTCCTCCGGGACAATGCATCGTCGGCCGCTACGGCAAAGGCAGAACGGATCTTCTGCGAGGAATACCGCAAGGCTCTCAAAGCCGTGCTGATGAAGGAATCGACGGAGAAAGCCCACAACGCCCAGGAACGGGACGCCTACGCGGATGGCCGATACATGGCCCACTTGGACAAGCTGAAACAAGCCGTCTACGCCGACGAATTCAACCGGGCCCGGCGAGTGGCGGCAGAAATGAAGATCGAAGCATGGCGTACGCAGCAGGCAAACTACAGGGCCATGAAGATATGACCGACCCATACCTGACGGAGCAAGCGAGACGATGAGCGACCCAACCACGGAGACTATGTATGAGTCGCTATACCCACGCGACGCCATCGATCAGTTGAAGGCCAAATGCGCGCGGCTGGAGGAGGCGCTGAAGTCGGGCAAACGACACAGCAGCGGTTGCTATCACATCGACGCTGACGTGCTTGAAGCCGCCCGGTTCCGCGATGGCTATATGATGGCACTCAAAGACCGCAGCCCCGATGGCCCAAACGCAGCCGAGGACATGCGCGAGAGGGCGGTGCGATGGTGCGAAGAGGCTGCGCAGGAAATGGGGGCGGTTGATGGCTATGACTACAACAGCGGCATGGAATATGCCTACAGGAAGGCATCCATCAAAATCGCCGCCCTCCCTATCGATGCAGCACAGGAGGGGGAGTGATGGCTGACATGGAAATCAGCATACCATTATGGTTAGCAATCGTTGTGCCTAGTGCATTCGGTTTCATCGTCGGTTGGTTCGTCGGGGGGTTCACGACTATGACAACCGACGAGGATAAAAAGAATGACTAGCCCTCCATTCACGACAGTATCGCTCGCCAAGCGATGGCGTTGCAGTCCAAAGCACGTTCGTAACATGATACGACGCGGCCAGCTTAGACACATCCGTCTCGGCGACAAGCTCATCCGCATTCCCGTAAGCGCGGTTGAGGAGTACGAGGGATGCAGCCAAGACTCGGACGATACAGGGGACAATGGTACGCGATCTGGCAGGACGATGGAACCAAACGGGCCTCGCTCCGTACCAAGGATCGTGCCGAGGCCGAACGTAACTTCGCCGACTTCCTGAAACGCTGGAACGCTCCGGGAGAGACCATTGCCGACATCATGCAAGCCTACCTTAGAGACAAGCGCCGTACTGCCAGTGACGCCGACCGCCTTCATTACGCGTGGAAACGACTTAGGCCATTGTTCGGCAGCCTTCTACCTCACCAAGTTACACGCGACCTTTGCAGACAATATAGCATCGAACGATCTGCATCTGCCGGCACAATTCGACGGGAATTTTCCACTCTACGCGCTGGGTTGCGATGGTTTGACCCGCAAGTACGGGCTGTGTTCGAACTGCCCCCACCGCCGCCCCCAAGAGAGAGACACCTGAGCCGTGAGGAATACGAGGCATTGGTTGAGGCTGCGATACGTACTCCGCACGTCTACCTATTTGTCGTTCTTGCCTTGGCAACTGCTGCCAGGGCCACAGCCCTACTCGACCTTTCCTGGAACCGTGTTGACCTCGATCGAGGAATCATCCGGCTCGGCAGCGGAACACGCCTTAAAGGCCGAGCAACGGTACCAATCACTCAGAGAGCGTCTGATGCCCTCAGGGAAGCCCGAGAATGCGCGCTGACCCCCTTCGTGATCGAGTATGGCGGCAAGCGGGTCAAGCGCATCAGGAAGGCGTTTATGCGGGCTGTAGAGCGTGCTGGGCTGGGCAAGGACGTGACGCCCCATGTCCTACGGCACACCGCCGCCGTATGGATGGCAGAGGCCGGAACGCCCATGGCTGAGATTGCACAGTATCTCGGGCACTCAAGCCCGGATATCACCTATCGGGTCTATGCCCGGTATTCACCGTCGTACCTGAGAGGGGCGGCGCAAGCATTGGAGGGATGAATTATGACAGATAAGCCGAAAAGTATGCTGGTTCATGTTGGGGAAGACGGGAAACCCTCAATTGCTGATCCGCGTGTTTTCGTCCGTATGACGGCGTTAAGGGCAGTGGCTCGAATTATGGCCGGATCAATGGAAGTGAATGGAGCAACGGCGCGGAATGTTGCTGCCGCTTCGTTATGCATGGCAGATGATTTTGATCGGTGGCTACAGGTAGGAGAGGGGCCAAGAACAGGGGCCACCGGTTCGATTGAACCCACTACCCAGAACACAGAAGGCCCATAACGGACACAAACGATGTACACCGCACCGCAGAAAACCGCAGAAACCCTTGATTTCCCGCGGGGGCACTGTCTTCGGGAGGCAGGGGCCGGAGGTTCGAATCCTCTCACTCCGACCATATTCCCCAGATACTTAGCGGCCCGCAGAACAGTGGTCGGGTGGTGCAACGGAACCACCGACTGGCCCGACCCTGACGAAAAACCCAAGGATTGGTATTGCGAACGCTGCGCACTTGTCGTGCCGCTCGGCGAGCGTTGCCGCGTGTGCGGCGCGGAGCGTGGGAAGCCTTGAGCAGATGATTAAGAGATATCGGGGGTTGGCGGAAAACAAGCGCTTTTCAGAATCGAGGGCGCAGAAATGGCCTATGCAGGCCAATGGGTTACAGGATTAATTCTGAACAACTGGAGCACGAGCAATGGATAAGAGAGATGCTGTAGCAGAATTTATTGACCGGATGGAGGAGACTTGGTTCTTGCCGGAATCTGGTGATGACATGCATGACGGCCTGACTGTCAGTGCCGGCTATCAAATGCGATCCGATCTGGCGGTCTTGCTCGGCATGCTGAAAGCGCTGCATGCAATTCACCAGCGTGACAAGCCCCAGCAATGACCGATACAGACATCACCGATCTCATCGCCAAATTGGAAAAGGCGACGGAGGGGAGTTCAGCATATTGGTGTGACACCTGCGGCCGTGTCTATCTCCAGATGCCGCTCATCAACCACAGTAACGACGGCGGTCTGTTGAGAAATGGCAGTATGAATTGTTCAGGCTTCATCGAAGTCGGAACGCCGCAAGAATGCATCGCCGCCCTCCGCGCGAACGATATGGAGTGAGTGAGATGCCGAAGTTGAAGGCCAAGTCAGGATTTCGGCCGGGGCGACCATTGGTACGCTGTGCTGAATGTGGCCATGTCTATGCTGGCGTTATGCCGGCAGGCGGAACCGGGGAAACGCTGTTACCGTGGAAGCACAATGGCAGCGACGGCTTGATATGCGATGGTATTTATCAGGATGTTCCGCCGATTGAGGAAACGGCCTAATGGGCTTCTGGCTCTGGCAGCATAGGTGGAGTGACATGCTTTCCAAGCGCTATATCCGATATGTTGCGTGCTTCTTAGCGGGCGCTTTAACAATGGCTCTGTTCATAAAGGTGATGGCCTTGATTGTGGGAGTGGTTCAATGAAAACACCGGAAGAGATGATTGCTGAATTTGGCCCGGCAGGTGGGCTAAATCCATTCTCACAACTGGGCTCGCTCGCAGCAAAAAGTCTCATTGAAGAACTCGACGCTGCCGGGTATGTGATTCAGAGTCGCCAAGCCGCTTTCAATACAGCTCGCATGGAAGCCGCGCTTATCGGGATTGCTGCCGGCGAAGGCGACGATGCCAACGACGCGAAAGCTGCGCTGAAGTGGTGCGAGGATCACCCCGCATGACCGCCACCCTGCAAACCCTTCTGGACAACGGTATCGGGCTCTACTACCGCTGCCGATGCGGCCATAGCGACGTGTTGGACGGGAAGACGCTCGCCGCTGTGCTCGGCAACATCTTTCCGATCGAATACGTACATCACTGCATCATGTGCCCTAAATGCGGCCACAAGAATGTAGAGGTCCAACCGGATTGGCCGTCGAAGGGGCCCGGGGTTATCGTGAAGGCGGTGCCCTGAAACGAAGAAAGCCCGCCCTCCGGTTAGGGAGAGACGGGCCTTAAATCTGCCATTAATTAAAAGTCGGAAACGTAACGTGTCAATTTGTCACGGCACCGTGGGCAACGGCTGACCGTTCGCGTCGATCTCGAAATCCGGCTGTCCATCGCTGTCGCAGTCCGCTGCGGTGTAGTTGCCGTTCGTGGTCAGCGCGTTGATCGACCCGACCGTCTGCTTTCGCAGGGGCAATGCCGTCAGCGGGTTCGCATTGAACTGCGCGCAGGCTTCGTCAACACCCTTGGCGAGCGTCTGTGTGACGGGGCCGCCGCAGGCTTGCAGTGCCAGGGCCGCGAGAATGGGGATCAGGTATCGCATGTCAGTTCTCCTCGGCAGGCTCGTTGACTTTGACGGTGTAGCTCCCGTCGTCGCTCACGCGCACAACCGTTTGATTGCCTCCAACGGGCAACGGAACAACGATTTGCATGCAACGTGGGTCCGGGATCGGACTCAGCGATACCCAGCTGGGGTGCTGGTTTTGCTGGTTAGACACCCATCCGGGGATGCTGACAACATTCGTTGCCTGATGTGTCATGTCAGGTCTCCTTGTTGGGGAAGAGCCACACCAGGAAGCCGGACAGGACAAGCGACACGGCACCCTGCACCTCCATCGGCATGGGATAGTAGTAAGCGATGATGGTCCCCAACGCTGCGCCTATAACGGCACCGCCGGCTTTGTCGTATTTGGTCAGCATGTTGAACTCTTCTGTAGTTTCAGGGGTAGTTACTGAGCGGCATCTTCAATCATGTATCCGTGCCAGGAGCGGCCCACGATCCGCACTCCGGTTCCACCTAGTTTTCTGCGTATGCGCGACATGTTGACTCGCACGCATTCATCGGCAGTCAACGGACCGCCGTCTGGTTCCATACCGTAAAGCGCGTCTATGAGGTCGTTCATCGTGACGAAACCCTTCGCCCCCATCAGGCGGGACATCAGCACGGCTTCGCTTGGCCGAAGAGGGATCAGCTTCCCGCCGGCCTCAAGGTCATACTTGCGCGGGCGGGGGACGAGACGGACAGCCATCACGGCTCTCCCGGTGGCAACCCCCGTCTAGCTCGTTCCAGATATCTCAGACGCTCGCCGAAGTCCTGGCGGAGCTGCACGATCTCCGCTCGCATGGACTGAACGACAGCGGTATTTTCTCGGACATCTCCGATCAACGTCACCATGCCGATGACCGCTGCCGCCCCCACGGTGGTCATGAACGTGAGGAGAACCCGAAGAGGTATGCTCTGCGCCCAAGCGTCTTTAATGCTCATGACAGCACCACATGGGCCAGGATCGTTGCGGCCACGACGGCCACCGAGACAAAAATGCAGACGATCTCATCGTGGTGAGTCATAGTGCCGGACCCTCCCCGGCCTTGATCTGGAGTTCCTCCCAGGCAATGCCACTGGCGATCAAACAGGTGCGTCCGTCGGGCGTCGATATAAGCATCGTCCAGGTTCCGGACTGCGCGGTGAGAACCTCAAGCACACGGCCTTGGGAATCGAGGCCCATCGCTGTGACGCTCTCGGAATAGCCGTCCTTCAGATGATCGATGATCGCCGTACGGTCGCCGCAGGGGACACGTTGTCGCTGCTGTGAGAATGCGGTGACAGGGGCGAGAAAAGTTGCGGTGGTGGCAATCGCCACTAGACCCGCATAAGTAAGATGCGATATCCGCATGGGTACGCCTCCGGTTGTTAGGCCAACTGGGGAGACCATCCTTCGGGGTGGTCTGCCTCCGGCGTCGTATTCCTAGTACGGCGTCGGGGGTGCGGGGTTTAGTGTACTCCTATGGTGGTGAAAGGCTAGTCACATG